>DATAXV010000088.1:0-26693 GCA_036272915.1 Candidatus Dormiibacterota bacterium
TCCTGGTAACGAAGGAGGGACGCCGACCCCACAGACTGGTCATCCTCCCGGGCGACACCTGACCGTACGCCTGGATTTCTCATGGCCATAGACCTGGAACCAAGTTGTCCGTCCACCTGGAGCTCTACGTGACCCTTGACAGTAACGCTTCGCTGCGGATCCCAGCCCTCCTTTGATGGGTCTCGTGCCACATGTGTCGTGGATGAGGAGCTGATCTGAACGAGGACACCACGGCCTGACGTCTGCCATCTCCCTTGACGGCTGCCGCGGGAAGGATGATAATTCGTAAAAATAATTCGAATTAGGAGGGAAGATGGGTGCGAGGCCGGGTGCCGAGGAGACCGACGCAGACCGATGTCGCGCGCCTGGCCGGCGTGTCCCAGACGCTGGTCTCACTGGTGCTCAACGACAACCGCCCGATCGCGGTGCCGGCGGCGACGCGGAAGCGGATCCTGGACGCCGTCGAGGAGCTCAGCTACGTCCGCAACACTTCGGGCCGGCAGCTCCGCCTGCAGCGTGCGTTCCGTGTCGCGGCGGTGGTTCCCGACATCACCAACCTCTTCTATCCCTCGGTCGTCCAGGGCGTCCAGAACGTCGCCGACCGGAACGGGTACGAGGTCCTCGTCCTGATCACCGACCGGATCCTGGAGAAGGAGCTGAAGGTCGTCCGGCTCGGCCTCGAGGGGAGCATCGACGGCGTCGTCGCCGCCTTCTTCCAGGTCGCCTCGGACCGGCTCCGCCGCCTTGTCGAGTGGGGGGTGGGAGTGGTCAGGGTCGAGGCTCACCGCCGCCACGACGAGGAGGTCGGGCTGGACAGCGTCTACATCGACAACGCCGGCGCGTCGAGGGACCTGGTCATCCATCTGATCGAGCGCGGGCACCGGCGCATCGGCGTGATCACCAGCCCCCAGGGGCCGGGGCCGTCCCGCCTCCGCGGCTATCGCGAGGCCCACCGCCTGCACGGCCTGGCGGTGGCGAGGGGGATGGTCGTCGCCGGCGACTTCTCCTCGGAGAGCGGCCACGCCGCCGTCGCCGGGCTGCTGGCGCTGCCCGAGCCGCCGACCGCGATCTTCGCCGCCAATGACATGATGGCGATCGGCGCCTCGACCGCGCTGCTGGAGCGCGGGCTCAGGATCCCCGGTGACGTCGCCGTCGCCGGCTTCGACGACATCCCCGTCGCCGGCATCATCCGGCCGCCGCTCACCACCGTGGCCCAGGACGGGGTGCGGATGGGGGAGCGGGCGGCGGAGCTGCTCTTCGAGCGGCTCACGGCCGAGGCGCCCCTGCCCGGGCGCTCGGAGCAGATCCCCCACCGCCTCATCGTCAGGGAGTCGACCTAGTGGAAGCAGAGACACGGCGACGGTCAGCGGCCATACCCGAGGACTACGCCGAGCGCGTCTACGCCGGCGTCCTGGGCAAGATCATCGGCGTCTACCTGGGCCGTCCCTTCGAGGGCTGGACCTACGACCGCATCCGCCGCCGCTTCGGCCAGATCCGCTACTACGTCCACCAGCAGAGGGGCCTGCCCCTGGTCGTCACCGACGACGACATCACCGGCACCTTCACCTTCGTCCGCGCCCTGGACGACTCGGGCCGCGGCGCCGACCTGACACCGGCCGACGTCGCCGACGCCTGGCTCAACTACGTGATCGAGGAGCGGACGATCTTCTGGTGGGGCGGCGTCGGCAACTCCACCGAGCACACCGCCTTCGTCCGTCTGCGCTCGGGCATACCGGCCCCGGAGAGCGGGTCGATCGCCACCAACGGGAAGGTCATGGCCGAGCAGATCGGTGCTCAGATCTTCATCGACGGCTGGGGCATGGTCTCGCCCGGAGATCCCGAGCTGGCCGCCCGCCTCGCCGCCAGCGCGGCCCGCGTCAGCCACGACGGTGAGGCCGTGCACGCGGCCCAGCTGATCGCGGCGATGGAGGCGGAGGCGTTCTCGGGCGGCGACCTCGACCACCTGCTCGACACCGGCCTCGCCCAGATCCCCGGCGACAGCCTCATCGCCCGGCTGGTGGCGAGGCTGCGGGAGTGGCGGGCGGCGCAGGACGACTGGCGGGTGACCCGCCAGCTGGTCGAGGCCGACTTCGGCTACGACAGCTACCCCGGCAACTGCCACGTCGTGCCCAATCATGCCCTGGTCGTCCTCGCCCTCCTCTACGGCGGCGACGACCTCCAGGAGGCGCTGAGCGTCGTCAACAGCTGCGGCTGGGACACCGACTGCAATTCCGGCAACGTCGGCTGCCTGCTCGGCATCAAGAACGGGCTGGCCGGCATCGACGCCGGCCCCGATTGGCGCGGGCCTATCGCCGACCGCATGTACCTGCCCACCGCGTCGGGTGAGGAGGCGATCACCGACGCCGCCACCCAGGCCGGCCGTCTCGCCGACCTCGGGCGCCGGCTGGCCGGCCAGCCCGCCGACCCGCCCAAGGGCGGCGCCCGCTTCCACTTCGACCTCCCCGGCAGCGTGCAGGGCTGGCAGGTCGACGCCCGGCCCGATTCGAGCGGGACGACCGTGCTCGAGAACCTCCCCGGCCACTCGGCGGCCGGCTCTCGCAGCCTCGCCGTCCGCTACCGGCATCTGGCGCCGGGCCGCCTCGCCCGCGCCGCCACCGCCACCTTCATCCCGCCCTCGGATCTGGGCGACATGCACTACCAGCTGCTGGCCACGCCCACGCTGCATCCCGGTCAGCGGGTGCGTGCCGCGGTGGAGGCCGGCGGTGCCAGCTCCGGCCCGGTCCGCTGCCGGCTCTACATCCGCACCTACGCCACCGCCGACCTGACCCAGATCGACGGACCGGCGGTGACGCTGGAACCCGGCCGGCGCGACGAGCTGGCCTGGCGCGTCCCCGACTGCGAGGGCCATCCCATCGCCGAGATCGGCATCGAGATCGAGAGCGACGCCCCCGCCGAGGGCACCGTGCACGTCGACCTCCTCACCTGGGAGGGGGAGCCGGAGGTGGTCCTGGGCCGGCCGTCGGGAGGCGCCGGGCACTGGCGCCGGGCCTGGGTCGACGCCGTCGACCACTATCAGTCGCGGGGCGACGACTACCGGATCTCGCAGGACCGGGGCACCGGCCTGCTCATCCAGGGCGGCCGGCAGTGGCGCGACTACGAGGTGGCGGCGCCGGTCACCGTGAACATGGCGCGCGGCGCGGGCATCGCCGCCAGGGTCCAGGGGCTGCGGCGGTACTACGCGCTGCTGCTCTCGGACGACGACCGGGTTCGGCTGGTCAAAGGCGGCGGGCGGGGTCAGGGTGCTGGCCGAGGCGCCGCTGCCGCAGACCCCCTTCCAGAGCCGCGATCTCGCCCTGCGCGTGCGCGGGGAGGAGCTGGAGGGGCTCGTCGACGGAGAGGTCGTGCTCACCGGCCGGGACCGGGATCCCCGCCTGGCCGGGGGCGGAGTGGCCCTGGTCTGCGACCAGGGGACGATGACCGCCGGGGCGGTGCGGGTGCGCCCGCTCAGTGGGGGGGATGGACCGGAGGGATAAAGACGGCGGTACGGGAAGGAGCAGCGCGGTCCCCGGGGCGAGGCCCGGCTGGCCCTGCTCGTCTCCCGCGACCGGGCGGTCTGGACGCTGACGCTGGTCGCCCTGGCCAGCCCGGCGGACAGCTGCCCGTGCCATACGCAATGAGAGAGGAGGGGAGGATGGAGCTTCTCGACCGGGTCCGGGGCTGCCTGCTCGGCGGCCTCATCGGCGACGCCATGGGCACGCCCAGCGAGAATCTCAGCCCGGAGGAGATCCGGGGGCGCTGGGGCTGGATCGACGACTTCGAGGGGGTGGGGACGGACGACACCATCCTCCGCCACCTGCTCTGCGACGCCCTGATCGAGACCGGGGGCAGGGCCGGACCCGACGACTGGGCCCGGCAGTGGGTCAGGAACCGCGAGGTGATCCTGGTCGAGCGGCGGAACAGGTTCTTCATCTCCGCCCTGCACACCGCCCAGAAGCTGACCCAGGGCTACCCGGCGCGGCTGGCCGCCGAGGGCAACATGCCCAGCTCGACCTCGGCCATGGCCATCGCCCCGGTCGGCATCGTCCATCCCGCCGACCCCGAGGCCGCGGCCCGCCAGGCACAGCGGCTGGCCTCGCTGATGCACACCGGGCCGGTCGCCTTCTGCCAGGACGCGGCGGCCGCGATCGCCGCCGCCACCGCGGCCGCCCTCGGCGAGGACGCGGACATCGAGGGCTGCCTCACGGCAGCGGTGGAGTGCCTGGAGCCGGGGGCGGAGGAGATGCGGGATCTGATCGAGGGAGCCCTGGAGCTGGCCGGAGGCTCGGCCGGCTACGAGGGCTTCCGGTCCGCCTTCGCGCCGCGCTTCGGTCGCGACATCCGCTGCGACGCCAGGGAGACGGTGCCCGCCGCCCTCGCCATCTGCCGGCTGGCCGGGGGCGACCCGGTCCGCGTCATCGAGTACGGGGCCAACCTCGGCGGCGACACCGACACCGTCGCCACCATGGCCGGCGGCATCTGCGGCGCCCTCGGCGGGCGGAGCGCTCTCCGGCCGGCCTGGGTCGAGAGGGCCGAGGTCGAGGGCGCGCCCGACTGCGCCGGGCTCGCCGGCCGCCTGATCGAGGTGGCACTGGGCCTGGCCCGCGAGCAGCTGGCGAGGAGCCGGGCGCTGCTCCGCCGCTGGGGCGAGGAGGCCTGATCCGCCCCGTCGCGCGATCCGTCCGTCGAACCAAGGAGGTATCCATGAAGCAGGCCCTGGTGGTCGGTCCCGAGCAAATCGAGCTGGAGGACACCGAGCCCCCCGAGCCCGGTCCCGGCCAGGTACGGGTGTGGGTCACCAGCTGCGGCGTCTGTGCCTCGGAGCTGCCCGGCTACCTGGCCGGGCCCGACGGCGGGGCGCCGCTGCGTCCGGGTCACGAGGTGTCGGGCGTGATCGACAAGGTCGGCGCCGGCGTCGGCGGCCTGAGGCCGGGCACGTCCGTCACCGGCCTCTTCCACGGCGGCTTCGCCGAGTACGCGGTGACGACCTCGGACCGGGTGCTGCCGGTGCCCGACGGCCTCGACGCCGACGACGTGATGGGCGAGCCCTGGAGCTGCGTGGTCAGCGCCGCCAACCGCATGCGGGTCGACGTCGGCGACACCGTGGCCCTGGTCGGCCTCGGCTTCATGGGCCTGCTCATGCTGCAGCTGATCCGCCATCAGTGGTCGGCCCGGGTGATCGGGGTCGACCCCCGCCAGCACGTCCGCGACGCCGCGCTCCGGATGGGTGCCGACGAGGTGGTGGCGCCGGACCAGGTGCCGGCCTCGCTGCTGATCGGCATGCGCCACGAGATCGCCCCCGACACCGGCGTCGACCTCGCCGTCGAGGCCACCGGGGTCGGGCCCGGCCTCACCCTGGCGGCGCGGATGGTCCGCGAGCACGGCCGGCTCTCGATCCTCGGCTATCACAACCACGGCGGCGGCGACCGCACCCTGGATATGCAGCTCTGGAACTGGAAGGCGCTGGAGGTGCTCAACGCCCACGACCGCCGCGACGGCGCCAAGATGGTCGCCATGCGGCAGGCGATGCGCATGCTCGCCGCCGGCCGCATCGACACCCGCCCGCTGATTACGCACCGGCTGCCGCTGGAGCGCATCGACGAGGCCTTCCAGCTGTCCGAGAACAAGCCGGAGGGCTACATCAAGGCCCTGATCGAGATGCGGTAGGGGAGGGCGCGCCCCCGATCTGCGACGAGATCAGTCGGGGCCGTCCTCGGGCCCGACGTGGGGCGAGAGGTGGAGGTCGATCATGCGCGGAATGTCGGCCGGGTCCCGCCGGCGCAGCAGCTGCACGATCCGGAGGTGGCTGCCGGTGGCGCGGGGCTCGGGCGGCTTGTGGACGCGCGGGCCCTGCCAGCCCACCTCCCAGAAGAAGTTGTAGAGGATCGTGCCCAGGGTGACCAGGAACTGGTTGCCGGTGCTCTCCAGGAGCAGGCGGTGGAAGTCGTCGTGGACATGGGCGCCGTGATCCGTGTCGGAGTTCTCGGCGACCGTCCGGGCGAGCTCCTCGAGGCGATCCAGGTCCTTCTCGGTGGCCCGCTCGATGACCAGCTCGTACACGCCCCGCTCGAAGATGGAACGGACCTCGACGTAGTCCTTCTGGGTCAGCGTGCTGGTGCCGATCCAGCCCGCGATCTGCCGGAACACGTCGGTGTCGGCCAGGTCGGCGACGAAGATGCCGCTACCGTGGGTGACGCGGAGCATGCCCAGCGCCTCCAGCGAGGAGACCGCCTGCCGGAGGACGTTGCGGCTGACGCCGAGCGATTCGGCCAGCGAGGTCTCGGAGGGAAGGCGGGTGCCCGGCGTGAGGCGGTTGGAGAGGATGTACTCACGCAGCGCATCGACCGTTCGGTCGGTCAGCCGTTCTCGAGACAGGGACCGCAGGCTGTGTCGAGGCCCTTCCGGACGGTCCTTTTGTAGACTCATTCTCTCTCCGTGCGTCGAAGGCTAGCATCAGCCCCGATCCACTGTCAACGTGTCAATCACCCGAACCGGCCTTGGCGCTTCCAGCGATCGCACACCTTGCCCAGGCTGCTGATTGACAACGGGTAACGCTGGAGGTATCTTCCTTTCAAATTTGTAGGATGACCACCTCACACTGTGACTGTGCACTCCCCTTGGACGAAGGTGAGGCTGATCGGTCCTACCCCCCCGCCGCACGTCGGACGGTCCCCACTCGGAGGGCCGCGTCGGCGAGGGTGAAGAGAGGAGGGCGTGGTTTCCGGATGGCGGTGCGTCACCGCCGGGAGCCACGCGAAGCCACGGTGCTCGGCACCGACAACGGCGGACGCCGCGAGGCGCTGCCGGAGGAATAGGTGGACGTGGTGGACAGAGAGAACACCAGACGTTTTGCGACAGACTTCTCGCGTCGAGCCTTCCTGGCCGGGACCGGGGCGGCCGGGCTGAGCCTGCTCGCGGCGTGCGGCGCGAGTGGTGGCGGCACCCAGAGCGGCGCCGGCACCAAGAACGCGCTGGGCCTGAAGCTGCCCGATGGCGCGGCCGTCGCCAGCCAGCAGATGTACATCACCCCCAACGACTCGACCGGGGCGACGTACAAGGCCCTCGACTTCTACGAGACGGTCTACTCCCGGGCCCCGCTGGCCGATCAGTTCAACGTCCCGCTGGTCCGGATCACCCCCAACTTCAACATCGTGCCCGGCGCGGCGACGAGCTGGAAGCAGTCCACGGACGGGCTGACCTGGACGTTCAGCATCCGGCCCGGCATCATGTGGACCGACGGGCGCGAGCTGACCGCCGCCGACTACGTCGAGACGCTCCGCTACTCGGCTGACCCCAAGCACGCATGGGACTTCACCTGGTACTGGACGGGCGTCATCAAGAACTACGCGGAGGCGGTGCTGGGCAGCATGCCCACCAGCTCGATCGGCGTCAAGCAGGGCGCCAACAAGTACAGCCTCGAGATCACGACCGAGAGCCCGATCGCGTACATGCCCAACGCCTGCCTCTACACGCAGCCGCTGTCGGCGGCGGCGCTGAGCAAGTACGGCTCGGGGAGCTACAACATCAACCCCTCGACCTGTGTGAGCTGCGGCCCGTACGTGCTCAAGCAGTTCGAGCCCACCTCGCAGATCGTGCTCGGGCCCAACACCAAGTACACGGCGCCCTTCAAGCCGCCGATCGAGTGGCAGGTGGGCCGGATCTACGCCGGCGGCGACATGCTTCCCCGCTTCGAGACCGGCCAGATCGACGAGGTCAACGTCACCCCGCTCGACCTCAAGATCGCCCAGAGGAGCTCCAAGCTCAAGAGCCTGCACCTGTACAAGAACCCGAACGACTTCGAGATCTGGTACACGTTCTTCGACGTCACCAAGGAGCCCTGGAACAACGAGAAGGTCCGCCAGGCCTTCGCCCATTCGGTCGACCGCAACGCGATCATCTCCAGCCTGCTCAACCCGCTGGCCATCCCCGCCTACGGCTACCTGATGCCGGGCTACCCGTTCGCGGTCACCGACCCGCTGGTCCCGTACACCAACTACGACGTCAGCAAGGCCAAGCAGCTCCTGTCCGATGCCGGCTACCCGGGCGGCAAGGGCTTCCCCGCCGTCACCTTCTACTGGCGTGAGGTCGCCGCCGCCAACTCGGAGGCCGTGGTCCAGGCGCTGGCCGCGAACTGGAACAAGGTCCTGGGTGTCAACGTGCAGCTCCAGGAGCTGGACACGACCACCTTCTACAACCGGATGAACGCCAAGCCGACCCAGATCCCGATGGGCTTCGTCAGCTACGGGATGGACTACTTCGACGCCTCCAACATGCTGAGCGTCTACAAGGGCGGCGGCCGCCACAACTGGGACAACTCGCAGTACGACTCCCTGCTCGCGCAGGGCGCCTCGGAGAGCAACACCGCGGAGCGGCAGAAGATCTACACCGAGGCCCAGGTCCTGCTCACGCAGCAGGCGCCCGCCGTCTTCGTCTTCCACCTGCTCTACGGCTACTTCTACTGGCCCTACATCAAGGGCGCCGCGCTGAACAAGGACAAGGACGGCTACGACGGCATCGAGTGGCCCGGCTTCGGACCCGGGACGACCTCGATGACCGAGCTCTACGTCGGCGACAACGTCTCCAAGTACACGCGCCAGAAGGTCAACGGCGTGGTCTGAGCGAGGGGGCCCGGGGTCGCTCCCGGGCCCGGACTCGCCATCTCGTTTGGAGGAGGACGGAGGATAGGCGGTGCTATCGTATCTCGCGCAGAGATTCCTGACGCTGATCATCGTGATGATCGTCGTCACCATGATCATCTTCGGGCTCATGCACGCCGTGCCCGGTGGGCCCTTCTCGCAGACGCAGCAGCCGCTGCCTGCGTTCGCCATGCGCAACATCGAGGTCAAGTACGGGCTCAACCAGCCGATCTGGCTGCAGTACCTGAAGTGGGTGTGGGCCGCCCTGCACGGTGACTTCGGCATCCCCTTCGAGGAGCCGACCGAGACCGTCACCCAGCTGATCTCCAAGGCCTGGCCGGTGACCCTGGCGGTGGGCGCCTGGACGATCGTCATCTCCTATGTGGGCGGCATCGCCCTCGGCCTGATCTCGGCGATCCGGCAGAACACCTGGATCGACTGGGTCCTGACCTCCTTCGCCACCACCGGCATCGCCCTCCCCAACTACGTGGTCGGCTTCCTGCTGATCGTCGTCTTCGCCGTCACCCTGGGCTGGCTGCCGACCGGGGGCTGGGGACAGCCGCAGGACCTGATCCTGCCCGTGATCGCCTTCGCCCTCAATCCGATGGCGCTGTGCGCGCGCTACACCAGGGCAAGCGCCCTCGAGGTGACGCACGCCGACTACGTCCAGATGGGCAGGGCCAGGGGTCTCTCGGAGTGGCGGATCAACCTCAACTACGTGCTCCGCACGGCCCTGATCCCGCTGATCACGATCCTCGGGCCCAACATCCCCAACCTCCTGACCGGCTCGATCTTCATCGAGGCGACCTTCGCCCTGCCCGGCCTGGGCAGCTACTTCACGACCGCCATCCTGCGGCGCGACTACCCGATGATCATGTGCCTGGTCCTGATCGTGGCCGTGCTCTGGGGCACCTGCTACATCCTCAGCGACGTCGCCTACACGCTGGTCGACCCGCGGATCCGGCTGGCGGGGGCATCGAGATGAGCACCGCCGCCATCCTCGAGCCGGGACGCCCCGTCCGCCGCCAGCGCTCCTCCTTCTGGTGGCTGGCCTGGGCCCGGTACCGCCGCAACAAGCTGGCCCTGGTCAGCGGCATCATCGCCATCGCGATCCTCGTCATCGCGCTGCTGGCGCCGCTGCTCGCCCGCTACGGCTACGCGCAGCAGAACCTCGGCGAGGTCCTCGCCGGACCCAGCCTGGCCCACCCCCTGGGCACCGACGAGCTGGGCCGGGACATGCTCAGCCGCATGATCTACGGGGCCAGGACGACGATGACGGTGGCCCTGCTGGTCCCCACCATCGGCACCCTGATCGGGCTCCCGATCGGAGTCCTCGCCGGCTGGTTCGGCGGCATCATCGACTTCATCACGCTCCGGCTGGTCGAGGTCTTCACGATGGTTCCGCCGCTCCTCCTGGCCCTGCTCCTGATCGCCCTCTACGGATCCGGCCTCTGGCACGTGATCCTGTTCCTCGGCATCAGCGGCTGGATCGGCTATGCCCGCATCGCCCGAGCCCAGTACCTGGCCCTGCGCGATCGCGAGTTCGTCGTCGCCGCCCGGGCGCTGGCCGTGCCCAACTGGCGGATCATGTTCGAGCACATCCTGCCCAACGCGGCCGGACCGATGATCGTCTTCTTCATCCAGCAGATCCCGGCCACGATCTTCGCCGAGGCCGGCTACAGCTTCCTCGGCCTGGGCGTCCAGGACCCCCTGGCCGACTGGGGGAAGATGATCACCGACGGCGAGCAGTACCTGCAGGTGTCGCCCCTGGTCGCGCTCCTGCCCATGATCGGCATCGCCCTGGCCACGCTCAGCTACAGCTTCTTCGGCGACGGGCTCCGCGACGCCCTCGACCCCAGCATGTCGAGGTGACGGGAATGGCACAGCAGCGACAGGGCATCAGGGAGCGCGAGGCTCCGGGGGAGGACGCGGTACTCCTCGACGTGCGCGGGCTGCGCACCTCGTTCGTGCTGGGCGAAACCACCGTCTACGCGGTCCAGGGCCTGGACGTGAGCGTCGCCGGCGGGGAGCGTCTGGGCGTCGTCGGCGAGAGCGGCTCCGGCAAGAGCGTCGCCGCGCTCTCGGTGATGGGCATGATCCGGCCGCCGGGCCGGGTGACCGACGGCGAGGTGCGGTTCCAGGGTCAGGAGCTCCGGGGACTGCCGGAGTCGCGGATGCGCCGGCTGCGAGGCCGCTCGATGGCGATGATCCCGCAGAATCCGCTGACCTCGCTGAACCCGGTGCTGACCGTCGGCACCCACTTCCAGGAGGTCCTCCGGCAGCACCTGGGGATGAGCCGGAGGGCGGCGCTGGAGCGGGGCGTCGAGCTGCTCCGGCTGGTCGGCGTGCCCGACCCGACGAGCCGGGTCGGTGAGTACGCGCATCGCCTCAGCGGCGGCCAGCGGCAGCGCGTGATGATCGCCCTGGCCATGGCCTGCGAGCCGCGGCTCCTGATCGCCGACGAGCCGACCACGGCCCTCGACGTCACCATTCAGGCGCAGATCCTGGAGCTCTTCGACGGCCTCGTCGCCGACGGTGGGCTGGGCGCGATCCTGATCACCCACAACCTCGGCATCGTCGCCTCCCACTGCGACCGGGTGCTGGTCATGTACGCCGGGCGGGTGATGGAGACGGCGTCGGTGAGGGAGCTCTTCGCGCATCCGGCGCACCCCTACACGGTGGGCCTGCTGCGCTGCGTGCCCCGACTCAGCGCGGAGCGGACGCGGCGCTTCCACGCCATCCCCGGGCTGCCGCCGAGGGTGACCGAGCTGGTCCCCGGCTGCCCCTTCGCCCCCAGATGCGAGCGGGCCACCGACCGCTGCCGGCAGGAGACCCCGCCACTGGATCCGCTGGCGACAGGGCATAGCGCCGCCTGCTGGCACCCGGTGGGAGGTGAGGCGTGATGGCCGAGACGCTGCTCCAGGTCGAGGACCTCGTCGTCCACTACCCGGTCCGGGGCGCCGGGACCCTGTTCCGGCCACGACAGACGGTGCATGCCGTCGACGGGGTCAGCCTGGCGATCGGGCGCCAGGAGACGCTGGGTCTGGTCGGCGAGAGCGGCTGCGGCAAGAGCACCACCGGCCGCGCCGCCCTGCTGCTCGAGCGGCCGACCAGCGGCAAGGTCCGGTTCGAGGACCGCGAGCTGACGACGATGGACGCCGGCGACCTCTTCGCCATGCGCCGGCGGATGCAGATCGTGTTCCAGGACCCGATCGCGTCGCTCAACCCGCGCCATACCGTGGGTCACGTCATCGCCGAGCCGCTGGCGGTGCACCACCTGGCTCCGGAGCGGACCCGCCGCGCCCGGGTGGCCGAGCTGCTGGACCTGGTCGGCCTGCCGGGCGACGCCATCTCCCGCTACCCGCACGAGTTCAGCGGCGGGCAGTGCCAGCGCATCGGGATCGCCCGGGCGCTCGCCGCCGAGCCCGACTTCCTGGTCCTCGACGAGCCGGTCTCCGCGCTCGACGTGTCGATCCAGGCCCAGATCCTGCAGCTGCTCTCCGACCTCCAGGACAAGCTGGGGCTGTCCTACCTCTTCATCGCCCACGACCTGGCCGTGGTCGGGGAGATGAGCGACCGGGTGGCGGTCATGTACCTGGGCAAGGTGGTCGAGCTGGCCGAGCGCGACTCGCTCTACCGGCGGCCCCACCACCCCTACACCCAGGCCCTGTTCGCCGCCGTGCCGGTGCCCGACCCCGAGATCGGCGCCCGGCGCCACACCGTGGTCAGGGGGGAGGTGCCGAGCGCGCTCGCCCCGCCCGCCGGGTGCCGTTTCCACACCCGTTGTCCCCTGGCCCAGGACCGCTGCCGGACGGAGGAGCCGCTCCTCCGCAGGGTGGCGGACGGCCACCAGGTCGCGTGCCACTTCGCCGAGGAGGCGGTGCGCGCCGATGCCTTTGGTTCAGTGGCCGAGCTGGCCGGGAGTTGACGTGATCGACACCGAGTTCGATATCACCGCGGTTCGCGCCCAGTACCCGATCCTGGAGGAGCTCGCCTACTTCAACACCGGCACCTACGGGCTGATGGCGAGCGGCGTCCTCGAGCGTCACCTGGAGCAGCTCGCCGCCTTCGAGCAGCGCGGCCTGCGCATGGGCCAGCGGCTGCGAGAGCAGATCGAGGTCGCGCGGGAGCGGCTGGCGGCTCGGATCGGGGCCGAGCCGGGCGAGCTGGCCCTGACCGGCAACGCCACCGACGGCGTCGCCTTCACCAGCATGGGCATCGACCTCCAGCCCGGCGACGAGGTCATCATCTCCAACTCCGAGCACCCGGCGATGAACTACCCGTGGCACTACGTCGGGTACCGCTACGACGTCGCCGTCCGCCACTTCGAGGCCTCGGGCGACCCGGAGCGGGTGCTGGCCTCGGTGCGCTCCCTGATCACGCGGCGGACGAGGTTGATCGGTACCAGCCACATCACCAGCGGCCAGGGCATCCGCCTGCCGGTCAAGGAGATCTGCGCCATGGCCCACGCCAGCGGCGCGCTGGCCCTGGTCGACGGCGCCCAGTCCTTCGGCGTGACCCCGATCGACGTCGGCGAGATCGGCTGCGACCTCTTCACCAGCAACGGCCACAAGTGGCTGGGCGGCCCCAAGGGGACCGGTTACCTCTGGGCCAGGGGCGACCTGATGCGGACCCTGATGCCCTCCTATGTCGGCGCCGGCGCGCTCGAGCACGATGGGGAGGACGGGGTCCGGCTCTGGCCCGACGGCCGCCGCTACGAGTTCGGCACCCGCGGCTTCGCCGTCACCGCCGGTCTCGTCTTCGCCCTGGACTGGATGGACGAGCTCGGCTGGGATCGGGTCTCGGCGCGGATCGAGGCGCTCACCTCCCGCCTCAAGCGGCAGCTCGACGGCGCCCCCGGCGTGCGCCTGATCACACCGGTCGAGTGGGAGCTGTCCGGCGGCCTGGTCACCATCGAGGTGACCGGCAAGGACGAGACCGTGCTGCAGGCGCAGCTGGAGGCCGACGGCCTCTATCCCCGCACGGTTGGCAAGGGCTCCGGCCGGATCCGCGTCTCCTGCGCCCTCTTCAACAGCGAGGACGAGGTCGACAGGCTGGCCCGCCACTTCCTCGATTTCGCGGCCGGGGAGGACGGCGTGGGGGAGTGCGGCCCGGCGGCCGGGTGACCGGCCGCCGGCTCGCGCTCAGCCCGCCCGATCTGTGGCCGGGGTCCGGCAGAGTGCCCGGTCCAGCGCCTCGCCCAGCCGGCCCGCCGGATCGGTCTCGGCCGTCCGCGCGCGCCAGGCGACGAAGCCGTCCGGCCTGATCAGCAGCGCGCCGTCCGGCTCCAGCCCGGCCCTGGCCCGCCAGGCGTCGTCGGCGTCCCCGACGTCGCCATCGGGCCCGATCCGGTAGGCGGTCAGGTCGCGGGCGGCGGCGGCCTCGCACCAGGCCGTGCCGTCCGACGCGGCGAGCAGCGTCCAGCCGCCTGCGCCGAGATCGAGCGTGGAGACGCGGGTGCCGTCCGGCCGCTCCACCCAGGCGTGGGGGCAGCGGGTGCCGGGGCGGCCGTCGAGCCCCAGCTCGTCGGTCGGCAGCTCGTCGCCGGGCTCGTGGCTGATCGCCCGCGACCGGTACTGGTAGCCGTACCCGATCATCCGTGGCCACCGCTGGCGTATGGCCTCGCCGCCGCCCTGGAGCAACATCATGCCGTCCTCGCCGGCGGCCATCCCCGATTCTTCGGCGGCGACGCGGCCGACCGGCCGGCGCTCCTCGTCATAGGTGTCGAGGAGGGCGTCCTGGGCGGTGCCAGAGCGCACCGCGGCCAGCTTCCAGGCCAGGTTGTGCACGTCCTGGATGCCGGTGTTGGCGCCCTGTCCGCCCCAGGGCGGCATCTGGTGGGCGGCGTCTCCGGCGAGGAAGACGCGGGCCCAGCGGAACCGGTCGGCGACGCGCACGGTCGGCTCCCAGGGGAGGATGCCGAGGATCTCGGGGTCGGCGTCGGGCATGCCCAGCGCGAGCCGGAGCAGCTCGACGCAGCGGGAGGCGGTGTAGTCCTCGGCGCGCTCCCCCCGCGAGGGCCGGTAGACGAGGTGGAAGACCCAGCGGTCGGTGTTGTTGATCGAGGTCATGAGGCCGCGCAGCTCGGACCGCTCGATGTCGCAGATGCTGAACTCGCGGCCATGGACCAGGTCGGTGAGGTCGAGGCGGAAGAGGATGTTGAGCATGTGACCGAGCACGCCGGCGCCGCTGCAGGGCGCGCCGAGGGCGTGGAAGGCGCCGCTGTTGGCGCCGTCGGCGGCGATCATGTGGTCGGCGTGGACGGTCCACTCCTCACCGCGGTCGCGGTCGAACAGGGTCGCCGTCACCCCCTCGCCGTCCTGCTCGAAGCCGCGCAGCTGGGTGTGGAAGCGGAGATCGCCGCCGCGCTCCCGTGCCGCCTCGACCAGCACCGGCTCGATCAGGTCCTGGGTGCCGCGTGAGGCGCTGACCGGGCTCAGATCCTCGAGCACCTGGGTGAAGGGGTTGTGCCCGACCTTCCGCTCCCGTGGCAGCGGCTCGACGATCTCGAGCAGGGAGGGTCCGACGTAGAGGCCGAGGGCGGGAGCCAGCGCCCGGCCCGCCTCGCGCACCCGCTCGTCGATGCCGAGCTCGCGGTAGAGCTCCATGGTCCGGCCGTTGACCCCCCGCGACCGCGGGTGGATCGAGGTCCCCGGATGACGCTCGACGAGCAGGGAGGGCACCTCCTGCCGGGAGAGGAACAGGGAGGCGGAGAGGCCGACGATGCCGCCGCCGGCGATGAGCACCGGCACGCGGTCGGGACGATCTGGGGACATGGCGAGAACTCCTGGACTTTGTGGTCCATAAGGATGGACTTTTGAGTCCATATTAGCGGCGTCGACCCTACAATGCACAGGGATGTCGAGCGTGGCCGGCCGGATCGAGGCGAAGCGGAGGGCGATCCTCGCCGCGGCCGCGCAGGTCTTCGCCGCCGAGGGGTTCGAGCGTGGCCGGATCGACGACGTCGCCGCCGCCGCTGGCGTCTCCAAGCAGACCGTCTACAACCACTTCGGCGACAAGCGGGGTCTGGTCCTGGCGGCGATCGCGGAGACCCAGGGCACCGCGGTCGTCGACGTCGGGTTCAGGCTCGAGGAGATACCTCCGGTCTCCGAGGACGTGGACGCCGCCTTCGCCACCATCGGCAGGGCCCTGGTCGGGATCATCGCCGACCGGCAGCTCTCGGCCATGCGCCGGATGGTCAACCTCGAGAGGGGCAGGCACCCGGAGCTCCGGGCGGCCTGGATGGGCGTGGGGCCGGTCTCCACGCTGCAGTGGCTGATCACGTTCATCTCCGGGCTCGCCGAGCGGGGCGAGCTCGACGTCGAGGTGCCGGCGCGGGCCGCCGGCCAGCTCGTCGCGCTGGTCGGGGCGGAGGCCAATGAGCGCTCCCTGTGGGGCGTGCGGCCGATGCCCGAGGAGATCGTCGCCGACCTGGTCAGGGTTCAGGTCGGTACCTACCTCCGCGCCTACTCGGCGCGCCGGCGGCCCATCCCCGGACCCTCCCCGGCGCGGCCGGAGGCCTCCCCGCCCCGGGCGATGCCCGGCCGGGGCCGGGATGGGCCCCACCGGGCCATCCTCGAGGCGGCGGCCGAGGTCTTCCGCGAGGCCGGCTACGAGGGCGCCGGCGTCGATGTCATCGCCGAGAGGGCCGGCGTCTCCAAGCAGACCCTCTACAACCACTTCGGCGCCAAGGACCAGCTGCTCCTGGCCACCGTGGAGGCGGTGGTGCGGGGCGTCGAGGTGGAGCTGGAGCCGGTCGTGGTCGCGCTCGCCGGCGCCGGCGAGGACCCCGAGCGCGCCCTTCGCCGCGCCGGCGCCGCCGCCATCCGGCACGTGGTCGCGCCGGAGATGGAGGCGCTCCGCAGCCTGGTCGCGTTCGAGGTCGCCCGCCACCCCGGGCTGGTCGACGCCTGGCGGGGAGGGGGAGTCCTGCCCCTGACCCGGGCCCTGACCGCCTATTTCGCCGCGCTGGCCGGGTCCGGCCGGGTCGCCGTCACCGACCCCGGGATCCCCGCCCGGCAGCTGGTCGCGCTGTCGGTCACCGAGGCCCGCAACCTGGCCGAGGTCGCCGCCCTTGACCAGGTCCGCGACCTGGTCGCCGAGGGCACGGCCGACTTCCTGCTCCGCGCCTACCGGCGCTGAGCGGCGGGGGAGAACCACGCCCCCAGCGCCTGGTCCAGCCGGCGGGTCGCCTCGGTTTCGTCCTCGTCCTTCGCCGCCGCCCAGGCGACGTGCCCGTCGGGCCGGACCATAAGAGCGCGGGCGGGGGCTGCGTCGCACCCGGCGGCGACCCTGTCGACCCGCCCCGTCCAGCCCTCGGGGACGCGCTGGGCCGGCCCGCCGCCGGCGAGGTCGAGGAGGAGGGGTCTGGCCTCGCTCAGAAGCCCGCTCATGGGAAGGCGCTCGCCGTCTCGAGTGAGGTCCATCTCGGGCAGGAACCCGCCCAGCAGGGGGTGGGGGCGGGGGCCGGACACCGGCATCGGGTAGCGGACGTCGGACCCGTTGAGGAGCTCGGCGATCTGGCGCAGCGGCCCCGGTGCGGCGAGCAGCTCGGCGAAGAGCGCCCGTCCCGCCTCGGCGACCTCGCTCGAGCTGGAGAGCAGCGACTGGGTTCGGGTCTGCATCTGCGTCCGGTCGGCGACCTGATGCCGTTCCCGGTGGTAGCTGTCGAGCAGCTCCACCGGCGCCTCGCCCCTGATCTCGGCGCCCAGCTTCCAGGCCAGGTTGACGGCGTCGAGCAGGGCCACGTTGAGGCCCGATCCACCTGCCGGGAAGACGTGGGCGGCGTCGCCGGCGACGAAGACCCGACCCGTCCGGAAGCGGTCGGCGACGCGGCTCTGACCGGCGATGCGGGAGACCCAGATCGCCTCCTCGACCGGGAGCCCGACGCCCAGCACCCGGCGGACGCTGCCCTGGAGCTCCTCCAGCGTCGCCGGGCCGTCGGTGTCGACCGGCGCCGGATCGTTCTCGAAGACGGCGACGATGTGGATCCCGGGCTGCAGCGAGCTGATGACGATGGCTCCCGCCGGGGTGCGATTCCAGCCCGGCTGGAGCCGCCCGAAGCCGGGCACCTCGACCTGGCCCCAGGTGCCGCCGGCGCTGGCCGAGGGGGAGAGCCGGAGGTGGCCGAACCGATGGACGTTGCCGTTGCTGATGCCGGGGAAGCCGATGCCGGCCAGCTCCCGCACCCGACTGTGGGCGCCGTCGCAGCCGACCACGTATCGCGCCCGGACCTCCTCGGTCCCGTCCGGTGTGGCGACCTCGAGCGTCACCGCGCCGCCGTCCTGGCGAAGGCCCGATACCTCGGCGCCCCGCCTGATCTCGACCCCGAGCTCGACCGCCAGCTCGGCCAGGCGCCCTTCCAGCTCGGCCTGGGGGAGGAGCATGCCCCGCAGCGGGTTGTCGGGGAGGGCGGCGAAGTTGAGCTGGACCGAGCCGAAGGGGAAGCTCGGCATCGCTCCGACCAGGCGGCTGCCGCGGCCGAGCCGGGAGAGCAGGCCGCGATAGTCCAGGAGCTGGACCACCTGCCCGACCATGCCGTTCGCCTTGGGCAGCCGGCTGGGCTCTCTCCGGCGCTCCAGGATCACGGGACGCGCGCCGGACAGGCTGAGCTCCGCCGCGAGCATCAGCCCGGTGGGGCCGGCTCCGGCCACGACCACGTCGATGGTCATCTTCAAAGGTCCTCCGTTCCGCCGCTTCGCCGCTCCCCTCGCCGGGTCGGCCGCCTGTCAGTCTAGATTGACGCCTGGTGGTTGTCAATGTAGACTGACGCCAGATGGACGCAGGTGATCTCGGCGGCAGGATCCGGTCCGGCGATCCGGCGATGGGGCTCCGCGCGGTCGGCGCCCTGCACCGGCTCGGAGAGCAGGTCGAGGCGGCCTCGGTCGCCCACGCCCGGGAGCAGGGCTGGTCCTGGGAGCAGATCGGAGACGCACTCGGCGTCTCCCGCCAGTCGGTGCACGCCAAGTACGGCAAGGAAGGTCGACATGTGGGAGCGCCTGAGGGGTCCCAACCCATGGCTGACGGTGGTCCGTTCGGCTCACGACGAGGCCCGGCGCCGGGGTGACCGCAGGGTCGGCACCGAGCATTTGATGCTCGGCCTGCTCGGCGCCTCGGAGCTGGGGATGGACCGGCTCCTGGGCGTCGATCTGGATCGCGCCAGGGGCGCGCTCCAGGGACTGGACCGGGCGGCGCTGGCCGCGATCGGGATCCAGGTCGGTGGCCTGCCGCCCCCCGTGCCCACGCCGGAGCCCCCGATCGCGCCGCTGGTCGGAGGCCGCATGCCCATGGCCCTGACCTCGGGGGCGGGGGCGGTGCTGAATCAGGCCATGCGGGGAAGCAACCGCGGCGAGCGGGCGGAGGGACCGGGCCAGCTGCTCCTCGCCCTGCTCGCCTGCCCCCGGCCGGATCCCGTCGCCGGGCTGATCGAGACCCTCGAGATCGATGTCGACGCGGTCAGGGCGCGACTGGAGGGCGGCGCAGGCTGACCCTTCAGGCGGCGGCCGGACCCCGAGACGAGCTCCGGCCTCGCCGGCGGGCGGGCGCGAGCTCGGCGCGATCGATGGTCTCGCCGATCCTGGCGCGGAGCCGGTCCAGCGCCTCCAGCAGCTCGGGCGGCTTGTGCACGACGACGGGGAAGGGCATGTCCATCAGGAAGATCGCGGCCCAGTCGAGAGTGTCCGTCCGCATCCGCAGCAGACAGCCGCCCTCGACGTCCTCGAGCTGGCCGACGACGGGGCTGACCCACTGCGCCGCCCTCTCCGCCGGTGCCTTCAGGAAGACCTCGATCGACCATCCCCGCCAGGCCGAGGCCAGCGAGCGGAGCAGGTGCTCCCTGGCGTCGAAGTCGTCCGGCCGGACGTAGGGGTCGTCGGTGGGCTCGATTCGGGTGACCCGGTCCATGCGGAAGACGCGGACGTCCTCGCGGAGGTGGCAGTAGCCGACCACGTACCAGCGCCCGCTGCGGTAGATGATCCCGTAGGTGTCGACGGCGCGGTGGGTGACGCTGTCGCCGGACTGGTAGTCGATCCGCACCTGCCTGCGGTCACGGAGGGCGGAGCTGAAGCCGAGCAGCGTCATCGGCTGCGGTGGTGAGGTGCGGGGGACGTCGATCACGATCGTCTCCTGAAGGTCCCGGATCTGGTTCCTGGCGGCGTCGGGAAGGACCCGGTCGACCTTGGCCAGAGCCCCCTCGATGGCCGGCGCGGCACCGGTAAGGCCCATGCGCTGGGCGGCGAGCAGACCGAGGGTCAGGGCCAGGCCCTCGTCCTCGGTGAAGAGCAGCGGGGGCAGCTTGTAGCCCCGCCGGAGCTGGTAGCCGCCATAGCGGCCGCGCTCGCTGTCGATGGGGATCCCGAGGTCCTGGAGCATCGTCACGTAGCGCCGGACGGAGCGCTCCTCGACCTCCAGACGGCGGGCCAGCTCGGCGCCGCTGACCCGTCCTCGGGCCTGGAGCAGCTCCAGCAGCGCGAGCAGACGCGTGGTCGGGTTGTACATCTAATCAGGACCGATTCTAGCCGCAATCACCGCTAAAACTGTAGGTGTTCCGACGACGAGAGAACGAAGAAGGAGAAGGTGGCGTGTTCGATCCCAACGAGGCATTCAGGCTGGCGACGGAGCGGCAGAACGAGTTCAGGGCTCAGGCCCGCGCACTGGCCAGGACGCGTGACCGGAAGGTCGAGGAGGCGGCGTCGGTGGTGATCGAGCGGCCCGTGACTCAGGGGCGCCGGCGCGAGGCGGCCTGAGCCGCACCCGGCATCGGTCCGGTGCCGCCGCTGTGGCGGTACCGGCGGCTGATGCGGGGCAGGATCCTTCGCTGGAAGAAGGTGAAGCCGAAGGGCACGGCCAGGGTGAACACGGCGCCCAGCACCGACAAACCGTTGGGCAGCTGGCGCCGGTTGACCAGACCCAGGTAGTTGAGGTAGGCGCCGATCACGGCGCTGAGCAGCACGGCGATCACGGCCAGGGCCGTGATCCAGACGCGGTACTCGGTGAAGAGCGGGGTCGCCTGGCGCTGGGCGAAGCGGAGCGCCCAGTAGGCGGAGAGCCCGTTGAGCAGGAGGCCGCTGACCAGCGCCAGCAGGGCGATCGCGATTCGGAAGTCGTTGAGGTGGGCCATGATGAACGCCGACACGTTCACCGCCAGGACGAAGATCGGCGTGATCACACCCAGAAAGATCAGGATCGCGGCGCGCGACCTGTTGACCCAGTTCATCTGACGTCAGGATAGGACGGGTACGGCATGAAAAAAGGGCGGCCTCCCTGAGGAGGCCGCCCTTTTCCGACCTCTCGGGGTCAGTGGCTGCCGCAGCCGCAGGACGTGGCCTGCCCGCCCTCTTCGCCGGTGTCGAAGGAGTGGCCGCAGGAGCAGGAGCGGACCGCGTTCGGGTTCTGCACGGTGAACCCCGCCCCCATGAGGTTGTCGACGTAGTCGATCGTCGAGCCCTCGACGTACTGCTGGCTGAACTCGTCGAGCACAATCCGGACGCCGTTCTGCTCGACGACGGTGTCATCCTCACGGATGTTGTCCTCGAGGGCCATTCCGTACTGGAGCCCCGAGCAGCCTCCGCCGCTCACGTAGACGCGCAGCGCCAGCGAATCGTTGGCCTCTTTCTCAAGAAGGCCCTTCAATTGCGCAAGCGCTTCATCGGTCATCGTGATTACTTGCTGATCGATCATGTGTGGTGCAGTTACCTCCGCGATTTCCGCGTGCTTGGCGCCAATGCTACCACGCGTTCGGTGGCCTCTCTCAGCGGCCCTGAGGCGTGGGCTTGGCCTCCGGCGTCGCCGTCGGAACCGGGGTCGGGATGACGGGGGTGGGGGTCGGCGTCGGCACCGGCGTCGGTGCCACCGTCGGCCGGGCCGTCGGCGCCTCGGTCGGGGTCGGGGTGGGCTTCGCGCTCGGCTTCGGCGCCGGCTGCCCGGAGCAGTTCAGATTCTGGGTTCCGGGGAGGAAGAGCTCGACCGCCCCGGTGCCGCAGGTCCTCCCCGAGACTAGGCCGGACGGCTGCTGGAAGGTGGAGTTGTAGCTCTGCGGCAGGTGGTTGATGAAGTAGCGCGTCATCGAGCTGCCGACATCGGTTCCGAAGGCCTCGACCGGTCTGCTTCCTCCCGGGTAGGTGTTGCCAGCCCAGGTCGCGATGACGATCTTGGAGTTGTAGCCCATCATCCAGGCGTCGGGGTGGACGTTGAGGGCGGCGCCGCCGGTGGTACCCGACTTGCCGGCCAGGTTCTTCTCCCAGCCCAGCCCCCAGTAGCCGGGGTAGTTCTTGAGCACGCTGGTGATGAGGTAGGCCTCGGCCGGGGTGATGATCTGCTTGATCCCGGCCTGCTTGCCCGGGGTCACCTGGAAGTAGGTGGTGCCGGACGGCCCGGTGATCTTGGTGATCGCGGTCAGCGGCACCTGGGTCCCCTGGTTGGCGAAGACCTGGTAGCCCTGCAGGTTGTCGAGCATGCTGATCGCCGAGCTGCCGATGGCGAGCGAGGGGACGTCGGCGAGGGGGCTCTTCACGCCCATCTGGTGGGCGAACGAGATCACGTTGGGGATGCCCGCCATCTGGCCGATCTTGACGGCGGGCACGTTGCGCGACATCAGCAGGGCGCTGGCGGCGGTGATGTTGCCGTCATAGGAGTTGTCCCAGTCGTAGACGGGGGGACCGCCGTCAGGATAGTTGTAGGGCGTGTCCGGGACGATCGAGCCCAGCGTGATCTTGTGTTCGAGGAGCGCCTCCTCGTAGACGTAGGGCTTGAAGGACGAGCCCGGCTGCCGCCGGCCGTCGCTGACCACGTCGAACTGGCCGCCGATGGCGGCGTTGTTGAAGTCGGCTGATCCGACCCAGGCCAGGATCTCGCCGGTCGAGGGGTCGGCCGCGACCAGCGCGCCGTTGTTCACCCCCTCGCCCTTCAGGTCGCCGACCCCCTGGGAGACGGCGGCGTCGCCGATCTGCTGCAGGTTCGGATCGAGCGTCGTGTAGACGTTGAAGCTGCCGCTCTGCGCGACTGCCGCGCCCAGCTTCTGGTCGAGCTGACCGAGCACGTAGGCGACGAAGGCGGGCGCGTCCGACTCCTGGGTCGTGGGCCGCATGGTCAGCTCGGCCTGGATGTTCTCCATGGCCGCCTGGTCGGCCTGGGCCTGGGTCAGAGCGCCCATCGCCACCATCCCGTTGAGGACGTAGAGCTGACGCTCCTTGGCCAGCTCGTAGCGCTGGGCCGGGTCGAAGAGGTCGGGGGCGTTGATGATCCCGGCCAGGAACGCGGCCTGGGCCGGGTCCAGCTGGTCGGCGGGCTTGTTGAAGAACACCTCCGATGCGGCCCCGATCCCGTAGGCGTTGTGGCCATAGAAGACCCGGTTCATGTACATGGTCAGGATCTGGGTCTTGCTGTACTGATGCTCGAGCCCGATGGCGAGGATCGCCTCCTGGAGCTTGCGCAGCACCGTCCGGTTGCTCTTGTTGAGGACCGATATCGTCACCACCTGCTGGCTGATGGTGCTGGCGCCCTCCTCGTAGCCCCCGCGGAAGAGGTCGTGGAACGTGGCCCGGGCGATGGAGGTGAAGTCGAGGGGCCCGTGCTTGTAGAAGTTGCGGTCCTCGGCGGCCATGGTCGCGACCGGGGCCCACTTGCCCATCTGCGAGTAGGACAGGTTCTGGTAGTAGCGGCCCTCGGAGTTGGTCTCGGCCAGCTCCTGGCCGGTGCGGTCGTAGATCGTGACCGTCCGTGCCTGGGTCGGCGTCTGTCCCGGGTCGGGGACGTCGCGGAGCGTCCAGAGCACGTAGCCGAGCACGATGCCGACCAGGACCACACCGATGAGGGCGGCATAGACCACGACCCAGCGCCATCGGTGCCAGCTGCGCCAGCCTCCGCCGGAGGGCGGTCGCGGCCTTCTCGTCGAGGATTGAACGGACCGACCGGCGGAGGCTCGCGGCCTCGGGCGAGGTCGGGGTCGATAGCCGGGTCCGGTGGACATCAGCGGCCCACCATACGTCGTCGCTCTCCTGGCAAGTCTTCCCCCAGTTGATGCGTGTTGGCGTTGGTCGGTGCAACGTCTCTCCGCAGCCTCGGGTTACGGGGCCTGCAGTTGCTACACTAGTCCAGCGGTTCGGTCCCGTGGTGCAGCCTGGCCCAGCACGCGGCCCTGTCAAGGCCGAGATCGCCGGTTCAAATCCGGTCGGGACCGCCACCCTTTTTCTCCTCTCCGCGGAGAGGTCGCATGCCCGATTCGTGCGTGTGACTGAATCCCGGAAGGCACACCGCCTCGACTGCCGGCGGAATCCGCCTCCCCCGATCTCCTCAGAGCGTTGGCGCATGGCCGCCGGCTCCAGCGGAAGTGCCCGACGTCAGAAGAACGGAGGAGGGGTCGGCTGGCCCGTACTCGGAGTCGGGGTGGGGAAGAAGGAGGGCGGGGTCGGCTCGGGAGTCGGCTCCACCGGCGTGGGCTGGACCGGTCCGACCGGGCTCGGCGTCGGAGATGGTGTCGGCGTCGGGCTCGGACAGCTCGCCTGCGTCCCCGTCAGCAGCGGCTGGCTCGAGGCCTGACCCTGGCATCCGGCGCCCTGGACGATGCCAGAGGGGACCTGGCTGTACCAGTTGCGATAAGAGGCGGGCAGCGCGTCCAGGAAGCGGCGCGAGATCTGCGATCCGACGTCGGTCCCGTAGGCGGAGATGGTCCCGTCGGGGACGGCGGTGTTCGCGCCCCACGCCCCGACCACGATCGAAGGGTTGTAGGTCATCAGCCAGCCGTCGGTGTTGACGTCGAGCGCCTTGCCGCCGGTGGTTCCCGACTTGCTGGCCATCTGCATCGGGAAGTTGAGGTCCCAGTAGTTCTGATAGTTCTTCAGCGTGTGCATGATCAGGTAGGACACCGCCGGACTGAGCACCTGCGTCTGGCCGGCCTGGGTGCCCGGCGTCTGGTTGTAGATCGCCGTCCCGTTGTCCTCGATCTTGGTGATGCTGACCAGCGGGACCATCTTGCCCATGTTGGCGAAGGTCGAGTAGCCCTGGACGTTGTCCATGATCGAGATGCCGGAGGCGCCGCCGATGGCCGCCGCCGGATAGTTCTCCAGCTGCTGCTTGCCGTAGATGTTCATCATCTGCTCGGCAAGCGTGTTGGCGTTCGCCATGCCCTCCATCTGCCCGATCTTCACCGCCGGGACGTTCCGGGAATGGAGCAGCGCCTCCCACGCCGGGATCTGGCCCTCGTAGGAGTCGTCCCAGTCGAGGACGGGCGTGGACGTCCCCGGATAGTCGTAGCGCGTGTCGGGCACGACGGAGTCGAGCGTGATCTTGTGGTCGCGTAAGGCCGCCGCATAGACGTACGGCTTGAAGCTCGATCCCGGTTGGCGCGAGCCCTGGGAGACCACGTCGAACTGGCCCTGGATCTTGGCGTCGTTGAAGTTGGCCGATCCGACGTAGGCGAGGATGGCGCCCGTGGAGGGTTGCGCCGCGAGCAGGGCGCCGTTGTTCACCCCCATCGGGCCGAGGCTGGCGACACCCTGGGTAACGGCCTTGTTGGCGGCCAGCTGCAGGTTGTAGTCGAGCGTCGTGTAGACCTTGTAGTTGCCGTGGGCGAGGGCGTTGGCGCCGATCCGCTTGTCCACCTGCGACATCACGTATTCGTTGAAGTGGGGCGAGATCGACTGGGTGAAGAGGGGGGTGTAGGTGAGCTCGGCCTGGATGTTCTCCGCGACCGCCTGCTTCTCCTGCGCTGGAGTGATCCACCCCTTCGCCTGCATGCCCTGGAGCACGTAGACCTGCCGGGCCTTGGCCCGCGGGTAGTAGAACTGCGGGTCGTAGTAGGAGGGCCCGCGGACCAGACCGGCGAGAAAGGCGGCCTGGGCGACGTCCAGCTGATCCGCCGGCTTACCGAAGTAGACGGTGGAGGCGGCGCCGAAGCCGTAGGCGTTGTGACCGAAGGGCGCCCTGTTGAGGTACATCAACAGGATCTGGTCCTTGGAGTAGTGGCGCTGGAGCCCGATCGCGAGGATCAGCTCCTGGAGCTTGCGGAGCGGGGTTCGCCGGTACGTCCAGTTCTCGTTCATCTTGACGAGCTCCTGGGTGATGGTGCTCCCGCCCTCGAGACCGCCGTCCGGGTAGCGGACGTCGTGGTACGCGGAGCGGGCGATCGCCAGCGGATCGAACGCCCCTTCCTCATAGAAGTTGCGGTCCTCGGCGCCCATGAGCGCCAGGGGAGCCCACTTGCCCATCTGGGACAGGTTCAGTTGCTCGTAGTTCGCGGAGGAGCTGTTCGAGTACTGGAGGACCTGGCCGCCACTGGCGTAGATCGTCACCGAGTTGGCGAACGACGGAGCCTGCGCCGGGTTCGGCAGGTCCTTGAGCGTGGACATCGTGTAGGCGAGGACGGCACCGATACCGATCACGCCAAGGAGCACGATGGCGCCGGCTATGGCCTTCCAGTGTCGCGGAAGGCGTGGGAACCGACGACCTCGGCCGCCCGGCTTACCCCGCCCGCCTCTGCCTCCGCCGCCTCCAAATCCGATCGCCCCCAGCCACGACCGCCGATATGACGACGCTCGACGTGGGAGAGGACGCGACCTGGGTGCCGAATGGCTGCTACCCACCCTCATCGCCGCCATACCTTAGCGGGTTCGCCCAGCCGAGGTGGGCATCCGAGCGTGGCTCATGGCCCGGTCGAACACGGATCCGGCGCGGTCATTGGACGCCCAGCCTCGGACTCTTTGGGGCGGTTGGTAGACTTGCGTGCGAGCATTCGACAGTTGGGCCGAATCGGCGATTCCGAACGGCCATCACTTGCGGATGTTGCGTTTGGAGAGGTGGCCGAGTCCGGTTGATGGCGACGGTCTCGAAAACCGTTATGGGTGCAAGCCCATCCAGGGTTCGAATCCCTGCCTCTCCGCCAATTTGAACTCAAACCTCGGCCTCAGCAGCCTCATCCGCGTCATCCACATCGAGTTCACCAAGCCCGATTGCTGCCATCTTGCTGCCATCTGTCGCGGCAAGGATCGTCTCCATCCTCTGTGCGACCTCGACGTGGAGCGACGGCACCACGTGCGAGTACGTGTCCAGGGTGAGGGTGATCGAGCT
>DATAXV010000089.1:0-7825 GCA_036272915.1 Candidatus Dormiibacterota bacterium
CACCTGGCCGCGCCCAGACCTATCCGGTCAGCGCGGCCTTCTTCTTACTCCGCCCCAACACATCGCCATCGCCACCGAACGTTGCCGTTCCATCACCACTTAACGCCGCCACCTCATCGCCAGACACCGATGCCGTTAACACGTAGGCATCTCCCAGACCTGCAAAGGGCGCTGGATCGCTTTCTTGCGTTCGGCGGTTTGCCTGCTGCCGTGGCCGACGCAAGTCAGGGCTCCCAGTGGCCCAGCCAGGGGACCAAGCGAGTGGTGAGCGACGCGCTGCTCGGGGAGCTTCGCCGCAAGGGTGCCACTGCGCTCGCCGCGGAGGCACTGCTGGAGCGCTTGCTGCGCTCGCTGGGGTCCAAGGTGAGCTGGACACGCATGGCCAACGAGATGGGTGTGTCTGTAGGAGCGATCGGGGCGAGCCGGACCGTCGACATTGACCGGCGGACCCTTCAAGACTATGTGGAGCTGTTGGCGGCTGGCTACTTTGCCCTGATCGTGTACTTCTGGCGGCCGGACTCAGGCACGGCGGACCTGTCGAATGACAAGAAGATCTATTTCGGGGACCCTCTCCTGCACACCGTCACATCAGACCGAGTTGGCCTCCCTCCCGATTACCATGCCCAGGTCGAGAACGCGATTGCCATGCACTTGTTCCGGCGCTATGAGACCGGAGATCGCCGGGCCGGGACCTTTCCGGCGCCCGACCGCCTTCACGTCTGGGGCACGAGCGGTGGGGGGGAGATCGACTTCGTCTGCGGACCACGCGAGGCGATACATGCGGTGGAGGTGGCTGATTGGGCCCGTCTCAACCGGCAAAAAGCCACGGCGCCGATGCGAGCGCTGCCTGGGCGACCTAGTCTCGTCGCCACCCGCAACGACCTCTCCTTCGGCCCGACTTCCAATCTGGTGCCGGCTGCGCTTCTTTTGTGGGCCCTGAGCGGCAGCGTCACTAGCTCTCTCCGGTCACGACCTGATGTAGGCTCATAGGCCCTGGAGGTTGCGGATCGCGATCCGCTCCCTTCCGACGTGGACCGGCGGTTGAGGCTCATCGCTGTTGGCGCAGCCCAACCAGTCCGGGGTCCTCTGAGCGGGAGCCGCCGGGCCGGGACCGAGGGCAGGAGCTAATCCGTGGGTTCCGGCTCCAGGTAGAAGGCGCGGCTGTCCTCGTCGTAGGCGAAGAGCTCGGCGTAGCGGCCCCAGTCGATCGCGGTCTCCAGCTGGTCCGCCGCCTCGTCGGCGGAGAAGTGCTGCTGCAGCTCGTCGTGCAGGTCCTCCCAGTCGAGCCGGTCCTCCGGCTTCTGCTCGAGCCTGCGCATGATGTCCTGGATCAGCTGGATGTGCTGCGTCAGCTGCTCTCGGAAGAGCTCCTTGTCCTGCTGGATGTCGCCCTCGGCGAGGCGCTCGCCGACCGGGGTCAGCTCGATGTCGCCCTCCTCGACGCGGGCCAGCTCCAGCATCTGCGCCGCCTCGACCAGGGGCAGGAGGTCGTCGATCTCCATCTGCAGCTCGCGGCCGATCTCGAAGATGTCCTCACGGCCGCCGCGGTCCTGGACCAGCTCGACCAGACCGTTGAGGGAGTCGATCCGCACGTGGGGGAGGCTCTGGTACCTCTCGACCGGCGGGACCTGGATCGCCGGTGCCTGGGGCTGGGTCAGCACGCGGTAGATGTCGTCGACCAGCTGCTGCGCGGCCTCGCTCTTGAGGTCGCGGGGATGGGGCAGGGTGACGCGGACGTCGGAGTGGACGCGGCCCGGGTCGCGGCCGAGGACCACGATCCGGTCGGCCATCGAGACCGCCTCGTCGATGTTGTGGGTGACCAGGACGATCGCCTTCATCGGCACCTTCTTGCCCAGCCAGAGGTCGAGCAGCTCGTCGCGGAGGTTGGCCGCGGTGAGCACGTCGAGGGCGGAGAAGGGCTCGTCCATCATCAGGATCTGGGGCTCCACGACCAGCGCCCGAGCGATGCCGACGCGCTGGCGCATGCCGCCCGACAGCTCCTTCGGATAGGCGTTCTCGAACCCGTCGAGGCCGATCAGGTCGATGGCGGCGATCGAGCGGTCCCGCCGCACCTTGGAGGGCAGCCCGGCCGCCTCCAGGCCCAGCTCCACGTTCTGGAGCACGGTCAGCCAGGGGAAGAGGGCGAAGGTCTGGAAGACCATGGCCACCTGCGGGTTGACCCCTTCGAGCGGCTGGTCGCCGAGCCTGACCTGGCCCTCGGTCGGCGCGGAGAGGCCGGAGAGGATGCGCAGCAGGGTCGACTTGCCGGAGCCGGACGGTCCGAGCAGGGCGACGAAGGTGCCCTCCTCGACGGCGAGGTCGATGTGGTCGAGGACCAGGATCGGGTGCTTGGCCCGCTCGTAGTACTTGGTCACGCCGCGCGCCTCGAGAAGCACGCGGCCGGTGGTGATGGCCATCAAGGTTCGCTCTCCACGGGTCAGGTGCCGAGCCGGAAGCGGGACTCGGAGATGGCGAAGAGCCGCTTCCAGACCAGGCGGTTGATCAGCGCCACGCCCAGCGCCATCACCAGGGTAGCGACGAGCAGCTCGCCGTACGAGCCCCTGGCCGCCGAGTAGGTGATGGCCGAACCCAGCCCGCGGATCATCGAGACCCGGCCGCGGTAGCTCACGTACTCGGAGACGATCGAGGCGTTCCAGGCGCCCCCGGTGGCGGTGAGCAGGCCGGTCAGCAGGTAGGGGAAGAGGCTGGGCAGGACCAGGGTCCGCCACCAGTGGATGCGCCTCAGCTTGAAGACGCGCCCCGCCTCCCGCAGCTCGGTGGGGATCGAGCTGGCCCCGGCGATGATGTTGAAGAGCAGGTACCACTGGGTGCCGAGCAGCATCAGCAGCACCGCTGCCAGCTCGAGCCCGCCCCGGAGCTGGAGGAGCAGGCCGACCAGGATCGGGAAGACGGCGGTGGCGGGGACCGAGGCGACGACCTGGACGATGGGCTGGGTGATGCGGGCGAGGCGGGGGTTGAGGCCGATGGCGACGCCGACCGGAACCGTCCAGAGCACGCCGACGATCAGGGCCACGATCACGCGCGAGAGGGTTAGGAAGAAGTCCTCGACCAGGATCAGGAACTCGCCCGGGCTGACCTGTACGGCGAGCCGCAGCGAGGCCGCCGCGCCCACCGCCAGCGCCACCAGCGCGATCACGGCGACGGTCACGTTGGCGATCCGGCGGCCGGCGCGCCTCACCGCGGGCGACGGCTGCGGCCGTGGGCGCCTCTCGCGGCGGAGCCGGGCGTCCTGGATCCCCTCCCGGGTGCGGGCCATGCTGCGGCCGATGGTTCGGAGCAGGGTCGAGTCCTGGAGCAGCTCCAGGAACCAGGAGCGGGGGAGGTCCGAGGACTCGGTCATCTCCACCCGGAAGCGGTCCGACCAGGCGATGAGGGGGCGCCAGAGGAGCTGGTCGATGACGACGATCAGCACGACCAGGGTGAGGACGCCGAGCAGGATCGCCCCGACGTCTCCGGCGTTCGCCGCCGCCTGCAGGTAGGAGCCCAGGCCGGGAAGGCGGAAGTCGCGGTTGCCCTCGGTGAACGTCTCCGCCGCCATCAGGAAGAACCAGCCGCCGGCCCAGGACATCATGCTGTTCCAGACCAGCCCGATGACCCCGGCGGGGAGGTCGCGCCGGGTGAAGCGCTGCCAGCGGGTGAGGCGGTAGAGGCGCGAGGCCTCGGTCAGCTCGGAGGGGACCGACCGCAGCGAGTGATAGAAGCTGAAGGTCAGGTTCCAGGCCATGCTGGTGAAGATCAGCACCACCGAGGAGAGCTCCACGCCCAGGTCGCGGCCGGGGAAGATGGCGACCAGCGTGAGCACCACCCCGGGCATGAAGGAGAGGATGGGCACGCTCTGGAGGATGTCCAGGATCGGGATCATGAACTTCTCCGCCACCGGGCGGGAGGCGGCGATCGATCCGTAGACGAGCGTGAAGGCGATGGAGAGGACGTAGGCGAGGAGCATGCGCAGCGTCGAGAGGCCGGCGTAGGCGGGGAGCGCGGCGGGGGAGAGGGAGATGCTGACCTTCGGCTGGTAGGGTCCGGTCCAGGAGGACGCCGACCGGACCAGCAGGTAGATGACGACGCCGAGCCCGATCAGGACGAGGACGTCGATCAGCCCGAAGCCCTCCCGCAGCCAGGGGACGATGTTGGTGGGGAAGCGGAGCGCCCGGTCGTCCGAGGAGCTGTGGGATTCGTCTTGCCGGGACCTGGGCATGTCGCTCCTGGAGTGTGCTGGGCGGGGGCGGCTGGTCAGGATGTTAGGGGAATCGCCGAGGCCGCCGAGCGCCAGCGGAGTTCAGCGAGTGGGCGGCGGCGAGCTCCTCGTCAGACCAGGGTCGGCGCTCGACCCCCGCGCTCAGCCAGCCCCGCCTCTGCGGGGATCCAGGTCGCCAGGGGCGCCTGCACCCCCGCCGTCGTTGCGGGCTCCGGGGCGACGGAAACCGGGTCGGCGCCGCCCTGTGCGCCTCCACCGAACTCGCGGGTCCTGAGGATCCCAGGGCCGGCCGGGTCGACTACGAACAATCGCAACATGCCTTGATCGTGTGGGGAAGACGGCCCGAGGCGGCCGTGTCGGAGTCGATGGTGAGAGAGCGCCACATGGCCCGGCGCGGCAGGCACCCCGCCCGACGTCGGCGGGGTGCCCCCTGCTCCGCGAACGGACAGACCTTCTGGAGCAGCGCTCAGGAGATCTTCCGGCGGTACGTGAACATCGCGAAGACGTAGGCGACGACGAGGATGCCGACGCACCAGGCAAGGGCGATCCAGACGTCATTCCCGACCGGCTTCTGTGTGAACAGGTCGCGGACCGCGTTGACGATTGAAGTGACCGGCTGGTTCTGGGCGAAGGCGCGCACCGGGCCGGGCATGGTGGCGGTGGGCACGAATGCCGAGCTGACGAAGGGCAGGAAGATGAGCGGGTAGGAGAAGGCGCTCGCGCCGGTGACGGTCTTCGCGGTGAGGCCGGGGATGACGGCGACCCATGTCAACGCCAGGGTGAACAGGATGAGGATGCCGGCGACCGCGAGACACGTCGGCACTCCCGCCCCCGAGCGGAATCCCATGAGGAGGGCGACGGCCACGACGACCAGGAGCGAGATCAGATTGGCGACCAGCGAGGTCAGCACGTGCGCCCACAGCACGGACGACCGTGCGATCGGCATGGACTGGAATCGCTCGAAGATGCCGCTCTGCATGTCCGTGAAGAGCCGGAACGCGGTGTAGGAGATGCCCGAGGCGACCGTGATGAGCAGAATCCCGGGCAGCAGGTAGCCCACATACGAAGCCGACCCAGTCTTGATGGCGCCGCCGAGCACGTAGACGAACATCAGCATCAGGGCGATCGGTATGACGACGGTGGTGATGATGGTGTCCGGGCTGCGCATGATGTGGCGCAGGGATCGCCAGGTGAGGATGCCGGTGTCGCCGAGGAAGTGCCTGGTCATCGCTGTTCCTCACTCGTCAGTGCCGACGCCGCGTCATCGCGGGCGTCGCGGTCCTTGCCTTTGTCGCCGACGATGGCGAAGAAGACGTCTTCGAGGGTCGGCTGCTTTTCGACGTATTCGACCTTGGCCGGCGGGAGCAGTCGCTTGAGTTCGGCGAGGGTGCCGTTCACGATGATCCGACCCTCGTGGAGGATCGCGATCCGGTCGGCGAGCTGTTCGGCCTCGTCGAGGTACTGCGTCGTGAGCAGCACCGTCGTGCCGTGCGCGGCGAGCTCTCTGACCGCCTGCCACACCTCGATGCGGGCCTCGGGGTCGAGCCCCGTCGTCGGCTCGTCGAGGAAGATGACCGGCGGATTCCCGATCAGGCTCATCGCGATGTCGAGACGCCGGCGCATGCCACCCGAATACGTCGACACCGTCCGTGCGGCGGCGCCGGCCAGCCCGAAGCGCTTGAGAAGATCATCCGCGATCCTGCCCGAGCCCTTGAGGTGCCGCAGCTGGGCGACCAGCACGAGGTTCTCCCGCCCGCTGAGGATCTCGTCCACGGCCGCGAACTGGCCGGTGAGGCTGAAGGAACGCCGCACCTCGGCAGGCTGCGTGGCGACGTCGAAGCCGTTGACGCTGGCCGTCCCCGCGTCGGCCCTGAGCAGCGTGCACAGGATCTTCACGACCGTGGTCTTGCCCGCTCCGTTCGAGCCGAGCAGGGCGAAGATGCTGCCCCGCGCCACGTCGAGGTCGACGCCGCCGAGAACCTTGAGCTTCGCGTACGACTTCTGGAGGCCCTGCACGTGGATCGCGGGCGCCTCGACCTGATTGGCTGTCATCTGGACCTCCGTTCTCTCGTTCATCACCGTTCTTCGCCCGCGACGCGATCGATGGCCCGGTTCAGCTGGTCCCGCTGCTTGCGGATCCACTGGCTCTCCGGGTACTTCCGAAGAAACGTCTCGGCGAACTCCGCAGGGTTCTCCCCGACGACCGCGCGAATCGAGGTTCCGTTGACCGCGCTCTGCTCGAAGAGGCCGACGAGGTCCTCCAGCATCCGCAGCAGGCTCTCCCCGTCCCCCGGCCCGAAAACCTGCATGTACTGCACCAGGGCGTCGATCGCCGAGTGGTAGCTCGCAGGAAGCTGTTCCGTGCGTGCCTTGTACTGCCGGTAGCGCTTCTTCTGCTCGAGCGACCCTGTGATCTGCTCGACCCATCCTGCGGCCATCTCTATCGACCTGCTTTGTTGAGCTTTCCGAACCGTTCGACGGCGAGGCGACGTCCGTCGTCCTCCACCCCGGCCTGGACCGTTGCCATCGATTTGTTATCGCCGTACGCATGCACCGTAAACATGTACTACATCATAGGTATGCGCCGTATACTTTGCAAGCGATGACCGATGAAAACTCAGCCCCACCTCCGGTCAGGCACCGCCGCGGACTGACTCGCGAGCAGATCGTGGAGCAGGCGCTGGAGATCGGAAACCGGGAGGGCCTTGACGCGGTCAGCGTTCGTCGGATCGCGTCCGAGCTCGGTGTCACCTCGATGGCGCTCTACCGCCACGTGAAGGACAAGAACGACCTCTTCGCGGCGATGCTGGACGCGGTGATGGCGGATGCCGACCTCACCGCCGGGATCGTCCCGCGGATGCCCTGGCAGGATCAGATCCGCCGCCTGCTCCGCAACGGCGCCGATTTCAATATCGCGCTGCCTGTGGTCCTACCTCTGCAGATCGCCTATGAGGGTCCCCTCACGCCGACCGTGGTGCGCCCGCTGGAGGGCGCGCTCGGCATCCTGCTCGACGCCGGCTTCGCACCGGAGGACGCGGTCTCGCTGGCACGGACGAGCACCCTCCTGCTCGCCGGGCTCCTCCACCTGATGGGGCCGGGTGCCGGCGCTGCCCCGTTCCCCGAGGACCAGTTGGAGGTGGGGCGCCGGCGGAGCGAGCTGGTACTTCTCGAGCTGCCCGACGACACCTACCCGGTCATGCGGCGACACGCCCGCCTGCTCGCCGAGACCTTCGTCTCGAACAGCGATGGCTGGCTGGATCAGGCCATCGACCTGATCGTCGCCGGGCTCGAGGCGAAGCTGCGGGCGACCGGCGGCGATCAGCGGCCGTAGCCGCGGATCAGGGTCTCGATCACCTCGGACGCGCGCTGGACCTGGGCCAGGTCGACCGATTCGTCGGGCTGGTGGGCGTCGTCGATGTTCCCCGGGCCGAACACCACGACCGGGATCCCCGCCCGTCCGATGACGGAGGCGTCGGAGCCGTAGGTGACGCCGATCGCCTCCGGGTCGAGCCCGGCGGCGTCGAGGGCGGGACCCATCGCGGCGGCGATCGTGGTCTGGGCGTTGGTCTCCATCGGGTAGGAGATGAAGTCCGCCGGGGGTACCTC
>DATAXV010000090.1:0-36580 GCA_036272915.1 Candidatus Dormiibacterota bacterium
TAGAGGATGTCGCCGGGCAGCTTGGTCGAGATCACCGTCGGGCTGGTGAAGTTGGCCCGGTGCACCGTGATCGAGAGCGTCCGCGACCCCCGCTGGATGCCGAGGACGACGGTGGTGCCGGGCTTGCCCTTGATCAGGGCCGACGCCCGGTCGTCGCTCATCCCCTTGGTGTTGCGGCCGTCGATGGTCAGGATCACGTCGCCCGGCTGGATCCCGGCCTTCTGCGCCGGCGAGTTGGCGATGACCCCGGTGATGGTCGGATGCTCGCCGGAGAAGGCGACGTAGACCCCGATCAGCCCCGTGTACTGGTTCGCGTAGTCCTGCTGCTCCTGCTTGTACTGCTGCGGGGTCAGGTACATCGTGTGCGGGTCGCCGAGGCCGTGGACCAGAGCCGCCGCGCTCTGCTGGCTGAGCCGGGTGTAGTTGACGTTCGGGTAGTAGTAGTAGGTCCGGATGTCGCGGGAGATGGCGTTGAGGGTGGCGTCGTCGATCGTGCTCGACTGCGACCCCCCGAAGACCGGCACCAGATCCGGGAACCGCTGGTCGAGGAAGGCCCCCGCCGAGGCCGAGACCAGCACCAGCAGGACCAGACCCAGGCCCAGGGTCAGCCGGCGGATCAGGGGGTTGGCGATTCTGGACACGCTGGACAGTAAAACGCACGGGTCGCCGCCGACGCCGTTTCGAGGCGGGACACGGTCCCGACCGGGTCAGATCCGGACGTACCGGCGGACGCCGATGAAGCTGCCCAGGGCGCCGAGCAGGGCGCCACCGCCCAGCAGCTCGATCCCCAGTGTGGTCACGAAGGTGGGATCGTAGGAGAGGGGCACGAAGAAGAGCTGGGAGTGGAACCGCTCGACGAAGGGCTGGTAGCCGGCGGTGACGACGCCCACGGCGAGGGCCGCGGCGATCAACCCGGTCAGCACCCCCTCGATCAGGAAGGGCCAGCGCACGAACCACTCGGTGGCGCCGACCAGCTTCATCACCTCGATCTCGTGCCGGCGGTGGAAGACGGCGGTCCGGATCGTGTTCATGACGATGACGATGGAGACCAGGACGAGGATCCCGAGCAGGGCCAGGCCGCCCAGCGTCAGCCACTGGGAGAGGCGCAGGACGTTGTTGATGAACGGCCCCTGGTAGTCGGTCGGATTGGTCGGGTCGACCCCGACCCAGCGCCTCGCCAGGGCGTTGATCTGGCTGATCGAGGAGAGGCTGCGGACGTGGACCTCGATCTCCGCCGGCACCGGGTTGCCCTGGACCTGCTGGATCAGCTGCTGGTTCTGCGGGTTGGAGGCGAGCTGGTCCATCACCTGCTGCTTGGTCAGGAAGCTGACGCTGGAGACGTCGGGCCGGGCCCGAAGCTGCGCCTCGAACTCGTAGACGGTGGGCAGCGTGGTCCCGTCGGCGACGCTGATCGTGATCACGCTCACCTTCTGCCGGTAGCCCTGCAGCACCTGGTCGAGAGCATGGCCGATGAGGAGGCTGATGCCGGCCAGGATCAGCACCAGGCCGATCGAGATCACCGCCGCGAAGCTGACGCTCGCGTTGCGATGGAAGCTCTGCCAGGCGCTCTCAAACGCGTAGCGCAGGTGCCGGAACGGTTTCATGGTATCTCCCGCCGATGGCGTCGAGGACGATCTGGCCGTGGTCGAGGCGGACCACGCGCCGGCGGAGCAGGTCGACGATGTCGCGGTTGTGGGTGGCCATGATCACGGTCGCCCCGCCGGCGTTGATGCGCAGGAAGAGCTGCATGATCTCCCAGCCCGTCGCCGGGTCGAGGTTGCCGGTGGGCTCGTCGGCGACGATCAGGCGCGGCGCATGGACCAGAGCCCGAGCGATGCCCACCCGCTGCTGCTCGCCGCCGGAGAGCTCGCCCGGATACTCGCGACCCTTGCCGTCCAGGCCGACCACGTCCAGCACCTCCCCCACCCGTCGCCGGAGCGAGCGGCCGCCGGCGCCGGTGACGCGGAGGGCGAAGGCGACGTTCTCCCAGACCGTCATCCGGGGCAGGAGCTTGAAGTCCTGGTGGACCAGGCCGACCTCACGCCGCAGGCGGGGCAGCTGCCGCCGCCTGAGGTTGCCCAGGTCATGGCCGTGGACGATGATGCGGCCTTCGGTGCCGCGCTCCTCGCGGATGAGCAGGCGGACCATCGTCGACTTGCCCGCTCCGGAGGGACCGACCAGGAAGAGGAAGTCGCCCTCGGGCACCGCGAGATCGATGTCCTTGAGCGCCTCGGTGCCGTTCGGATAGCGCTTCCAAACATGCTCGAAGCGGACCATCAGCGGTGGGCCGGAGCCATGCGATGTCAGCATAGTTGTGCAGGGACGTGTGGGAATCGGGACGGCGTCGTCAGCGGCGAGTATATCCAGCCGGAGCCGCCCAGGTCAAACGCTGGCCGCGCCCTCGGCGGTCGACTAGTCCAGCTGCATCCGCAGCCAGCCCTCGATCAGCGGCTCGATGTCCCCGTCCAGCACCGACTGGGCGTTGCCCACCTCGACCCCGGAGCGGACGTCCTTGACCAGGGTGTACGGCTGCAGCACGTAGTTGCGGATCTGGCTGCCGAACTCGGCCGGCAGCACCTGGCCGCGCAGCTCGGCCCGCTTGCGCTGCTCCTCCTCCTGCTTGCGAGCGAAGATGCGGGAGCGCAGGATGCGCATGGCGATGTCCCGGTTCTTCATCTGCGAGCGCTCGTTCTGGCAGGAGGCGACGATGCCCGTGGGCAGGTGCGTGATCCGCACCGCCGAGTCGGTCTTGTTGACGTGCTGGCCGCCGGCCCCCGTCGACCGGTAGGTGTCGATGCGCAGGTCGTCCGAGTTGATCTCGACCTGGTTCTCCTCGGTCTCGTCCAGCTGGGGCATGACCTCGACCAGGGCGAACGAGGTGTGGCGGCGGTGGTTCTGGTCGAAGGGCGAGATCCGGACCAGCCGGTGGACGCCGTGCTCGGATCGGAGCAGGCCGTAGGGCCGCTTGCCCCGGAAGAGGAGGGTCGCGCTCTTCAGGCCCGCCTCCTCACCGGCGGACGCCTCGAGCAGCTCCGTCTGCAGGCCGGGCCGCACCACCGACACCTGGTGCGGCGACGGCTGCGCCCACTTGCTGTACATGCGGACCAGCATCTCCACCCAGTCCTGGGCCTCGATGCCGCCCTGGCCGGCGCTGATCGTGACCACGGCGTCGTGCCCCGAGTAGGGGTCGGAGAAGAGGAGCTCCAGCTCGCGCTGGCGGACCTCCCTGTCCAGCGCCTGGGTCTCGGTGTCGATCTGGGCGCCGAGCTCCTCGTCGCCGGCCGCGAGCTCGGTCAGCTCGACCAGGTCGCGGGCACGGCGCTCCAGGTCCGCCCAGGAGCTGATCTCGTCGCGGTTCTCAGACGCCTCGCGCGCCCGCGCGCTGGCGATGGCCGGGTCGTCCCACGCCCCGGGCAGGGCCAGCTTCTCCTCTAGTTCGTCGGCCCGCCTGGCCTTGCCGGGCAGGTCAAAGATGCTCCTTCAGCTCGAGGATCCGCCGCAGCAACGTCTCAGGCCTGTGTCTATCTTCCATGGCACCGCTTGTATTTCTTGCCTGACCCGCACCAGCACGGGTCGTTCCGCCCGATCTTGGCAGATCGCGAGGCTCCGACGCCGACCGGCTCCCGGGTCGGGACCCTGGCGGCGGCTCCGTCCCGGGCGCCGCCGGTCACGCCGCCGCCGGTCACGCCGCCGCCGTTCGCGCCGCCGCCGTTCGCGCCGCCGCCGTTCGAGGCACCGCCGTTGGCGGCGGGCGGCGCCGCGACCGCGGTGGCGGCCTGGCCGTCCTCCCGCGGTCCCGAGGCCTGGGCCCCGCCCGCGGCCTCGTCGATCCGTCGCGCCTCGGGCGGCGGCTCGGCCGCCTGCAGCTGCACCCGGAACATGTTGGCGACGATGTCGGCCTGGATCGACTCGGTCAGCTCCTCGAACATGGTGTGGGCCTCGCGCTTGTACTCGACCAGAGGGTCGAGCTGCCCGTAGGCCTGGAGGCCGATGCCCTCGCGGAAGTGCTCCATCTGGGTCAGGTAGTCGACCCACTTGGTGTCGATCGTGCGCAGCATCACGAACTGCTCGACCTTGCGGCAGAGCTCGGCGTTGCCGCCCAGCTGCGCCTCCTTGGCCTCGTAGGCGGTGCCGGCGGCCTCGTCCAGGTACTGCTGCAGGCCACGGCGGCCCTCGGCGGCGACCTCCTGAGGGATCTCGGCGCCCTCGGCGAGCGGGAAGTACTGGCCCAGGTAGGTCATCAGCCCGTCCAGGTCCCAGAGTTCGCTCTGGCGCCCCTGGCAGTGGCCCTCGACGCCGCGCTCGACGACCTGGCTCATGTAGTCGACGATGTTGTCGCGGGTGTCGGCGCCCTCGAGGACCTTGTGGCGCTCCTCGTAGATGATCTTGCGCTGCAGGTTCATCACGTTGTCGTACTCGACGACGTGCTTGCGGGTGTCGAAGTGCATGCCCTCGACCTTCTTCTGCGCGCTCTCGATGGTGTTCGCCACCCACCTATGCTCGATCGGCTCCACCTCGAGCCGCTCCATCAGCCGGCCGATGCGGTCGGCGGCGTTGCCGAAGATGCGCATCAGATCGTCGTCGATGGAGAGGAAGAAGCGGGTCGAGCCGGGATCGCCCTGGCGGCCGGTGCGGCCGCGCAGCTGGTTGTCGATGCGGCGGCTCTCGTGGCGCTCGGTGCCGATGATGTGCAGCCCGCCGAGATCGGCGATGCCGTCGCCGAGGACGATGTCGGTGCCGCGGCCGGCCATGTTGGTGGCGATCGTCACCGCCCCCTTCTCTCCCGCCTCGGCGACGATCGCCGCCTCGCGCTCGTGCTGCTTGGCGTTGAGGACGTTGTGGGGGACGCCCCGCTTCTCGAGCAGGCGGGAGAGGCGCTCCGACTTCTCGACGGAGACGGTGCCGACCAGGACCGGGCGGCCCTCGCCGTGCATGTCGACGATCTCCTCGATGACGGCGTCGAACTTGGACTCCTCGGTCTTGTAGATGACGTCGGGGTAGTCGGACCGGCGGGTCGGCCGGTGCGTCGGGATCTCGACCACCTCGAGCTTGTAGATCTTGTGGAACTCCTCGGCCTCGGTCAGCGCCGTGCCGGTCATCCCCGCCAGCTTCTCGTAGATGAGGAAGTAGTTCTGGAGGGTGATCGTGGCCAGCGTCTTCATCTCCTGCTGGACCTTGAGACCCTCCTTGGCCTCGACCGCCTGATGCAGTCCGTCCGACCAGCGCCGGCCGGGCATGGTCCTGCCGGTGAACTCGTCGACGATCACCGCCTCGCCGCCGGTGACCAGGTAGTCGCGGTTGAGCAGGTAGAGGGCCTTGGCCCGCAGCGCCTGGTTGACCTGGTGGGCCTCGGCGACCTGCTCCAGGTCGTAGATGTTCCGGATGTTGGTCCACCGCTCGATCTTGGCGATGCCCTCCTCGGTCAGCGAGACCGACTTGTGCTTCTCGTCGACGGTGAAGTCGGTCTCCTGCTCGAGGCGGCCGGCAAGGCGCGCGTACTGGTAGTACTTGTCGGTCGAGTCCTCGCCCTGCCCGGAGATGATCAGGGGGGTCCGGGCCTCGTCGATCAGGATCGAGTCGACCTCGTCGACGATGGCGTAGTGGAACCCGCGCTGGACCTGCTGGGCGAGGTCGGTGGCCATGTTGTCGCGCAGGTAGTCGAAGCCGAACTCGTTGTTGGTCCCGTAGGTGATGTCGCAGGCGTAGGCCTCGCGGCGGGTCACCGGCCGCAGGTGCTGGAGCCGCTCGTCGGAGTGGCGGTCGTCCACGTACTCGGGGTCGTAGACGCAACCGGAGGGCATCTCGTCAGGGCCGCCGGGGACGATCACGCCGACGGTCAGCCCGAGCAGGTGGTAGAGCGGCGCCATCCAGCCGGCGTCCCGGCGGACCAGGTACTCGTTGACCGTGACCAGGTGCGCGCCCTCGCCGGTCAGCGCGTTGAGGACCAGGGCCAGGGTGGCGACGAGCGTCTTGCCCTCGCCGGTGCGCATCTCCGCGATCTTCCCCTCGTGGAGGACGATGCCGCCCACCAGCTGGACGTCGAAATGCCGCATGCCGCTGGTCCGGCGGGAGGCCTCGCGGGTGAGGGCGAAGCTTTCGATCAGGAGGTTTTCGAGCGGCTCGCCGTCCCGAGCCTGCTCGCGCAGCTTGTCGGCGCGCGCCCGCAGCGAGGCGTCGTCCAGCTTCTTCAGCTCGGGCTCGAGCTGATTGATCTGCTTGACCACCCGCAGGTGGCCCTGGACCTCGCGCTCGTTGGGGTTGAGCAGGCGCTGCACCAGATTTGGAGCCACAGTTTGGATGATACCCATGGGCCGCCAGTCCTAAAGGCCGTGAACGCGGTCCGCGCGCCCCTCGCCGCCAAGTTCAGCCGCCGGTCCGCACCCGCTCCAGCTCATCGCCCTCCACCAGCCCCAGCCGGGCGCTGGTCCCGGCGGGCAGTTCGACCACGCTCTGGGCACGCAGGACCAGCGGCACCATCCGCCAGGGCCGGAGCTCGGGCACGACGCGGACGACGCGCAGACGGCGGTCGAGGAAGACGGCGTCGAGCGTGAATCGCATGAACCACATATGGATGCCGTTGCAGGGTTTGATCCACATGCCCTCGCCCGGCTCCAGCCCGGCCCGGCCGAGCAGGCCGATGCCGCGGCCGATGAAGGTCCGGGGCACGCGCACGCGGTCGGCGACCACCTCGCCCGTGCGCAGCAGGCGGAGCGACGCTGCCTCCTTGGACCTCACCGTCCCGATACGCTACCTCTTCGGAATGCCAGAGTTCACCTCACAAGGCCTCCGGCTCCGCTACGAGGTGGCGGGGCCCTGGGAGGCTCCTCCCATCGTCCTCGTCCACGGCTTCGCCAGCGACTTCGAGACCAACTGGGTCGGCTCTCGCTGGCGGACCACGCTGGAGGACGCGGGCTTCCTGGTCATCGGCATGGACTGCCGGGGCCACGGCCAGTCGGACAAGCCCCATGATGTCGACGCCTACGCGCGTCCGGTGATGGCGGCCGACGTGGCCAACCTGCTCGACTACCTCGACGTGCGAAGAGCCGACTACCTGGGCTACTCGATGGGCTCGCGGATCGGCTTCGAGCTGGCCATGCACGCCCCCGAGCGGCTGGGACGCATGGTGCTCGGTGGCGTCGGCTATCGCGGCGCCGACCACTCCTTCGACCCCGAGCTGGTCGCCCGCCGGCTGCGCGGCGACGAGAGCCTCGGCGACGAGCACGGCTTCTACCGCTTCGCCACGTCCCGGCCGTACAACGACCTGGAGGCGCTGGCCTGCTGCATCGTCGGCCAGGAGACGCCGCTGCCCGAGGTGCCGCTGGAGGAGATCGAGAACCAGGTGCTGCTGGTCATCGGGGACCGCGACGAGCTGGCGGGCGACGCGCCGATGCTGGTCGAACGGCTCCCCCACGCCCGGCTGGTCACGCTCCAGGGACGTAACCATATGAGCGCCGTGCCCGCCCGCCCCTTCAAGGAGGCGGCGCTGGCGTTCCTGGCCGAGGACTGACGCTACTTCGTCTGGAGGCCGTTGATGACGTCCTGGAACGTGTCCTTTATGGTGTTGCCGAGAGTGGAGAGGACGAGCACCACCACCACGGCCACCAGGACCAGGATGAGGGCGTACTCGACCATGCCCTGTCCGCGACGGTCACGGAAGGGAAGCGACATGATCCAGGTGCGCACGCGCTGCACGGAGTTCAACTCACCTCCTGCGGTTCTGACTCCGCCCGCCGGAGGCCCCCCCCCGGAAGACGATACGGGTGAATCCTACCAGTCACGGGACTTACGGACTATCGGGCCCGGACACGGTCCCGTGACGCTCAGCCGAACAGCCGGAGTCGCAGCAGATCCCGAAGCATCTGCGTCGAGTGGACCACCGGCGACACCCGGCTGGTGTCGGAGTTGAGCCACCGGACCGGCACCTCGACGACGCGGAAGCCGGCCCGCTTGGCCCGCCACAGCACCTCGACGTCGAAGGCGAAGCCCTCGGTCCGGGTGGCCGCGAACGACTCCCTCGCGACCGTCGCCCGGAAGAGCTTGAAGCCGCACTGCGTGTCCCGGAACTCGGGCAGCAGCAGCAGCCGGACGAGGACGTTGAAGCCCTTGCCCATCACCCTGCGGTAGAAGGGCTGGTTGACCTCGCGAGCGCCGGGTGCGGCACGCGAGCCGAAGGCGACGTCGGCGCCATCCTCGATCGCCTGCTCCAGGCGCGGCAATTCCTCGATCGGGGTCGAGAGGTCGGCGTCGCTGTAGAGGATCAGCTCCCCCCGCGCCGCCCGCACCCCCTCGCAGACGGCCTTGCCCTTGCCCCGGTTGGGACGGAGCTGGATCACCCTGACGCGGGGCCGCTCCGACTGGAGGCGGCGCATGTAGTCGAGGGTGCCGTCGATGCTGCCGTCGTCGACGAGGACCAGCTCGTACGATCGCCGGGCGCCCTCGAGATAGGCGATGGCGTGGCGCACGGTGCCGGGCAGTCGTGGTTCCTCGTTATAGGCGGGGATGACGATGCTCAGGCGGACGTTATCGTCGGGATTCGTCGCGACCCTCCGCAAGCACCGCGAAAAGATACACGAGGATGACGGCCATCCGCCGTGCCCGCCACGGTTGGAGCATCAGGCGCCAGGTCCACTCCAGGTGCGCCCGCTGCATCCACCGCGGCGCCCGGCGGATCCGGCCCGATAGATAGTCGAAGGTCCCCCCCACCCCGATCGCGACCGGCACCTCCAGGCGCTGCCGGTTGCGGTCGATCCACAGCTCCTGCCGCGGGTGGCCGTAGGCGACGAGGAGGACGTCAGGACGGGCGCGATTGACGGCGGTGACCGTGGCCCGGTCATCCTCGGGCAGCGGCGACCCCGGCTCCGCGCCGCAGACGACGAGGCCGGGATGGCGCTCGGCCAGGCGGCGCCCGGCCTCGGCCGCCACCCCCGGCCGGGCGCCGAGCAGGAACAGCCGGCCGGCGCGGCCGGCCAGGCGCCCGCTCAGCTCGTCGACGAGGTCGACCCCGGTGACGCGGTCGCGCTGCGGGCAGCCCTTGCGTCGCAGCGCCCAGACCACGTAGTGCCCGTCGGGCAGCGACAGCTCCGCCCGCTCCAGCGCCTGCCGGAAGTCGGCGTCGCGGCGGGCGGCCATCACGAACTCGGGGTTCACGGTCGCCACCATCCGCGCCGGACCGCCGGCCTCGGTCATGCGATCGATCGCGTCGAGGGCGCCCTTCATCTCCATGCTGTCGACGCGCACGCCGAGCACGCGGGCCTCACACATCGCCCATATGATGTGTGACCGAGGCCCTCCGACGCCGGAAGCCGCCTCGGCAGGGTGCACGATGGCAACATCAGAGCCGTGCGCGTCGCCTGCGACATCTCCCACCTCGACCTGACCCGCCCGACCGGGATCTCCGTGTACGCCGCCTTCGTCCTCGACGCCCTGCGCGCCCGCGACGACGTCGAGCTGGTGGTGGAGGAGGATCGGGCCGACACCGTGCTCTCCCTCGACGGCCGCTTCCGGGCGCCGCGCGGAGCGCGATCGGTGACGGCGATCTACGAGCTCGGGCATCTCTTCGACCGCGGCGCGTACCCCGCCCGCCAGTGGCTCTCGCAGAACTGGCGGACGGCCTCGGCGGCGCGTCGCTCGGACGCGCTGCTGGCGCCCTCGCGGGCGGTGGCGGTGGGGCTCACCACCTACCTCCGCGTCGACGCCGACCGGGTCGCCGTCGTCGAACCGCGGCCTCGGGAGTGGTTCCGCCGCGCCCGCCGCGAGGACGTGGACCGGCTGCGGGGAGAGCTCCATCTCCCCGACCCGTACCTCGTCGCCGTCGGCGCCGACACGCCGCGCCAGAACCTTGGCCTGCTCGGAAGGGCCTGGGCCCTGGCCCGCCCGCGGCTGCCGGAGGGAGCGGGGCTGGTGCTGGCCGGACCCGGCGCCTCCCGCACCGCGATCGAGGGCGCGATCGACGTGGGTCGCGTCGAGGACGAGCACCTGACGGCCCTGATCAGCGGCGCCGCCGGCTGGCTCCGCCCGGCCGTCTACGAGGGCTGCTCGGTCGGCGCCATGGAGGCGATGGCCTGCGGCACCACGCCCCTGGTCGCCGCCACCGGGGCCCTCCCCCGCACCGTCGACAAGGCGGGGATGGTGCTCGACCCCCACGACCCCGCCGAGTGGGCCGAGGCCATGGTCGCCATCGTCGAGCGGCCCGAGGTCAGGACCGCTCTGAGCAACGCCGCCCGCAAGACGATCGCCGACATCCGCCAGCAGCCCATCGACCTGGAGCCGCTGCTCGCCGCCCTCGCCGGGGCGCCGGTCCCGGCGCCCGTCGCCGGCCCGACCTGCTGACCATGGCGCCCGAGCCGCTCGTCGCCGTCGACGCCAGCCCCGCCACCCGCGAGGTCCAGACCGGGACCGAGCGGTACTGCGCCGAGCTCTGCCGGCGGCTGGCGGCGGCCGCGCCCGACCTGCGCTTCACCTTCTACGCGTCGCGCCCGGCCCCGGCGCCGGGCTTCGATCCGACCGTGCTCCCGGCGCCCCGCCTCTGGTCGCAGCTTCGGCTCCCGGCCGAGCTCTGGGGGCACCGTCCCGACCTTCTCTTCGTGCCCGCCCACGCCGTCCCCTACCTGGCGCCGGGCCGCGCCACCACGGTCGTCCACGATCTCGCCTTCGAGCGCTACCCGGAGGCGTACGCTCCCGCCGAGCGAGCCTACCTGCGCCTGACCACGCGCTGGGCGTGCCGGCGCTGCCGGCTGCTCTGCGCCGTCTCCGAGGCGACCAAGCGGGATCTGGTCGAGCTCTACGGCGTCGATCCCGACCGCATCACCGTTGTCCACAACGGACTCAGCCCGGTGCCGCCTCCGCCCACCGAGGAGGAGGTCCAGCGCCGGATCGCCGCCCTCGGCGTAGACGGCCCCTACTGCCTGCACGTCGGCCGCGTCGAGGCCAAGAAGAACCAGGCGACGGCGCTGGAGGCGGTCTCGCGTCTGCCCGACCTGCTGCTCGTCTCGGCCGGGCCGATCCGCGACGAGGAGCTGGCGGGGCGCCTTCGCACCTCTCCCCGCGCCCGGGTGCTGGGCAGGGTCCCCGCCGCCGACCTGGAGGCGCTCTATAAAGGCGCCCGGGCCCTAATCTTCCCCAGCCTCTACGAGGGCTTCGGGTTCCCCGTGCTGGAGGCACAGCAGCGCGGCCTGCCCGTGGTCACAGCCCGCGTCTCCTCCCTGCCCGAGGTGGGCGGCGACGCCGCCGAGTACGCCGACGACCCCCTCGACGAAGAGGAGATCGCGGCCGCGCTGGAGCGGGCGCTGAACCGCTCTCGGGAGCTGGCCGAGCGGGGGTACGCGCACGCCGCCACCTTCTCCTGGGACCGCACCGCGGCCGGGGTCGCCGACCTGCTGCGCCGGGCCCTGGCCTGAACGCTCCTCAGCGGCGGGCGATGCCGTCGAGCACCGCCCAGGTCTCCTTCGCCGCCCGCTCCCAGGTCAGCTCCGCCGCCCGCCTGAGGCCCGCCTCCCGCATCGCCCGGCGCCGCCCGGCGTCCTCGAGGACCGAGCCCAGCGCCTCCGCCCACGCCCAGGCGTCGCCGGGGGAGACCAGCAACCCCGCCCCGGCGACGACCTCAGGCAGCGAGGACGAGTCCGAGCAGACCACGGGCGTGCCGCAGGCCATCGCCTCCAGCGGGGTGAGGCCGAAGCCCTCGTACCAGGCGGGGTGGGCGAGGCAGTCGGCCAGGCCGTAGAGCGAGGGCAGGTCCGCGGGCGCCACCTGGCCAAGGAGTCGCAGGCGGTCGCCGGCCGCCTCGAACCGGCCGCGAAGCTCCTCGGACCGCCAGCCCCAGCCCCCGGCCACGACCAGGGCCGGCGTGCGCCCCATCCGCTCCCAGGCGTCGAGCAGCGTGTGCAGGTTCTTGCGCGGCTCGATCGTGCTGAAGAAGAGGATGAAGCGCTCGGGGAGGCCCAGCCGGCGCCGCTCGGCCTCGACCGCCTCGGGAGCCGGAGGGCGGAACTCAGAGCCGGCCCCGAGGGGGACGACGTGGATCCGCTCGGGAGGCACCGAGAAGAGCTCGCGGGCGTCGTCCGCCGTGTTCCGTGAGACGGCGATGACGGCGTCGGCCCGGCGCAGCGACCGGGGGACTGCGAGCTTGACGCTGAGCCACTGACCCTCCGGGAACCACTCGGGGTGACGGTAGATGGCGAGGTCGTGGACCGTGATCGCGGCGGGGCCGCCGGCCCCGCCGAGCGGCAGCTGGCCGGCGCAGCCGAGAAAGGCCGAGGCACGCAGGCGTCGCAGGGCGAGCGGCCAGAGCAGGTGACGGCCGACCAGGGGCAGGCGGGGCGTCTGCCGGAGCGCGCCGGGGACGGCGTCCCCTGCCGCCTGCGGCCCGTAGACGACGAATTCGGCGTCGGCCCGGGCCGACGCCATCGCGGCCAGGATGTGACGGGTGTAGGTGCCCATCCCGGCCATCGGCCGGGCCAGGCCGGAGCCGTCGACCGCGAGCCGCGTCACCGGAGGTAGAGCTGGCCGCGCCGGACCACCTCGAAGCGGTCGAGGGCGAGGCCGGCGCCGCGGACCACGGCGTCGGCGGGTTCGTCGGCGCGGCGCAACCGGAGCCCGGTGCGGAGGGCCAGGCCCCTGACCATGCCCGGCATCAGCGCGCCGCCGCCGGTGAGCATCACGCCGCCTCGCTGGACCATGCCGGCGACCTCCTGGCCGCCATCGCCGACGAGCCCGGCCAGGGCCTGGGCGATCGTCCCCAGCGGCCTCTCGAGCGCCTCGCGGACCTCGTCGCCGTCGACCTCCACCCTGAGCGGGGAACCCTCGGCATCGGTGCCGGTGAGGACCCGTCGGCCGGTCTCGGGGAGGACGCCGATGACGCGCTTCAGCTCGTGGATCACGCTCCCCTCGAGGCGCAGCCCGTGGCGTTCCTCGAGCATCGCCTCCAGCGCCGCGTCGAAAGCGGCGCCGCCGGCGTCCAGCGTTCGCGAGGTCATGATCCCGGAGCCGGCGATGACCGCCATCTCCGTCCGCGCCGCCCCGATCTCGACGACGCAGCCGCTGTAGGGCTCGCCGATCTTCAGCCCGGCTCCGATCGCGGCCGCCAGGGGCAGGTCGATCAGCCAGGCCTGTCCGGCGCCGGCGCCGATCGCGGCCTGGGTCAGGCGGCGCCTGATGGCGCCCGGCGCGGTCGAGGGGAGCGCCATCATCACCTCGGGGCGGAAGGGCCGGAGCACGCCCGGCACCCGGCCGATGAGGACCGGCAGCATGGCCGCCATCACGTTCACGTCGAGCTCACCACCGTCGGTCACCGGGCGAGCCCGCTGGCGCCCGTCCGCGGTGGACCCGCGCAGCGCCTCGTGGCCGAGCGCGACGACACGCTGCTGAACCCCGGTCCGCAGCACCACCGACGGCTCGCGCAGGGTGACTCCGTGACCCTTGACCCACATCCGCACGGTGCGGGAGCCGATGTCGATGCCGATCTTTCGCGACCACACGGCGTCCCGGCGCCTTCAGGTCATGTCCGGGGCCGCGCCGAGGGACCCCACCGACATCAGCCCTGGCCCGACTCCACGCGAGCGCCGAGAGCGGTGAGCTTGCCGACCAGATCATCGTAGCCACGTCCCAGGTGCCAGGGATCATGCAGCTCGGTTCGGCCCTCCGCGCAGAGCGCGGCGATGACCAGTGCGGCGGCGGAGCGGATGTCGCTGGCCCGCACCGAGGCGCCGTGCAGCCGGGAGGGGCCCCGGACCAGGGCGTCGCGGCCACTGACCTCGATGTCGGCGCCCATCCGGATGAGCTCAGGCACGTGCTGGAACCGGTTCTCGTAGAGCCACTCCTGGACCATGGAGACGCCCTCGGCCTGGGTGACCAGGGCCAGGAACTGCGCCTGCAGGTCGGTCGGGAACCCGGGATGGACCCAGGTCACCATGTCGACCGGGCGGAGCGGTCGCTCAGGGTCGCGACGGACCCGGATCGTATCCTCGCCGATCTCGATCTCAACCCCGGCCTGCTCCAGCTTCATCATCGGGTGGGCCAGGTCCCTGGCCGGACCGAACTCGAGCAGGACGTCGCCGCCGGCCGCGGCGACGGCACACGCGTAGGTCCCCGCCTCCAGGTAGTCGGCGATGACGCTGTGGCTGCAGCCGCCCAGCTCCGGGACGCCGTCGATCACGACGCGCTCGGTGCCGGCGCCCTCGACCCCGGCCCCCATTCCCCGGAGCAGCCGGGCGAGGTCCTGGACGTGGGGCTCGCGGGCGGCGTTGAGGATCTCGGTCCGGCCCCGCGCGGTCACCGCCGCCAGCATCAGGTTCTCGGTGCCGGTCACGCTGGGGATGTCGAGCACGATGCGGGCGCCGTGGAGGCCCTGCGGCGCGGTCGCGACCAGGGCCTCGGGCAGCTCCTCGATGACAGCGCCCATCGCTCTCAGCCCGCGCAGGTGCTCGCCGACCCGGCGGGCGCCGATCGCATCGCCGCCGGTGGTGGGCAGGCGCACCCTTCCCAGCCGCCCGAGCAGGGCGCCGAGGAGGACGATGGAGGCCCGCATGCGGCGGGCCAGGTCGGGCGCGATCTCACCGCTCGGGGAGGCGGAGCTGACCACCGTCTCCTCACCCTCGACCTCGACGGTACCGCCTAGGGAGCGGATGATCTCGACCATCAGCCGGGTGTCGGCGAGGTCGGGCAGGTTGGAGAGGCGCACCGCCTCCGAGCTGAGCAGACAGGCCGCCAGCTCAGGAAGAGAGGCGTTCTTGGAGCCGCTTACGCGGAGACGACCCGAGAGTCGGGTTCCACCCTCGACCACCAACACCTGTTCAAGCGCGAGCACCACAGCATGCTAACGGGTGGCGGGCAGCGCTGTCGGCTCCCCGGCCAGGATCTGCGTGCGGAGCCTCGGGAGGTCGGCGAGACCGTGGTTGACGGCGCGAACCCGGCCCACCGGATCGAGGACGAGCGTGCTCGGGACCGTCATCACGCCGAAGCGCCTGGCCACCGCCGGCCGCTCCGCCGCATCCACATGGAGGACGCGCGCGTTGGCCAGCTGATCCAGGATCCGGTCCTGCACGCGGCACTCGCCGCAGAAGGCGGTGGAGAAGGAGACCACGCCCCACCTCCCGTCGGCCTCGGCGTCCAGCTCCGACCAGACCGTCTCCGCCGGCACCTCGCCGAGCTCGGCCTCGCGGTGCCCCGCCCACCACCGGACGGCGATCACACCCGCGGCCACGAGCGCGGCCAGCACAGCGAGCACGATCAGCCTCTCCATGGATCCCCTACTGGTGGCGGAGGGCGGCGGGGAGCAGCCCCCGGCGCTCCAGGTGGAGGAACACAAAGCACAGCGCGCAGAAGTCGAACGAGGCGTCGAGCACGATCATCACCGTCACCAGCAGCGCGATCACCCAGCCGGCGATGCCGGCGCCGAGCGCGATCAGGGCCGCCGCCAGGAGCCAGGCGACGCCGCCCATGATGCGGGCCACCCGGCGCGTCTCGTGGTCCTCGACGCGGTCCCGGCGCTTGACCAGACCGCGCGGCTCCGCCACCCGCCAGATGAACTGGCGCACGACGTCCGCGGGCCACCAGAAGCGGCCGGCGAGCATGATCAGCCCGGCCACGCCGACCAGGGCGACACCGATCCAGTCGGTGACCAGGCCCCCGAGCACGAAGCCCAGCAGCACCAGCACGGCCATCGTCGCCTGGTGCCCCTTGCGGGCCGTCACATCGTAGGTTTGCGCGGACATCTCGGTACGAACAACATAACGAGTTGCGCGGTTGTTCCACCCATTCCGGCCGGGACCCCGTCCCGCTCCCCGCCCTCAACCCAGAGCACCGTGCATCGGGTCTTGGACCTGCCCGGGCCGGGGGCCGGCGCCCCCCGGTGGTCGGACCACCGCCCCGGCCCAAGCCGCGACGTGACGGAGCGGCTCCAACGTTGTACCGTCCCAACCATGTCCCGCCTCGCCAACCACGTCCTCGGCTACCCGGACGACGCGCGGCTGCTCATCATCAACGCCGACGACTTCGGCATCGCCGGCTGGGCCAACGAGGCGACGCTGCGGGCGATCACCGAGGGCGTCGTCCGCTCCGCCAGCCTGATGGCACCGATGCCGGCCGCCGGGGAGGCGATGCGGATCCTTCGCGACCACCCCGATCTGCCCTTCGGCGTCCATCTGACCGTGCTCTGCGACATGCCGGGCCAGGCGTGGAGCCCTCTGGCCGCCGACGGCACCGTCCCCTCGATGGTCGACGAGTCGGGTCACCTCTACGGCCTGGAGCGGCTGCCCGAGTTCCTGGAGCGGGTCTCGGTCGAGGACCTCGAGATCGAGTTCCGGGCTCAGATCGAGGCCGTCATCGCCGCCGGGCTCGGCCCCACGCATCTGGACTGGCACTGCCTGCACAACGGGGGCAGGCCCGACATCCTGGAGATGACCGCCCGGCTGGCCACGGAGTACGGCCTGGCCCTGCGGGTCACCGACCCGGCCCAGGTCGAGCGGCTGCGCCGCCGAGGCCTGCCCACCGACGACCACGACCTGATGGACAGCTTCGACGTCGACCCCGGTGCCAAGCCCGCCTCCTACCTGCGGATGCTTCGTGAGCTGCCGGTCGGCCTGACCGAGTGGGCGGTGCACCCGGGCATCGACGGAGCCGAGCTGCGGGCCACCGAGCCCGACGGCTGGCAGGTCCGCCACACCGACTACGAGTTCCTGGTCTCGGCCGAGGCGGCGAACACGATCCGTCAGGAGGGGATCGAACTCCTCAGCTACGAACCGCTCCAGGCGATCTGGGCGGACGGGGGCGTGGCCCCGTCCCGAGTCAGCGGAGGCTGAACCGGCTCAGCTGCTGCCGTGCCGGCGCTCGCGGATCAGGCGCACGCGGGCCTCGGCGACGGCCAGGAGCGCCTGCATCTCCTTCTCCTCGGTCTCGTTGAGGTCGCCGCTCAGCCGCTCCTGGGCGTGCCGCCGAGCTTCCTCGGCCGCCTCGGCGCTGATCTCGTCGACGCGCTCGGCGACGTCGGCGAGCACCGTCACCCGGTCGGGCAGGATCTCGATGAAGCCGCCCCCGACGAAGAGCTCGGTCTCCTCGGAGCCGTTGCGGATCAGCATCGGCCCCGGCTTGAGGGTGGTCATCAGGGGTTCGTGTCGGGGCAGGATGCCCATCTCTCCGTCTATGCCCCTGACGATCAGGAAGGGACGGCCGTTGCCGTCCACTTCCTGGTCGAAGAGCGATCCCTCGACGCTGACCACACGGAGCGGCACGCCCACGGCTACTGGTTGCCCTTGGCGTTGCGCTCGTGCTTCTCGCGAGCGTCGTCGATGGTGCCGACCATGGCGACGTCGTACTCGTCGAGATCGTCGTGCTTGCCCTCGAGGATCTCCTTGACGCCGCGCACGGTCTCCTTGACCGGGACGTAGGCGCCGTTCTGGCCGGTGAAGCGTTCGGCCACGAACATCGGCTGGGAGAGGAAGCGCTGGACCTTCCGGGCACGGGCCACGATCAGCCGGTCGTCCTCGGAGAGCTCCTCGAGGCCGAGGATGGCGATGATGTCCTGCAGCTCCTTGTAGCGCTGCAGCGTGCGCTTGACGCCCTGGGCGGCGTCGTAGTGCTCCTGGCCGACGACCTCGGGGGTCTGGAAGCGGCTGAAGGAGTCGAGCGGGTCCACCGCCGGGTAGATGCCGATCTCGGTCAGCTCACGCTTCAGGGACACGGTCGCGCCGAGATGGGCGAACGTGGTCTGGATGGCGGGGTCGGTGTAGTCGTCGGCGGGCACGAAGACCGCCTGCACCGAGGTGATCGAACCCTTGCTGGTCGAGGTGATGCGCTCCTCGAGGGCGCCCATCTCGGTGGCCAGGGTCGGCTGGTAGCCGACGTTGGAGGGCATCCGGCCGAGCAGCGCGGAGACCTCGGAGCCGGCCAGCAGGTACCGGAAGATGTTGTCGACGAAGAGCAGGACGTCGGCACCCTCGGCGTCGCGGAAGTACTCGGCCAGGGTGAGGCCGGTCATCGCGATCCGGGCGCGCGCCCCGGGCGGCTCGTTCATCTGACCGAAGACGAGGCTGGTCTGCTGGAGCACCCCGGCCTCGCCCATCTCCTTGTAGAGATCGGCGCCCTCGCGGGTCCGCTCGCCGACGCCGGCGAACACGGAGCGGCCCTTGTGCTCGTAGGCGATGTTGCGGATCAGCTCCTGGACGAGCACTGTCTTGCCGACGCCGGCACCGCCGAAGAGGCCGATCTTGGAGCCCTTGGCGAAGGTGCAGATCAGGTCGATGACCTTGATCCCGGTCTCCAGGATCTCGATGTCGGTCTGCTGCTCCTCGACCGGAGGGGCGTCGCGGTGGATCGACCAGCGCTCGACGCCCTCGGGCGCGGGCTCATCGTCGAGCGGCTCGCCGACGACGTTGAACATCCGGCCCAGGGTCTCGACCCCGACCGGCACCGTGATCGGCCCGCCCGTCGCCTTCACCTCGTCGCCGCGGCGCAGCCCGTCGGTGGAGTCCATGGCGATGCAGCGGACGGTGTGGTCCCCGATCTCCTGCTCGACCTCCAGCACCAGCGTGCGGCCCTCGAGCGGAACCTGGAGCGCGTCCAGGATGGCGGGAAGCCTCCCGCTCGGGAACTCGACGTCGACGACGGCGCCGGTCACCTGGGCGATGCGCCCGGTCGCGGTTCCGGCCTCCGTGTCCTGGGGGCGCTGCAGCACCTCAGCCATCTGACTCCTCTCTCGTGTGTTCGTTCATCGGCCGCTCACCGCGGCGGCGCCGCCGACGATGTCCATCAACTCCGACGTGATCGACTGCTGGCGCACCTTGTTCTCGGTCGAGCGCAGTTCCTTCACGAGGTCACCGGCGGCCTGGGTCGCGTTCTGCATGGCGATCATACGTGCGGACTGCTCGCTGGCCTGGTTCTCCAGCACCGCCTCGTAGACCTGGGACTCGATGTAGCGGGGCAGGAGCTCGGAGAGCACGGTCTCCGGATCCGGCTCGTACTCGTAGTCGGCGGCGGGGAGATCCTCGGCCTCGGGAATCTCCATCGGGACCAGGGGACGGACCACGGGCTCCTGGCGGAGCGTGGTGACCCACCGCGCGTAGGCGAGCAGGACGACGTCGGCCCGCTCCTGGTCGTACTCCTCCAGCGCCGCCCTCACCGCCGGCTGGACGTCGGCGAAGCGGGGATGGCTGGGAAGGTTGACGACCTCGGCCACCAGATCCCGCCGGAACCGGACCAGGAAGTCGCGGCCCTTGCGCCCGATGGCGACATACCGGGCCCGGCCTCCGTGGTTCTGGAGCACGTAGCGGTTGACCGCGCGCATCGTGTTCGTGTTGAGCGGCCCGCAGAGGCCCCGGTCGGAGGTGATCACGATCACCAGCGCCCGGTCACCCTCGCGGCCGATCAGGTAGGGATGTCGGAATGAGGTCGCGATCTTGGCCGTGACCTGGAGCACCTCGCGCATCTTCTCGGCGTAGGGCCGGGCACGCTGGACCGCCTGCTGGGCCCGCCGCAGCCGGGTGGCGGAGACCACCTGCATCGCCTTGGTGATCTTCTCCATGTTCTGGATGCTGCGCTTGCGGCGCCGGATCTCGCGGAGGGAGGCCACGGTTCAGCTCCCGCTCAGGTCCGCGCCTCGGCGACCGGCTCGGAGCCGACGCCGAACTGGCGGTTGTAGGCCTCGATGGCCTCCTTGACCTGGTTCTCGACCTCCTCGCCCCATTTCTGGTCCTGCTCGATGCCGTCGATCAGGGCGCGCCGCTCGGCGAGGAGGAAGCGGACGAAACCATCCTTCCACTCGACCACGCGGCCGATCTCGACCTTGTCGACCAGGCCGCGGGTGCCGGCGTAGGTGATGCACACCTGGGCACCGACGTGGATCGGCTCGTACTGCTTCTGGACGAGGAGCTGGGTCAGACGCTGGCCGCGCTCGAGGCGGGCGCGGGTCTGCGCGTCGAGGTCCGAGGCGAACTGGGCGAAGGCGGCCAGCTCGCGGTAGGTGGAGAGGTCGAACTTGAGGCCGCTGGCGGCGCGCTTGACCGGGCTGGTCTGCGCGTCACCACCGACCCGGGAGACCGAGTTACCGGGCGAGATCGCGGGCCGGAGGCCGGCGTTGAAGAGGTCGGACTCCAGGAACAGCTGCCCGTCCGTGATCGAGATCACGTTGGTCGGGATGTAGGCGGAGATGTCGCCTTCCTGGGTCTCGATGACGGGCAGCGCCGTCAGCGAGCCGCCGCCGTTGGCCTCGCTCATGCGCGCGGCGCGCTCCAGGAGCCGGGAGTGCAGGTAGAAGACGTCGCCGGGATACGCCTCGCGGCCGGGCGGGCGGCGCAGCGTCAGCGACAGCTCGCGGTAGGCCCAGGCGTGCTTGGTCAGGTCGTCGTAGCAGACCAGCGCGTCCTGGCCGCTGTCGCGGAAGTACTCGCCCATGGCGCACGCCGCGTAGGGGGCGATGTAGCTCAGCGCCGCGGGCTCGGAGGCGGTCGCGGCGACGATGGTCGTGTACTCGAGGGCGCCGTGCTCCTCGAGGGTCGCCCGGACGCGGGCGATGCTGGCCGCGTTCTGGCCGATCGCGCAGTAGATGCAGAAGAGGTTCTTCCCCTTCTGGTTGATGATCGTGTCGAGCAGGAGAGCCGTCTTGCCGGTCTGGCGGTCGCCGATGATCAGCTCACGCTGGCCGCGCCCGATCGGGATCATGGCGTCGACGACGAGGATGCCGGTCTGCACCGGCGTGTCGACCGACTGCCTGGTGATGACGCGGGGCGCGATCTTCTCGACCGGGCTGGTCTGCTTGGCCTGGATCGGGCCCTGGCCGTCCAGGGGCCGACCCAGCGGGTTGACCGTGCGGCCGAGGAGCTCGGGACCGACCGGAACCTCGACGATGCGGCCCGTGGTCCGGACCTCGGCGCCCTCCTCGATCTGCTCGTAGGGGCCGAGCAGCACGGCGCCGACCCTGTTCTCCTCGAGGTTCAGGGCCATCCCGTACACGTCGCCGGGAAACTCGAGAAGCTCCGATGCCATCGCTCCGCGGAGGCCGTAGACCTGGGCGATGCCGTCACTGACGCTGATCACCCGGCCCACATCCGCGGTCACGGTCTGGGCGTCGAACTTCTTCAGCCGCTCCTTGATGACCTCTCCGATGTCGCCGCTATCCACCGTGTTTATCCTTCCTTCGTCTTCACACGCCCGCCAGCTGGCGGCGGAGCTGCTGGAGCCTGCTCCGGAGGCTGGCATCCACGAGCCGGTCGCCGATCTGGGCGACCAGGCCGCCGAGGATGGCGGGGTCGGTTCGATACTCGAGCCTGACGTCCCGTCCGAGCTGCTCGCCCAGCTGCCGGGCCAGGCGCTCGCGGCCCTCGGGTTGGAGCTCGACCGCGGTCGTGACCGTGACCTGGACCCGTCCCCGCTCCTCGTCGGCGAGGCGCGAGAACTCCTCCTCGATGTCGGCGATCGCGTCGCTGTGCGCCGACTCGATGAGGAGCTTGGCCAGGTTGCGGCCCTCCTCGCCGATATCGTCCAGGGGCAGGCTGTCGATCAGCGCCAGCCGCTGGGCGGGGGCGACCGCCGGGTTCTCGATCACGGCCCTCAGCTCGGGGACGGAGAGGATGCGCCGGACCTGCTCCAGGCGCTGCTCCCAGGCGTCGAGCTGACGCTCCTCGGTGGCGAGCTCGAACAGGGCCCGTGCGTAGCGTCTAGCGGTGGCGCTCGGCACCGTTCCCCCTCGCCGCCCCGACCTGCTCGATCGCCTCGTCGATCAGCCGCCGGTGGGCGTCACCGTCGAGCGCCTGCCCGACCACCTTCTCGGTCGCGCCGACGACCAGGTCGGCCACCTCCTGGCGGACCGACTGGACCGCCCGCTGGCGCTCCGACTCGATCTCGCGGCGGGCGCTGTCGACGATGCGCTTCGCCTCATCCTCGGCGCGCTCCCGGCCCTCGGAGCGAACCTGCTCCGCGCCGCGGTTGGCGCCGCTGATGATCTCGGAGGCCTGGACGCGCGCCTTGGCGAGCTCCTCCTTGGCCGCGTCGAGCTGGTGCTGTGCCTCCTCCCGGTCACGCTTGGCCGCTTCCAGCTGCTCGGCGATACGCTCCTGCCGGGCCTCGGCGACGCGGGCCAGGATCGGGTACACCCACCTGGAGAAGGCGAGGACGACAAGGACGAACGCGACCAGCTCGACGATCAGCGTGGCGTTGGGCTGGATCAGGATCGCCGATCCCGTCGACACCAGCTGCATGTGCATGACTCCTACTTCCTCGGACGTCCCTACTTGGCGAGCACGTAGACGATGAGGAAGCCGAACACGATGTTGATGATGTAGCCGGCTTCACAGAGTCCGACGACGATGTACATCAGTCCCGTGAGGCTGCCCCTCAGCTCGGGCTGCCGCGCCGTGCCCTGAATGGCTGCGTTGCCGGCCAGACCGTCACCGACACCGGCGCCGATCGCGCCTCCGCCGATGGCGACGCCGAACGCCAGCAGGCCCAAACCGAAGATGATCGCGTGGTTCATGACGAGAGGGGATCCTCCTTCAGGGTCTAGTGGTGTTCTCCGGCCATGCCCTCGCGAGCCTGGCCGAAATAGACGATGGTCAGCAGCATGAAGATGTACGCCTGGATGGTCCCGATGAAGAAGACGTCGAAGAGCTTCCAGAGCGTGGTTGCAACGGGGGCGATGATGAAGGGGCCGCCGAGCCAGATGGGGGCGTTGCCGAGGAGGTAGCCGAGCAGCCAGATCATCATCGCGCCAGCCAGCAGGTTGCCGAAAAGCCGGAACGAGAGGGTGAGGATCTTCTGCGCCTCCTCGATGATGTTGAGGGGGGTGAACGCGGCACGGAGCGGGATGGGGCCGTCGAAGGGTTTGGTGAAGCGGTGCAGGTAGCCGCGGAAGCCCTGAACCTTGATGCTGTACCCCTGGACCATGAGGATGACGAGCAGGGTCAGGGCCAGGGTCAGGTTGAGGTCGGCGGTCGGCGCCCGGAGACCGACGGCGTCGAGCGGGAACGCCTCCAGCCAGTTGGAGACGAGGATGAAGATGCCCAGCGTCCCCGCCAGCGGGACGACGAAGGCGGCGTCCTCTGCGACCAGATCGTGCACCTGATCGCGGACATAGCCGTAGAGCCACTCGAAGATCGCCTGGAACCGCCCCGGCCGGCCCGGCGCCAGATGGGTGACCAGGAGCACGGCGATGAGGATGACGATGAGCAGAGCTATGGCCGAGGTGATGAGGGTGGTGTAGTTGAGTGAGCACCAATTCCCGCATCCAAGGTCGATGGTGGGGAACGTGACCGGCGGCTGGTCGGCCAAGAACCTCATGCGCGAGAAACCTCCCGAACGGCGACGCCTGCCATGATCAGCTCCGCTGCCGCGATTCCCGCCATGACGAAGATGACTGCCTCGCCACCGAGCAGGAAGCCGATCCCGACACCGAGAACGGTGAGCATCAGCAGGCGGAGCAGGCTCGACTGCAGGAAGCTCATCGAGCTGTCCACTGAGCGGCCGATCAATACCGCATTGACTGAGCCGAGGAGCAGCCCGGCGGCCCCTCCCAGACCCCAACGCCAGGAACCGAGAACAATGAAGGCGATGAGTACCAGCACGGCTCCGGCCGCGCAGATTGACACCGTCTTCGCGAGCAAATCCCTTACTCCACCGTCTCTAGAGGGTTTTTCTGACGAACTGCACGTAGAAGACCGCCACCGCGGCCGCGAAGCCGCAGAACAGTCCGATGAACAGAAAGATCGGGCTGGTGTGCAGCACCTTGTCCAACCAGATGCCAGCCACCAACGGGACTATAACGGCTGCGGCGAGCACGCCGCCGAGGCCTGCCGCCTGCGCGCCGGTCGGGCCGGACGAACGCTTCGGCGTCATCCCGGCCGATAGCTTACCTGAGAGCGTCCTTCCCAAGCAGGAAGCGGAGCGACGGACCTATCCGACGTCCCACGGCCTGCAGATGATCGGCCATCGCGGTCGACAGCAGGACCACCATGAGGATGATCGCGACGCCCAGGATCTTCTTGTGTCCGAGCACGGTCAGACCGACCGCGCCGAGGATCCCGGCGGCGCCGTAGAAGACCAGGCAGGTCTCCCGCTGGGACAGCCCCAGGTCAAGGAGACGGTGGTGGAGGTGGTGGGCGTCGCCCTTGCCGAAGCCGACCACGCGCCGCCTGATGATCGACCAGGCGGTGTCGGCGATGGGCACGGCAAGGGCCAGCAGGGGGATGGCCAGGGCGAAGACGACCGGCGTCTTGGCGACGCCGATGATCGAGAGCAGCCCCAGGGCCATGCCCAGGCTGAAGGCGCCGGAGTCGCCCATGAAGATCCTGGCCGGATCGAAGTTGAAGATGAGGAAGGCGGCGCAGGTCCCGACCAGGGCCGCCGCCAGCAGCACCACCTCGTGCTGGCCGATGCTGGCCGCGGCCAGCATCAGGGTCAGGGCGACGATGAGGACGACTCCGCCGGCCAGCCCGTTGACCCCGTCGATCAGGTTGATCGTGTTCTGCATGCCGGCCAGCCAGAACAGGGTCAGGGGCAGCGCGAACCATCCGGTGTTGACCGTGCCCACCAGCGGCACCGAGAAGTGTGTGATCTGGAAGCCGAAGCCCAGCGCGGCGACCACGCCGATCCCGACGCTGAAGGCGAGCTTGATCAAGTAGGGCAGCTCGAACCGGTCGTCGATCAGATAGAAGAGGCAAACCGCGCCGCAGAGCAGCAGCACGGCGTTGCGCACGGTGTCGTCGTGGACGAGCACCAGCACGGCCACGGCGAAGCCGAGATAGATGGCGACGCCGCCCAGCAGCGGTGTCGAGCGCGTATGGATGTCGCGCTCTCTGTGGGGGCGCTTCATGATCCCGACCAGGGGTGAGACCTTGATCGCGATCAGGTTCAGAACGACGCCCAGCACCAGCGCCAGGCCGAGCACGGGCAGCGAAGAGCCGAGGTTGTGGACGACGGGCCCCAGTGTCGGATCGAAGGTGCGAAGTATGGAGAACACCGTCAGACCACTCCCTAGTGGAACGCGTAGGGCAGCGGAAAGTGTCGGCAGAGGTCCAGGGTGCGCTCGCGGACGGCGTCCAGCGCCGCCTCGCCCTTGTCCTCGGCCAGCGCCTCGATCAGGTCGGCGATGCAATCGGCGACCTCGACCATCTCCGCCTCGCGCATGCCCCGGGTGGTGATGCTCGGGGTGCCCAGGCGGATGCCGCTGGGGTTGAACTTGCTGGCCTCGTCGTAGGGGATGGCGTTGCGGTTGACGGTGATGCCGACGGTGTCGGCGACGTCCTGCACGCGGCGTCCCTTGAGGCCCATCGGGCGGAGGTCGATCAGCATCAGGTGGTTGTCGGTGCCACCCGTGGTCAGCCGGAGCCCGCGCTCCTGAAGCCTCTTGGCCATGGCCCCGGCGTTGGCGACGACCTGGTGCGCGTAGTCCCTGAAGGACGGCTTCAGCGCCTCGCCGAAGCAGACCGCCTTGGCGGCGATGGCGTGGACCAGGGGACCGCCCTGGGTGCCGGGGAAGACGGCGGAGTCGATCGGCTTCTGCCATCGCTCGGCGTCGGCGGCCAGGATCATTCCGCCCCACGCGCCGCGCAGCGTCTTCTGGGTGGTCGTGCTGACCAGGTGGGAGGCCTGGATCGGCGAGGGATAGGCGTCGCCGGCGGCGAGGCCGGCGAAGTGCGCCATGTCCGTCCACATGACGGCCCCGACGCTGTCGGCGATCTGGCGCAGCCGGTCGAAGTCAAGGGTCCGCGGATACGCCGAGTAGCCGACCTGGAGCATCTTCGGGCGGACCTCCTCGGCCTGCCGCTGGATGGCGTCGTAGTCGAGCAGCTCGGTCTCGCGGTCGACCGTGTAGGAGTGGATCTCGTACAGCTTCCCGCTGAAGTTGGCGGGGCTGCCGTGGGTCAGGTGGCCGCCGGCGTCGAGGTCCATGCCCATGACCCGGTCGCCGGGCTGGCAGACCGCCTGGTAGACGGCCGCGTTGGCCTGGCTGCCGGCGTGGGGCTGGACGTTCACGTACGCGGCCCCGAAGAGCTGCCTGGCCCGGTTCTGGGCCAGCGTCTCGATCTCGTCGATGACCTCGCAGCCGCCGTAGTAGCGGCGGCCCGGATAGCCCTCGGCGTACTTGTTGGTGAGGAGGGTTCCCAGCGCCTCGAGGATGGCTGGGCTGGCCAGGTTCTCGGAGGGGATCAGCTCCAGGGTGTGGCTCTGCCGCTGGTACTCCCTGCGGATCAGGTTCGCCACCTCCGGGTCCTGCTGGTCGAGCGCCTGGAAGGTCATCGTGGTCGTGGGGGTCGCGGCCATGGCGAAGAGCTTACTCCCCGGACCGAGGGCGGAAGCCGCGCGCCCGCCCCCGGACAGGGGACCCGCCCGGGGCCGGTCAGGCGGGGGGCGCCGAGAAGGCGAGGAGGGCGACGTCGGCGAAGGGGCGGTAGCCGATCCGGTGGTAGACGCGGTTGGCGGTGGGATTGGCGAGGTCGGTGTAGAGCATGAGGCGCTCCGCCCCGCCGGCCAGCGCCGACTCCCCGATCGCGAACACCAGCGCCGCGGCGAACCCGTGGCGGCGGTGCGCGGGCGGTGTGTAGACGGGACCGATCCTGACCACCCCGCCCTCGGCCGCGGTCCTCGCCGCGTAGCAGACCGGCTCGCCGCCCGACTCCCAGAGGAAGGCGCGGCCGCCGGCGAGGCGCGAGGCGACGGCGCCGACGACCTCTCCGGAGACATGGCCCTCCGCCTCCCGCTCGAAGGCCTCCGACCACCGGACCAGGAGGTCGCGATCGGCGGCGCCGGCCTGGCGCCAGCCGCCCGCCGCGGCCGGCCTCGGAGGGGTGGGCTCGTCGAGCCGGTGGATCCGCTGGCGCATCCGCGTTTCGATCCGGGCCCCGGTCCGCCGGGCCCAGGCGGCGGCGAAGGCGTCCGCCTCCCCCACCGTGCCGCCGACGCCGGCGTTGTCGGGGCAGGCGGAGAGGAGCGCGTCGACCAGCGTCTCCACCGCCTCGGGCGGCATCGCCGAGATGTACGCCTGGTAGGGCGGCGTGCGCATGGCGGCGCCGACCACCGCGCCGGATCCATCGACGAGGGCGGCGAAGACCTCGCGCTCACGGGCCGCGTCGGGATCCTGGAGACGGCTCGCGATCGTGGTCAGGATGACGTGGTTGAGGACGGGGTCGGCGAGCAGGAACGCCGAGCTCAGGCGCCAGAAGCCGGCGGCGTCGGTCAGGACCTGACATCGCACCGGCGGCAGTATCGCACCGCCGCTCAGGCCGGACTCGCGTCGGCGACGCGGACCGCCTCGCCGACCATGGTCCGGAGCTCCTCGAAGAGGCTGGGCGGCGCGGCCAGGGTGACGGCGGCCTCGAGGCTGTAGTCGGAGCCGTCGAGGTCGGCGACGACGGCCCCCGCCTCGCGGGCGATGGCGACGCCGGCGCACATGTCCCAGGGGTTGTTGGCCAGGGTGACGCTGGCGTCGAGCCGCCCCTCCGCCAGCCAGGCCAGGTCGAGCGCCGCCGAGCCCAGCATCCGGATCCGCAGGGCGCGCGCGGAGAGCCGCTCGAGCAGGGCCAGGTAGCGGCGGTTGCGCAGGGACCGGGCCCCACCCGAGGCGACGGCGAAGTCGCCGACGGCGACGACCGCCTCCTCCAGCCGGGTCGCGGCACGGCACCGGAGCGGCCGGCCCGAGACCTCCGCCCCGCCGCCCTCGACGGCCTGGTACCGGGCGCCGAGGAAGGGCATGTCGATCACGCCCAGGACCGGCCTGCGGTCGAGGGCGAGGCCCAGGGCGATGCCGCAGAGGGGCAGGCCGCGGCCGTAGTTGACGGTCCCGTCGACGGGGTCCACCGTCCACAGCAGCCGGTCGGCGGCGCCGCCGCTCCTGCCCTCCTCCTCGCCGAGGACGGGGATGGAGGGCGTCCGCTCGTGGAGGAACTCGCGGAGCCCGCGCTCGACCCGAACGTCGAGCTCGTAGGCGTAATCGCGCTCGCCCTTGGCGATGCGCGCCCCGGCCGGCCGCTCCCGGACCAGGGGCGCCGCCTCCGAGACCGCCTGCAGCGCGACCGGAAGCAGCTCCCGGACACTCAGCATATGTCGCTCCGCTCCTCCCACAGAAGCTCGAACAGCTCGTGGAAGAGCGGATAGAGACCTTCCTCCCCACCCTTCCTCTGAAGCAGGAAGCTCGGCGAGCCCAGGCCCCTGAGCTCCGGCAGGTAGGGCTGGACGATGGCCCGGGCGTCGTCGACCAGGACCACGTTGAAGCGCGCCGCCTCGTCGTAGGTGGCGAGGTGCAAGCGCCCGCGCACATCCTCGGGGAGGCGGCGCCTGATCATCAGCATGGTCTCGATGTTGAGCTGGGTCAGACTGGCCAGCTTGCCGGGCGGGAAGCCCTCCTCCCTCTCCCGATCCGCCATCGCGCGCCCGTCGGGGGCGAGGAAGAGGCAGGACATCTCACAGCCCCGGCGCAGCAGCGCGCCCAGCTCCACATCCGCGTACTCCTGGCAGAGGATGTTGAGCGAGAGCCCCGCCGCCCTGACCCGGCGGGCGCCGCGGAGCAGCTCGCGGGTGGGCAGCTGCGAGACCAGGTCAGTGCGGCTGCCGAAGACCCTGACCAGGTCGGTGAAGCGGTCGGCCAGCGGCTTCTCGAGCAGACGCTCCAGCACCGAGCCCTCCTGGTCCCCGCCCATCGCCGGCTGTCTGACCAGCAGCGCCGTGCCCGCCGGCGCGCCCTCCTCGGACGAGCTGTCCGCGATCTCACTCGGGAGCGGCCAGGGGAAGCGCTCCTTGAGCGTTCGCACAAAGGCCTCCGCGTCCATGCCCAGCCACTCCCTCGCCTGCTCCCGCCACCTCCTGGCGGCGGCGCCCCGGGCGGCGCGGGTGGGCGCAGGTCCCGACGCGGTCGCCGGACCCAGGAGCTCGGGCAGTGGGATGCGCGTGGCCTCGGCCACGGCGACGAGGACGCTCGCCCCGGGCTCGTAGCGGCCCCGCTCCCAGTCGGACACCTGCGACTGCGAGACCTGCTTGCCGAGGACGTCGCCGAGGCCGCGGGCGAGCTCGCCCTGGCTCAGCTTGCGGCGTTCGCGGGCCCGGCGGATGGCGAGCCTGACGTCGCGCTTGATCTGATCCTCGTTATCCATCGGCGGTTCCCCCCGGCTCCAGCATGCCCTATCACCACGTTCTATCGCGCTTGCTCGATAGGATTCACATTATCCATTGCGCTCGATCGCGTTTCCATGATATCTAGTCGGGAGCAATTCTGGATCGGATCCTTCCCGGACATTGTGGGGGGCGGATCCGCCGGAAGGAAGGATCGTGATCGGGGAACCCAAGCGTGCCCGGTGGGAGCGCCGGAGAGCGGAGACCGTCGCCGGGACGGCGTTCTAAGGAGGATGGATGTGTCGGATCTGACCGAGAAGAAGGTCGCCAGGTTGATGTCGGCGCTCGGCCTCGATCCGGCTCGACGTAGGGATGGGCCACTCGTCGTCGCCATCGACGGCGACTGGGTGGTCGCCATCAACGGCGGCGCGGACACGGTCGCGGCCGCCCCCAGGGGATGCATGCCGATGTCGGTCGAGGCCGACGAGATGTGCTTCTGGTATCGCGGCTGGTTCGCCGGCTGGCTGCGGCCGGTGCGGAGCGGCCCCGGTCTGCGCGAGACCGACATCGTCGCCGTCGAGGACGCCGCCAACGTCCACACGCTCAGGGCGGCCCTGGACGAGGCCATCATCCGGGCCGCCGGCCACTCGCCGGCGGAGGCCCCCGCGCCCCGGGCGCGGAAACGGGTGCCGGTCAGCGTCTGACCGCCGAGGTCAGCGCCTGCGTCCGCGATCGGAGGCGGTCCGGCGCAGCTGATCGGCGCTGATCGGGCCCGGGCGCAGGACCTCCGGCTCGTCGCCGACGAGCGAGGCCACGGTGGACGGCACGCCACCGGGGGCCTCGCCTCCATCGAGCACGGCGGCGATGCCGATCAGGCTCGCCGCCTCGAACGCGGTCATCGCCGGCGGCCGGGAGCTGAGGTTCGCGCTCGTCGTCAGCAGCGGCTCCCCCACCTCGCGGAGCAGGTCCAGGGCCACCGGGTGGTCGGGGACCCGCACACCGAGGGTGCCGGTGCCGTCGAGGGTGGGCAGGACCAAGGTCAGCGGACCCGGCCACCAGCGCTCCATGTACTCGCGGTGCCAGCCCTCGACCGCGACCAGGCCGTCGAACCCAGCGGCCTCCGCGGCCATCGCGATCAGCTGCTGCGAATGCGGCCGCCGCTTGACCTCGTAGATACGCTCGGCCGCGCCCGTCTCCCGGGCCAGGGCGGCGAGGCCGTAGACGGTGTCGGTGGGAAAGGCGATCACCTCGCCCTGGAGGAGCAGCCGCGCCGCCTCGGCCAGGCCGGCCCGGTCCGGCGGCAGCACGGCGGGCAGCGAGGCGGCGTCCCTCTCCAGCTGAGAGGAGACGATGGCGGGCGAGATCCGCCGCAGCGCGTCGGCCAGCGGAAGCCAGGCGAACGCGTTGTGCTCGGCCGAGAGCCGCACCCCGGCGTCGGCCGGCGCCTCGGCCATGAACGCCGCCCAGTCCCGATCGAGGTCGACCTCGATCAGGGGCAGGACCAGCCCCGTCTCCTCCTCCAGCTCGCGGACGGCGCCGTCGACGACCGGCTCGCCCGGCAGGCGCGCTCCGGACGGCGGTCCCCACGCCCACTCACCCTCGTAGTCGGGTCCTCGGTGGGCGCGATGGAGCACCAGCCACCGCCGTTCGCCCCGCTCCCAGCGGTAGACCAGGATCGCCGCCCCGTGGGGCGGATCCTCGGCCACGGGCAGGCCGTCCCAGGTGGTGGTCAGGTCCATGCCTCGACCACCCGGACGAGGCCGCCGACGTCGCGATGGAACCGGTGCCCGGCGTAGCCCTCGAGCGCGGGCAGCAGCGCCTGCTGCTGGCGTGGATCGATCTCGGCCAGCACCGCCCCCTGCGGCCGCAGCCGGGCGGGCGCCTCCTCCAACAGGCGGCGGACCAGCGCCACCCCGGCGTCGGCGGCGAAGAGGGCGTGGCGCGGCTGGGCCAGCACCTCGGGAGGAAGCTCGGCCGCCTCGTCCACGTAGGGGAGGTTGGCGCAGATCAGGTCGACGGGATCGGTCAGCGGCTCGAGCAGATCGCCGCGCTCCAGGGTGATCCTGGGGCCCAGCTCGTGCCGGGCGACATTGCGGGCGGCCACCTCGAGCGCGGCCTCGTCGTCGTCGGTGGCCAGGACCCTGGCCTCGGGCACGTAGTGGGCGACGGCGACGGCGATGCAGCCACTGCCGGTGCCGATGTCGGCGACCCTGACCTCGCCGCCCCGGGCCCTGGCCCAGGAGACGGCCCTCTCGACCAGCGTCTCGGTGTCGGGGTTGGGGACCAGCACCTCCGGCGAGACCTCGAAGTCGAGGTTCATGAACTCCTTGTGGCCGAGCAGGTAGGCGACCGGCGCCCCCTTCGCTCGGCGCGAGACCAGCTTCCGGTAGGGCGCCAGCTCACCCTCGGCCATCGGCCGCTCGAACTGCAGGTAGAGGTCGAGGCGGCGGACGTCGAGGGACTGGGCCAGCAGCAGCTCGGCATCGAGGCGGGCCGACGAGGAGCCGTGCTGGTCGAGATACCCGGTCGCGCGCCGGAGCACCTCGAGCAGGTTCACGTGGCGCCGACGCCCTCGGCCTCGAGCTGGTGCTGCCGCTCGGCCGCGGCCAGCTCGGTGATCAGCTGGTCGAGGTCACCCTGCATGACCTGCTCCAACCGGTAGAGGGTCAGGCCGATCCGGTGGTCGGTGACCCGGTTCTCCTTGAAGTTGTAGGTCCGGATCTTCTCCGACCGGTTGCCGGTCCTGACCATCGACTGGCGCTCCGCCGTCTGCTTCGCCTGCTGCTCGGCCAGGCGCTGCTCGTAGAGCCGGGTGCGGAGCACCCGAAGCGCCTTCTCCTTGTTCTTCAGCTGCGACTTCTCGTCCTGAATGGAGACGACCATCCCGGTCGGCAGGTGGGTGATCCGGATCGCCGAGTAGGTGGTGTTGACGCTCTGGCCACCGGGGCCGGTGGAGGTCGAGGTTTCGACCTTGAGGTCCTTGTCGGGGAGCTCGACCTCCACCGGATCGGGCTCGGGCATGATCGAGACGGTGGCCGCCGAGGTGTGGATGCGGCCCTGCGACTCGGTCGCCGGGACCCTCTGCACCCGGTGCACTCCGCCCTCGAACTTCAGCTGCGAATAGGCGCCCCTGCCATGGACCTCGAAGGAGATCCTGTCGAAGCCGCCGAGCTCGGTCGGCTGGGCGTCGAGGACTTCGATCTTCCAACCCTTCTGCTCCACCCAGTGCGAGTACATGCGGAAGAGGTCGGCGGCGAAGAGCGCGGCCTCGTCACCGCCTTCGGCGCCATGGATCTCGACCACCACGTCGCGCTCGTCGTTGGGGTCCTTGGGCAGGAGCAGGACGCGCATCCGCTCCTCCAGCTGCTCGACGCGGTGGGCGGCGTCCCGCTCCTCGCCGCGCAGGTACTCCTGCATCTCGCCGTCCTGCTCCTGGCGGAGCAGCTCCCTGGCCTCGTCCAGCTGGCCGCGCGCCTCGCGGTACTCGCGATAGGCGGACACCAGATCGTCCAGGGACCGAAGCTCGCGACCGAGCTCCGCCAGCTGACGGTGGTCAGCGATGACCTCGGGCCGGCTCATCTGGATCTCGATCTGCCCGTACCGGCCGGCGACTGCCTCCAGGCGGTCGATCATCCGGCCACCTCCAGGCCGCCCGGCGCGGGCACGGGGGAGGGCTCGCGGTCCGCCTCCATGACCGCCTCCAGGGCGGCGATGGCGACCTCCAGCATCCCCTCGTCCGGCTCGCGGGTGGTGAGCTTCTGGGTGTAGAGCACCGGAAGCAGCAGCACCCGGGCGACGGGATTGGAACGGTGCCTGGCGAGCAGGCGGATCGCCTCGTAGCTGACCCCGGCGATGACCGGGATGCCGATCAGCCGGGAGGCGATCAGGAACACCCAGTCGGGGTGGGCCAGGGCGACCAGGCTGAAGACGACCAGGCTCACCACCAGCACGACCAGCAGGAAGCCCGTCCCACAGCGGGGGTGCAGCGCGCTCGCGCGCTTGACCGTGGCCGGCTCCAGCGCCCAGCCCGACTCCAGGGCGTTGATCGTCTTGTGCTCGGCGCCATGGTATTGGAGCACCCGGCGCACGTCGCGGATGGTGCCCATCAGGAGCAGGTAGCCGAGGACCAGCGCGACCCGGATCAGGCTCTCGACGACGACGAAGCCGAAGGAGCCGGCGCGATGGTCGGCGAGGCCCGCGCCGAGCAGGGGCAGCCCGATGAAGAGCAGCGCCGAGAAGCCGATGCCGATGACCAGGGAGATGGCGATCTCCTTGGGACCGATCTCGATCTCCTCCCCGGCGGCGACGCCGGCCGACCAGAGCAGGCTTCGCATGCCCAGGTGCAGCTGCTCGCCGAGCATGGCCAGCCCCCGCACGAAGGGCAGCCGCCAGAAGCGGTGTCGGTAGAGGGAGCCGCGCAGCTCGCCGCGCTGCACGCGGATCTCCCCCTTCGGATCCCGCACCGCCACCGCGTAGTCCCGCCGCCCGCGCATCATCACCCCCTCGATGACGGCCTGGCCGCCATAGAAGAAGCTAGGTGCGCCGGCCGGCTGCCCGGCCGGTGCGGCGGGCTCCAGCGGCGACATGACGACCTAGGGGCGCGACTTGGCCGCCCGGCGGCGGAAGCGCTCGACCTGGCCGCCGGTGTCGACCATCCTCTGCTGGCCGGTGTAGAAGGGGTGACAGACCGAGCAGACCTCGGTCTTGAGGCTCTGCTGGGTCGAACCTGTGGTGAACGTGTGCCCACAGGAGCAGGTCACGACCGCGTCCTCATAAAAGGTGGGGTGTATGCCGTTCTTCATGCGAATTAGAAATCCTACCAGTTGAAAGAGCTTCCACCGGTGATTCCGGCGATTCCCGCCAGCACCTGGTGGGCGCCGATGGTGGCGAAGCCAAGATAGCCGACCAGCGCCAGCCAGGCGACGCCCATCGCCAGCCGCGCGCCCAGGGGCACCGACTGGTAGTAGGCGAGCCCGTCGTTGCGGAAGCGGGCGATGATCGAGGGGATGCTGAAGAGGAGGATGATGATCAGGATCGGGCTGACGCCGATGAAGTAGGTCAGGGCGGCGAGCATGACCAGGCCGACGATCTGGAACCACTTCGAGGCGACGGCCAGGATCCAGCCCCCGTCGAGCATGCCCATGGGGATCAGGTTGATCAGGTTGATGAAGAAGCCGAGATAGGCCCATAGCAGGAACACCGGGTTTTTGGTGACGGCGAACGCGATCCAGGCCGCGGTCGCGCCGATGGTGCCCGCGATCGGCCCGGCGATGCCGATCTCGGCCTGATGCAGGGCGTCGGTGGCGTTCTGACGCTGGAAGATGGCGGCCCCCATGAAGGGGATGAAGAGGGGCGCGGTCGCCCGCATCCCCTGGCGCCGGATCTCGATGACGTGGCCCATCTCGTGGACGAGGAGCATCAGGATCAGGCCGACCGCGAACCCGGGTCCGAAGAAGACCGCGTAGACGCCGAAGCTGATCAGCGCCGTCAGCAGCGTGCCCAGGAACTTGAGCTTGAGCAGCAGCAGGATCGCGTACTTGCCGTAGGCGGCGATCGCGGCCAGGAAGGCGAGGATGCCGCCCCAGAAGCCGCGCCGCCTCCCCTTGCGGGGCTGCTGCGTTCCAGGCGGGGGCCCGAACTGACCGCTGGCGGGCGGACCGTACCAGCCGGCCGGCGGCACACCCTGGCCCTGGGCCCCTGGATACGTCGGGTATCGGGGTGGCTGGGGGTATCCCTGGGGCTGGCCTCCGCCCTGCTCGGAGGGCTGGCTCTGCCCCGGCTGATCCGGCGGAGGCGGCCAGCTCGAGGGAGGAGGATAGGAACTCATGTGATCTCTCTAGCTATACCCAGGGCGAGGCCCGGGCAACCGCGGTGAACGGGCCGACCGAACTAATAGGCGACGGTCGGATGGTAGTGCTTGGTCTTGATCCTTCGGAACACGGCCGGCTCGGTCGAGAACGTGATCGTCTCGGTCTCGGCGAAGGACCGACCGGCGCGAACGCCGCCGAGGAAGCCGCCGGAGATGCCGGTGACGGCACCGGTGACCAGAGTCGGAGCCAGCTCGTCGAGCTTGTAGATCCGGTTCAGGTGGTCGCCGGCCAGCTCGCCCTCCTCGTCGTTGCGCGGCCAGAGCCGGGCCTGCAGGTCGCCGCCGAAGCAGCGCACGGCGCAGGCGGCGATGACCGTCTCCTGGAGACCGCTGATGCCGACCATGGCGTCGACCGGCCCCTCCTCGAGCGAAGCGGCCAGGGCGCCGGCGATCTCGCCCTCCTCCATCAGCGCCACCCTCGCCCCCACCGTCCGCACGGCGTGGACCATCTCCTTGTGGCGGGGGCGGTCCATGATCGCGATGGTGAGGTCGGAGACCTGCACCTCCTTGGCGAAGGCGATGCGCCGGAGGTTGGCGGCCAGCGGGTCGGAGAGGTCGAGCGCGCCGCGGGCCACGGCCGAGGTCACGATCGTCTCCATGTACCAGACCGCGGGCAGCCAGGGAAAGGCCCCGGGCTCGACCGCGACGACCGCCGAGAGGGCACCCGGGTGACCCCTCTCGACCAGCCCGGCACCCTCCACCGGGTAGGCGCCAAGGTCGACGCGGGGACCGCCCGCCCCGACCGTCAGCCCGCGCGACAGCACCGTGTTGTCGCGGGGACCGTAGGCCAGATGGCCCTGGACCTCGAGATCCTCCAGGGCCTCGAGCATGGCGGTGGCGGCGACCTCGCGCACGCGCTCCGCGTCGGCCCGGCCAAGACCCTTCGCCGCCGCCCGGGCGGAGGCCTCGGTGGCGGCCACCAGGCCGAGGGGTAGGGTCAGGCGCACACCTGGCGCCGTCGGGTCGAGATGCCGCTCCATCCTCTCCGATCCACCCTACGCCGGCTTGATTGGGCGTGGCGCGAGGACGCCGTCCAGATCGGGCACGTCGAGCTCGAGCGGGGGGAGCTCCATCTGATCGATGCCGCTGAACTCGATCGCGGCGCGCAGGAACTCGCGGAAGAGCGGGTGCGGCCGCATCGGCCTGCTCTTGAGTTCGGGATGGAACTGGCTGCCCACGAACCAGGGGTGGTCCTTGAGCTCGATGATCTCGACCAGGTGGCCGTTCGGGGAGAGGCCGCTGTAGACGAGCCCGTGGTCGGCCAGGGCCTCGCGATACTCGTTGTTGAACTCGAAGCGGTGGCGGTGGCGCTCGGACACCTCGTCGGCGCCGTAGGCCTCCTGGGCCTTCGACCCGGCCAGGAGCTGGCAGGGGTAGGCGCCCAGCCGCATGGTGCCGCCCATGGCCGCGATCTGGCGCTGCTCGGGCATCAGGTCGATGACCGGCGCCGAGGTGAAGGCGGCGAACTCGGTGGAGTTGGCGTCGGGTTCGTTCAGGCACTCGCGGGCCATGTCGATGACCGCGCACTGCATGCCCAGGCAGAGCCCCAGGTAGGGGATCTTGTGGTGCCGGGCGTAGCGCGAGGCCAGCACCTTGCCCTCGATGCCACGATGGCCGAAGCCACCGGGGACGACGATCCCGGAGACGCCGGCCAGCTTCGAGGTGTCGCCGTGGTCGAGCTGCTCCGAG
>DATAXV010000091.1:0-12139 GCA_036272915.1 Candidatus Dormiibacterota bacterium
GCTGTCGCTGGCGGCGGCGACGCTGATCATCGACCTCGCCTATCCATTCCTCGATCCGCGGATCAGGGCACAGGAGCGCTGAGGCGATGGCAACCGAGCTCGACCTGCCTGGGAACGCGTCGGCGGAGCGTCCGTGGGCGCAGCGCCTGCATGACGTCATCGACTACTGCCGGACCAATCCGTCGCTTGTCGCCGGGCTGGGGCTGCTGCTGATCCTGATCCTGGTCGGCGTCGTCGGACCCCACATCGTCAACCCCAACCTGGCCCAGCCGACCTCGGTCAAGCCCGACCAGCCGCCCTCCCCCGCCTACCCGCTGGGGAGCGACGACTCCGGCCGCGACCTGATCGCGGTGGTGGTGGTCGGCCTCCCCCTGACCATGGAGATCGGCTTCGTCGCCGGCGCCATCGGCCTCGTCGTGGGCACCATCCTCGGCTTCGCCGCCGGCTATCTGGGAGGGTCGGTCGACGCCGTCCTCCGGACCCTGGCCGACATGCTGCTGACCGTTCCCAGCCTGGTCGTGCTGGTCACCATCGCCGCCACCCTCAAGGGCAACATCACCATCGTCGAGGAGGCGTTCGTCGTCTCCATCCTGGCCTGGATGTGGCCGCTCCGCGCGATCCGCTCCCAGGTCCTCTCGCTGCGCGACCGCGGCTACGTCCAGATCGCCAAGCTCTCGGGGATGCGCTGGGACGAGATCATCGTCCGCGAGCTCATCCCCAACCTGCTGCCGTACCTGGCGGCCAGCTTCGTCACCTCGACCGCGGCCGCCGTGCTCGCCAGCATCGGCCTCGAACTCGTCGGCCTGGGACCGCAGAGCGAACCGGACATGGGCATGACCATCTACTGGGTCCTGCAGTTCAACGCCCTGATCCGTGGGCTCTGGTGGTGGTGGCTGACCCCGCTGGTCTGTCTCGCCCTCTTCTTCATCGCCCTCTTCCTGGCCAGCACCGGGCTCGATCAGCTGGCCAACCCCAGGGCCCACCGTGGAGGGAACCGGTGACCGCTCCGGCGGCGACCGAGCCGGTACTCCAGGTCACCGACCTGGCCGTCGAGTATCGGATGCGGCACGGCACCGTCCGTGCCGTCAACGGAGTCTCGTTCGACATCCAGCCGGGCGAGCGACTGGGGCTGGCCGGCGAATCCGGGAGCGGGAAGTCGACGGCGGCGATGGCGATCATGGGTCTGATCCGATCCCCGGGCCGCGTCACCCAGGGTTCGGTCGTCCTCAACGGGCGCGACGTGACCCGCCTCGAGGCGGAGCAGATGCGCCGGATCCGGCTGGCCGACATGGCCATGATCCCGCAGGGCGCGATGAACTCGCTGAACCCGGTGCGGCGGGTGCGAACCCACTTCGCCGACAGCATCCGCGCCCATAGCGCCCGGGTCGGCGACCGCGAGGTCCGGCGCCGCATGGTCGAGCTGCTGGGTATGGTCGACCTCGGCGAGGAGGTCGCCGACCTCTACCCGCTGGAGCTGAGCGGAGGGATGAAGCAGCGCGTCTGCATCGCTCTCTCGATCTGCCTGCAGCCCCGCGTGATCATCGCCGACGAGCCGACCAGCGCGCTCGACGTGGTGATGCAGCGGCAGGTGATGCAGACGCTGCGCGCGGTCCAGGAGACCCTGGGCGCGGCGGTCCTGCTGATCGGTCACGACATGGGCCTGCTGGCCCAGTTCGTCGACCGCCTCGGCGTGATGTACGAGGGGAAGCTGGTCGAGCTGGGCCCGGTGCGGAGCGTCTTTCGCGAGCCCCTTCATCCCTACACCCAGGTGCTGATCCGGAGCCTCCCCAGCCTCGACGAGCGGGACCCGGTGCGGGCCGCCAAGATCGCCCAGTCGACCCGTGTCCCCTCCGCGGTCAACGCGGTCATGACCGAAGCAAGGCCCGGGCACTGGGTCGCGGTCGAGGAGGCGGTTTCCCGATGACGCCATTGCTCGAGGCCCGCGAGCTGGGCCAGGTGTTCGGCACCGGCGACAAGCGCACCGTCGCCCTCGAGAACCTGACCCTCTCCTTCGATGCCGACACCCCGTCCTTCACCGCCATCGTCGGCGAGTCGGGCAGCGGCAAGACGACGCTGGCCCGGTCGCTGCTCGGCTTCCTGCGGCCCTCCTCGGGTGCCGTGTACTTCCGGGGCGAGGACCTCTACAGCACCGGCGGCGCCGGACTGCGCCGGTTCCGGCGCGAGGTCCAAGCCATCTTCCAGGATCCGTTCGAGGTCTACAACCCCTTCTACACGGTCGACCACATGCTGGCCACGCCGATTCGCAAGTTCGGCCTAGCCCCCTCGCGGACTCAGGCTCGCGATCTCATGGAGCGCTCGCTGCGCGCCGTCGGGCTCGAGCCGAAGGAGACGCTGGGCCGGTACCCGCACCAGCTCAGCGGCGGCCAGCGCCAGCGGCTGACCGTGGCCCGCGCGCTCCTCATCGGCCCGCGGCTGATCATCGCCGACGAGCCGGTGTCGATGATCGACGCCTCCCTGCGGGCGACGGTGCTGGAGAGCCTCCGCCGCCTTCACGAGGACTTCGACATCTCCTTCGTCTACATCACCCACGACCTCACCACCGCCTATCAGGTCAGCGACAACGTGATCGTCCTCTATCGCGGCCGCGTGGCCGAGGTGGGTGACGTCGAGCAGGTGATCAAGCAGCCGGAGCACCCCTACACCCAGCTCTTGGTCGGATCGATCCCGATCGCCGACCCTGACCGCCCCTGGGCGGAGGACATCAACGTCCCCGAGGCGGGGGAGAGGGAGCTGGACCGGGAGCACGCATGCGCCTTCGCCGATCGCTGCCCCCAGGTGATGCCGCGCTGCACGCAATCCCCGCCGCCGCTCTATCGCACCCACGACAACCGCGCCGTGAGCTGCTTTCTCTATGACCGGGACGGCGAGGAGACAGTGGAGGGCGACGTGCGGAAGATCTTCCGGTCGTCGGATCTCAGGCCGGACCCTGCCGGTGGCGACGGCAGGCGCAATCAGACGGATCCAGCGTGAGGAGAAGAGACATGGAGACGGAGAAGGAGAAGCAGGGCTTCGGGTTCAACCGAAGGCGCTTCATGCAGCTGTTCGCCGCCGGGGTGGTGGGTGCGGGGCTACCGGCCGCGCTCGAGGCCTGCGGAGCCACGCCAGCGACCACGGCCTCCACCGGAGGCGGCGCGGCCGTCAAGGCCACCCCGGTGCCGGCGCCTCAGGGGTCAACGCTGAAGAGCGTCGCCCGCAACAAGACGCTGGTCCTCGGCATCACCGGCGGGGACATGACCGATTCCACGTTCATCAACCCCTTCCTCACCGGCACCTCGACCTCGACCGGCTTCCCGTACTACTTCGAGGCCTCGCAGTACTACAACAGCTATCACACGGCGAAGGTCTCCGGGCCTCCAGGCATGAAGTCCAGCGGCGGGTTCATCCCCTGGCAGGTGGAGAGCTACCAGTTCAACAGCGAGTACACCCAGCTGACCATGAAGGTGCGCGAGGGCGTGGAGTGGAGCGACGGCCACCCCTTCACGGCAGCGGACTACGTCTACACGCTGGGCATGCTGAAGGCGCAGAGCCCGAAGCTGACCTGGTCGGTGGACATGGCGACCTGGGTCAAGGACGTCAACGCCGAGGACGATCAGACCGTCGTCATCGACCTGCTGACGCCGAATCCCCGGTTCATGTTCGACTACTTCCAGTTCCACCAGGACATCGGCATCCACATCATGCCGGCGCACGTCTGGCAGGGGCAGGACCCGAACACCTACACCTTCATCGACATGGCCAAGGGCCAGCCGATCACGACCAGCCCCTGGGAGCTGGTGGTGTCGACGCCGACCCAGCGCATCTTCGACCGCCGCGACAACTGGTGGGCGGCCAAGCTGGGCATGCACCCCCTTCCCGACGTGGAGCGGATCATCATCCTGCCCGGCAGCGACGAGACCAACATGGTCGAGTTCGCCGATGCCAACGAGACCGACGAGACCATCGACCTGCGGCCGGTCAACATCCAGACCGTCATCGCCCACAACCCCCACATCGTCACCTGGACCAACAACAAGGCGCCCTACGGGTACCGCGACTGGTGGCCGGTCAGCCTCGGCTTCAACGACTCGGCGGCGCCCTACGACGATCCCCAGATCCGCTGGGCCGTCAACCATTGCATCGATCGCGACCAGCTCGTCTCGATCGGCTATCACGGGGGTGGCCAGGGGACGCTTCTGCCCTACCCCGACTTCCCCGCCTTGCAGAAGTACCTGAACGCCGTCTCGAGCCTGTCGAAGACGATCGACAGCCAGGACCTGAGCAAGACGACCAGCATCATGAAGGGGAAGGGCTACGCCAAGAACGGCTCCGGCTTCTGGGAGAAGGACGGCAAGGAGATGACCATGGTCATCCAGAGCGAGATCCTCTTCCAGGACATCAGCCCGGTGCTGGTCGAGCAGCTGCGCAAGGGCGGCTTCAACGCCTCGTTCACCATTCCCGCGGGGACGGTCTATACCCAGAAGGTCTTCACCGGCGAGATGGATGCCTTCATGAACGGCCACGGCGGCAGCGTGGACGAGCCCTTCGATACCCTGAACCTGTACCACAGCCGCTACTCGGCGCCGACCGGGCAGCAGGCGACGCAGCCCTACCGCTGGGTCAACAAGGACTTCGACTCGATCGTCGACCAGATGGCCCTGGTCAGCCCCAATGACGTGTCAACGCTGACCACGCTGTTCCGCAAGGCGATGGAGATCTGGGTCCCGGCGCTGCCCGACATCGGCCTGGTCCAGTGGTTCCACCGGATCCCAACCAACCACGCCTTCTGGACCAACTGGCCGGACGCTGCCAACCCCTTTATCAACACGGCCTTCTGGCACAGGACCTCTCCGCTCTGGCTCTACAGTATTAAGTCGAAGTGACACAGAGCGATACACCACCCGGATCGCAGCCGACGATAGCGGTCACCGGCGGGACGGGCAGGATCGGTCGTGCGGTGACGGCGATGGCCCTGGAGCGGGGCCACACCGTCATCAGCATCGACCGGGCCCTGCCCCCGGACACCGTCGACCATCCCAACCTGACCTTTCGCGAGGTCGACGTCACCGATCACGCCGAGTTCAAGGCCGCGGTGCGCGGGGCCGAGGCCCTGATCCACCTCGCCGCGATCGCCAGCCCCAATCGCCACCCTGCCGACGTCGTCCACAACAACAACGTCGTCGGCAGCTACAACGCCCTGATCATCGCCGCCGAGCTCGGTATCCGCCGCGTCTGCCAGGCGTCCAGCGTGAACGCCACCGGCGCCGTCTACAGCCGCGCGCCCCGCTACGACTACTTTCCCATGGACGAGCTCCATCCCACCTACAACGAGGACCCCTACAGCCTCTCCAAGTGGATCTGCGAGGAGCAGGGGGACTCGATCGCCAGGCGCTACTCGGCGATGACGATCTCCAGCCTCCGCTTCCACGCCGTGGTCCCCACCCGGCAGACGGTGGTCGACCGCATCGACGACGCGACCGCGGCCAAGCAGCTCTGGGGGTACACGCTGCTCGAGGCGACGGCGCGGTCCTGCCTGGACGGCATCAGCGCCGGCTATCCCGGCCACGAGGCCTTCTTCATCATCGCCCCCGACGCCGCCGCCAAGGAGCCGACGATGGACCTGGTCCGGCGGCACTACCCCGACGTCCCGCTCCGGCGCGAGCTGGGTCCGACCGAGGGGCTCTACGACTGCAGCAAGGCCGCCCGGCTCCTGAACTGGGTGCACGGCGGCGACTGAACGGGCGAGAAGCGGACCGCGGCTGTCCTCGTCGCCGGGCATGCTGTGCGCATGTCGACAGACGAGACAGCCGGGTCCGGTCCGCTCAGCTTCCAGGTCACCGTGGACTGCGGTGACCCGCACCGTCTGAGCCGCTTCTGGGCCACCGCCCTGCGGTACGAGGTGGAGCACCGCGACGCGCAGATCAGGGAGCTGATGGCTGCCGGGATCGCCACCGCCGACGACGCCATCGAGTTCGAGGGCGAGCTCGCCTGGCGGACCGGGGCGGCGATCCGGCGGCCGGCGGAGGGACCGCGCTCAGGCGCCTTTCGCGTCCTCTTCCTGGGTGTGCCCGAGCCGAAGACGGTCAAGAACCGCTGGCATCTGGACCTCAACGTCACCGTTCGCGGGGAGGAGGGTGCCCATCAGCGGGTGGAGGCGGAGGTCGGGCGGTTGAGGGAGCTCGGCGCCACCGAGCTCTACCGGATCGACTCGGTCGAGGGCTTCCACGTGACCATGGCCGATCCCGAGGGCAACGAGTTCTGCGTGCAGTGAGGCCTCAGCCGTCCTCCGCCCGCTCCATGCGGCGGAGGATGCGGACCGCCGCCTCCAGCGTCCTCCGGTCGGCGTCGGGAAGGCATCCCAGCTCGGCCGCGAGGCGGGAGACCCGCATCCTCCGTCCGCGCTCCATCGCCGCGCGCCCCTGATCGGTCGCCGCCAGCCGGGCGGAGCGGGCATCGTCGGGGTCGGGCTCCCGCGCGACCAGCCCGGCCTCGACCAGGGCGGCGACGATGCGGCTCATGGTCGGACCCGTCACCTGCTCGGCACGGGCCAGCCGGTTGATGCTCTGCGGTCCGCCGAAGACGAGCACGGAGAGGGCGGAGAGGCGTGCCGGGGTGATCCCCAGAGCGTCGTCGGACCGGCGCAGCCGGCGGACCAGGTGGATCGCGACCGAGTTCAGCTCCTCGGCGAGCGGGTCGAGGTCAGTCATAGATAGATAGCAAGCCTTGCTATATAGTAACCTGATGAACGCCGTCACCGGTCTGCACCAGGTCGCGCAGCACGCCGACGACCTCGACCGTGCCGTGGCCTTCTATCGCGACGTGGTCGGGCTCCGCCACATCGCGACCTTCGAGCCGCCCGGGCTCGCCTTCCTCGATCTGAGCGGGGTGCGGCTGCTGCTGGAGCGGGGGGCGCAGCCGAGCACGCTCTACCTGCGCGTCGCCGACGTGGAGGCGGCCTGCGCGGCGCTCCGCGAGCGCGGGGTCGAGATCGAGCACGAGCCGCACGTCATCCACCAGGATCAGGAGGGGGTCTTCGCGACGCCCGGCGAGGAGGAGGTCCAGGCCTTCTTCCGCGACTCCGAGGGCAACCTGGTCGGCCTCGCCGCCAGGCGGATGCCCAGGCCGGCGGAGGGGTGAGAGGGGCGGTGCCCGAAGAGGAGCACCGCCCCCTTGGATCAGCCGAGAAGCTGCTCGAGCCGGGAGACGTAGCCGTCGAGCACCCCGAAGGCGCGCTCGATCGGCTCCCGGGTGGTCATGTCGATGCCGGCCTCCCGCAGCAGGTCGATCGGGAAGCCGTGGCCGCCGGAGCTGAGCAGGCGGAGGTACCGCGCGGCCGCCGGCTCTCCCTCGCGGAGGACCGCGTCGGCGAGGGCGTGGGCGGCGGCGATGCCGGTGGCGTACTGGTACGGGTAGAAGTTGCTGTAGAGGTGGGTCGGGAACTGCGCCCACAGGCTTCCCGCCCGCCGGCGATCGATCTCCACCTCGCCGCCGTAGGCCTCCTCGAGGAGGTCGGCGGTGCGCTCGATCAGCCCGTCCGCGGTCAGGGCCTGGCCGGCCTCGATCCGCTGGTGGATGTCCAACTCGAAGCGGGAGAGGGTGGGCATGATCAGGAAGTAGCGGTGGAAGTTGCTCATCGCCTCCTCGATCACCGCCACCTGGAAGCGGGGATCGGGGTGGGTCTTGAGCAGATGGGCCCTGACCAGCGCCTGATTGAAGTTCGAGGCGATCTCGGCCAGGAACAGACCGTAGCCGCTGTAGATCGCCGGCTGGGCCGCGCTGGTCAGCTGCTTGTGCATGGAGTGGCCGAGCTCGTGGGCCAGCGTGCTCATGCTGAACAGGCTGTCGGCGTAGCTCATGAAGATGAACGGCTTGGTGTCGTAGCGGCCGGCTGAGAAGGCGCCCAGCCGCTTGCCGCGGTTCGGGGCCCGGTCGACCCAGCGCTCCTCGAGGACGCCGCGACGCAGCGCTGACACGTACTCGTCGCCGAGCGGCGCCATGCCCTCGGCGATCCACTCGACGGCCTGGTCGAAGGGCACATCGACCGGCTCCGCCAGCGGCGCCTTGACGTCGTACTCGGCCAGCCGGTCCAGCTTCAGCGCCGCCCGGCGGACGCGCCAGTAGCGGTGCCACACGCCGACGTTGTCGCGGAAGGTGTCGATGACGTTGTGGAAGACCGAGCTGGGGATGTGGCCGGGAGCGGTCGCCGCCTCCAGAGAGTCGTCATAGCGCTGCACCCGGGCCAGGAAGGCGTCGCGCTGCACTCCGGCGGAGAGGCAGGCCGCCATCGTCTTCGCCCGCCCCAGGTGAGCGTCGGTGTAGCTCTCGAAGGCATTGCGCCGGAGCGTCCGGTCCGGGCTGGTGACGAGGTCGGAGAAGGAGGCCTGGGCGACCTCGTGGGTGTTGCCCTGACTGTCCTCGGCGGGCCGGAAGCCGAGCTCGGCGTTGGCCAGCACGCCGTGGATCCCGGCGATGGCTCCCAGTGGGGCGGAGGCCAGGCCGAGGACCTCCTGGACCTCGGCCGATCGAAGGTGCGGCACCCGGCGGGAGAAGCGGTCGAGCCAGTGGCCGTAGGCCCCGAGCCCGGACTCCTGCTCGATCCAGTGGCGCAGGGTGTCGACCCCGATGTCGACGAGCTCCGGCTCGGCGAAGGAGACGGCGGCGCGGATCCGGGCGCTCAGGGCCTGGGCCCGGGCCTGGAGCGCGGCGGCCGACTCGTCGCCGCTGTCGACGTTGGCCCGCATGATCGCGTAGAGGCCGATCCGGCCGAAGGCCAGCTCCAGCGACTCTTCGGCGGCGAGATATGAGGCCAGGACCGCGGGGCCCTCGGCCAGCCGGCCCCGGAACGCCTCCACCGCGGGCAGGCTCTCACGCTCGAGCGCGGCTCGGGCCGCCTCCCAGGCGTCGTCGTCGGGAAACAGGCTCTCGAGATCCCAGGTCTCGGCCCTGGGGACCTCGGAGCGGGTCGGCAGCGTCGTCGGCATGCGTCTCCTCCGTACCGGTGCGATCACATGAGAAAGGGCCGGCCCCCGGGTGGGGGGCCGGCCCTTTTGGTGTAGCAGAATCAGTCGTTCCGCGGCGGAGGCGGCGGCTGCCAGCCGCCGGTGTCCGCGGGCGGCTCGTTCGATCCGCCAGACTCCCCCGAGGAGGGGGGAGGCGGCGGCGGCGGCCCAGCCTGGCCACCTGGCGGCGGCGGGCTTGGCTGCCATCCACCACCCTGAGCGGGCGGAGGCGGCGGTGCGCTCTGACCACCGGGCTGCGGCGGCGGGCTTGGCTGCCATCCACCACCCTGAGCGGGAGGCGGCGGTGGTGCGGAGGGACCACCGGGAGGCGGGCCCGGCTGCCAGCCACCCTGTCCGGGCGGAGGCGGCGGTGCGCTCTGCCCACCCGGCGGCGGCGGCGCGCCCGGCTGCCATCCACCACCCTGAGCGGGAGGCGGCGGTGGACCGCCCTGGCCACCTGGCGGCGGCGGGCTCGACTGCCAGCCGCCCTGCGCCGGAGGCGGAGGGGGTGCGGAGGGACCGCCGGGGGGCGGCCCCGGCTGCCAGCCACCCTGTCCGGGCGGAGGTCCGCTCTGACCGGGAGGCGGAGGCGGCGCGCCGGGCTGCCAGCCGCCCGGCTGAGCCTGAGCCGGGGGAGGGGGCGGACCCGGCTGCCAGCCACCCTGGCCGGGAGGGGGTGCGCCGAAGCCCTGCTGTTGCGGCGGCTGGTAGCCACCGGCCTGCGGATAACCCTGGTAGCCGCCCTGTCCCATCGCCTGACCGGGATAGGGGGCGCCTGGGTAGGCGGGCTGCGCCGCGCCGCCGAGGCGACGCTCGAACACGGAGAGCAATCCCATCTGGATGCAGACCGCGTAGGGGACGGTGAACAGAAGGCCGATTCCGCAGAGGATGCCGCCGGCCGCGGCGATGAGCCCCGACACGATCCAGAGAAGGCCGACGCTGAGGCTGAGCCCGGCGTTGCTGAAGGCGAGGCTGAAGACCTCACCGACCTGGGTCGCCCCGGAAGGGCCGCGCCGGAGGATGGTGGTGAGGAGGGCCGGAGTCACAAAGGCCAGGCACAGGCCGAGGACGAGAGCGAGCAGGTCGCCCAGGAAGGTGAGCCCGGAGAAGGTCTCGAGCTGCCCACTCGCAAGCGCGGCGCGCTGCTGCAGGAGCCCGATGGTGTCGAGGATCAGCGCGGGCAGCAGAAACACGAACACCCACACGAAGTAGGGTCCATAGAATCTCCAGCCGACGCCGAAGGGCAGTCCGAACGGGGCCACCTCGGGCCTCCCCTGACGGAGGTTCTCGAGCGTCTGTCTGCCCCATCCATAGAGGAAGCAGCCGATCGCCAGGCTGAGAAGCAGCCCCACGATCAGCTCCAACGGGGCGAAGACGATGCCGAGAACAGCGGCAATGATGCCGAGCACAATGCCGGCGATCACTGTCACCAGGCCCATCAGGACCAGCCGTCCGAAAGCCGAGAACGGATAGGAAAAGGCTTCGCCTAGGCTGTTCATCGCCGGGCAAGTATATCTGTCGCCTCCCCCAGAGCGAACAGCATTGACAACCCGTTTTCTCCATCTGGGCCGTCTGGCCTGACGACCTGCCCGAACTCGGCGCCCGGATCCGCGTCCCATCGCCTGGCGCGGCATGTGGGCCGGTTCCCCACCATCCACCACGCTCTCCCCACTTTTTCTTTGACGCGTGGACCATGCGTCATATCGCCGAGATCCGGTGTTCGCCCACAAGATGTTGTGCAACGCCTACGAACAAATGGCCGGTGCATACAACACCTGGGGGTGGAACAGGTTGACATGATCACCCCTGGTGGTTAGTCTGGTGGCGAATCGCGGTGAATAGTGGGGAAGAGTGGTGAAACCCCTAACGACCGAGACCGAGATGCAGCAAACGTCACAGCAGGAATCCCGCTCAACGCTCCCGATGCCACTCTTCCCCGGGGCCGCGATGGTCGCCGTCGGTGCGTGGGTGTGATGGATGTTTACGGGCACCTTCCGAGTTCGAGTCGACGAGAAGGGCAGGCTGGCCATACCGGCCAGCTTCCGCCGCCAACTGCCTGACGGCAGCTACGTCTCGATCGGCCAGGACGGGGCGCTCACCATCTATCCGCCCGACCAGTGGGACGCCCTGGGCGACAAGCTCAGGGATCCGTTGCTGGGGCCGGACCAGAGGGCGCTCTCGCGCGCCCTCTACGCCACGGCCGCGCCGTGCGAGTTCGACGGTCAGGGCCGGATCAGCCTTGGCGCGGAGCAGCGCCGGCTGGCCGGCATCGAGCCGCGCTCGACGGTGGCCGTGACCGGCAATGGACTTCGGGTCGAGATCTGGGCTGAGGAGCGCTGGGACGGCTACGCCCCGGTGGCGCTGGAGCGCTTCACCGAGCTTGCCGACCGGGTGATCCAGGGCTCGTAGGCTCGCCCTCGTTGCACCAGTCAGTACTTTCACAAGAGTCGATAGAGCTGTTGAGGCCCCGGCCTGGGCAGGTGCTGGTCGACGGCACCCTGGGTGCGGGCGGGCACTCCGCGCGCATCCTCGAGGCGGTCGGGCCGGAGGGCCGGCTGATCGCCATCGACCGCGACCAAGCGGCGGTGGCCAGGGCAGAGCGGCGATTCGGCGATGCATCACCGGCGCCGATCCTCGTCCAGGGCGACTTCGCCGACATGGACGAGATCGTCCGTGAGGTCGGGTACGAGAGGGTCGACGGCGTCCTCCTCGACCTCGGCCTGTCCAGCGACCAGCTGGACGACCCCGAGCGCGGCTTCAGCTTCCGCCAGGAGGGTCCGCTGGACATGCGCATGGATTCGGGGGCGGGGCCGACCGCCGACGAGGTGCTCAACCGCCTCCCGGTGGTCGAGCTGACCACCATCATCCGCACCCTCGGCGAGGAGCGATGGGCGGCCCGGATCGCGAGGTTCGTGGTCGACCGGCGGCCGCTCCGCACGACCCGGGATCTGGCCCGGGCGGTGGAGGCCGCGATCCCGCGCAAGGCCTGGCCGCCGGACATCCACCCGGCGACGCGGACCTTCCAGGCGATCCGGATGCACGTCAACCGCGAGCTGGAGAGCCTGGAGCAGGGGCTCGAGGGGGCGCTGGAGATCCTCGCCCCGCAGGGCCGGCTGGTGGTCATCTCCTTCCACTCGCTCGAG
>DATAXV010000092.1:0-17115 GCA_036272915.1 Candidatus Dormiibacterota bacterium
GGGGAGATGGCCGCGAACCTGCTCGACAGCGACGCCTCCGTTTCCACGCCCCGACTATATCCGCCTCCCCCAAGAATGTCAACCTAATTTATTGGCTCACCCTAAGGATCGGGAACCGTGCGCTTCGCCAGACTCCACCCGACCTTCACCTTCCTGCTCGTGGTCGCGCTCGTCGGCATCGCCGGCTCGATCGTCGTGTCCCTGGCCTCGTCCGACGCCTGCGACCAGGTGTCGCAGCCGGACGCCCGGTGCACCCTGGCCGCCCAGTCCCATGAGAACACCGCGCTGGTGCTGGCGATCGGGAGCCTGACGCTGATGGTGAGCGCGGTCGGCTTCCAGATCGGACGGGCCGGCTCCGGCTGGGCCTGACCGGGAGGCCCCGCCGGCTCGCCGGCGTCCGGGTCAGGCGCCGGCGCGCACCCCGGAGAGCTGGTCGATGATCGCCCTGCTGAAGGCGGGCAGGTCGGCCGGGAAGCGCGACGTGACCAGGTTGCGGTCGACGACCACCGCCTCGTCGACGTAGTCGGCGCCGGCGGCGATCATGTCGTCGCGGATCGACATGAACGAGGTCGCGCGACGGCCCTTGAGCACGCCCGCCGACACCAGCATCCAGCCGGCGTGACAGATGGCGGCCACGGTCTTGCCGGCGGCGTCCATGTCGCGGACGAAGGCGACCATCTTCGGCTCGCGCCGCATCAGATCGGGCGAGTAGCCGCCGGGGATGATGACGGCGTCGAAGTCCTCGACCCGGGCCTCGGAGGCATCGATGTCGGCCTTGACCGGGTAGCCGTGCTTGCTGGTGAACGTCTTCGCGCGTCCGCTGCCGACCACCGTGACCTGCGCGCCGGCCTCGAGCAGGCGGTAGTACGGGTAGTACAACTCGGGATCCTCGTACTGGTCCTCGGCCAGGATCGCCACCCTGCGGCCTTCGAGCTCCATGCTGCAAACCTCCCGGTTCGAACTGGGCGGGGACGGCTTCCGAGCGAGATCCTACGCGGCCTCAGAAAGCATCGCCGGAGCCCTTGACTTTGTCATTTCGTTCGATGATAATCGAACGGTGGGTTCGATGATTGACGAACGCGTGACGTACGACATCCGCGTTTCCATGCCTCACGAGATGCTGCAGAGCATGTTCTACATGCTCAAGCCCAGGGCCCGGGTTGCCGAGCTCCTGGTCGGCTCGGAGTGGTTCGACCACGCGCGCTACGACTCCTCGCCGGAGTTGCTCTCGCTGATCGCTCGCTGCAAGGAGGCCATGCCCTCCAGCGACTCCTGCTGGGACGCCATGCTCGGCACCGGTATCCTCGACCAGCCCCTGAGCTGCCCCGAGTACCTGGACATGCTCGACGAGCTGCCACTGGGTGAGAACAAGATCTTCGCGGAGGCGCTGCGCGGCTGGTACGAGGAGGTCTTCCGGCAGCGCGAGCCGCAGCTGCGGCCCATCCTCGAGGTCGACGCCGAGCGCAAGCGTGAGATGGCCCGCCACCTCTCGCTGCACGACCTCATCGAGAAGGCGACCAACGGCATCGACCAGAACCTCGACCCGCCGATCGAGCACGTCCTGCTCGTTCCGAGCTACCTGGGACGGCCCTGGGTCAACCACGACCGCTACGGAACGACCGAACTGATCCAGTACCCGACGGCGGAGGAGGACCCGCTGGTCCAGGTCACGCTGGTGGCGAGGGCCCTGTGCGACGTCCACCGGGTGCAGGCCCTGCACGTCCTCAGCACCGGCCGCCGCACGCTGCAGGAACTGGCCAACCAGATCGGCGTGACCAAGTCGACCATGTATCACCACATCGCCCTGCTCCGAGCCGCCGGGCTGGTCCGCGTCCACTCCCCCAGCAAGCTCTACTCGGTGCGGCCGGAAGCCCTCACCCGCGTCCGCTCGGCCTTGGAGTCCCTGATCACCCCAGACAGCAGAAGAGGAGGTATCCAGTGATCAGTCCCACCGCTCCCTATGAGCTCCGCCTGGCCATGAAGCGCCAGGAGCACCTGCATCAGCGATTCGCCCGCGTCGAGGTCGAGCCAGAGCTCCGACCCCGCCGGTCGATCCTGCCCGGACTCTCGTTCCGGCTGGCGCTGAGCATGGAGATCCACTTCGGCCACTCCAGCCGCCCCGCCGTCGGCGGCGGCAGCTGAGTGGCCGGCATGAAGGGCGCCCCAGCGCCTCGAAACCGACGGTCGCCCGCGGCCAGCGTACCGCCGGGCCCTCACCAGCGCCCCTGACCCCCGAGGACCTCGAGGGGGAGCCGCCGCTCCCGACCTCGAAACCCTCCTCGGGGCGGGCCCGTCACCGAGCCGTTTCCCCGTCCACCTCCCGCCACCCACCGATCGCCTCGTGCCCGCGAGGGGCTGGGAAAGACACCGACCTCTGTCATCGGATCACTGACGATCGTCCGTCGACAGTCTGACCACACCCTTCCTCTATCGAGTATCCACTGAGTCGCCGACACACTCGCGGGCGTACACGGAGGCAGGTGTGCTGATGATCACGTTTACAGTCGTTGTGACCTCCTGTGGTGACCCCCTGACACAGTCGACTCCGGCTGCCGGCGGTCTCGATCACCGCGCTCTGTAACGTGGTCGAGGCTGGCCCGTCGCATCGCCCTCGGCGTCACTGTGGGCGTCCTCGCCGGGCACGTGGGGACGGGCTCGAAAAGGATCGGGGCTGAGCGACGGACCGTGGCGGTAGTCAGACGGTCGGGAAGCGGACCTCGACGCTGTCCCCGGCGCCGAGCCAGCCGGATCGATCCGGCGTCCCCGAGCCGACTCCTCTCAGCTCGACCTCGTCCAGGGCCAGGCGGCCGGCGTGGACGTCGATCGCGACCCGGCGGGCTCCGTCGACCAGCTCCTGCCTGACCGTGCCCCAGGCGTCGCCGCTCGCCCAGATCCAGCGGACCGGCCCCTCCGCCGCCGCAAAGCGCATCCGGCCGGACCCGGCCTCGTAGTCGAAGCCGGTCAGGGCCTGGATCAGCGCCCAGCTGGCCATGGCCCTGGCGTAGTGGTGACCGCACTCGGCCTCGTCGAAGGGATTCCGGCGCTCACCGTCGTAGCGCTCGCGGATCGCCGCCGCCACCCGGACCCCCTCCTCGGTACGCCCGGAGAAGGCGAGCTGGCAGGCGAACGCGTACTCGAACCCGGTCATCACCTCGCCGAAGTAGGGAAACGGCCGGACCGGGCGCTCGCCCGGGTACGCCGCCATCAGGAGCGCCTCCTCGTCGCCGAGGACGTACGTCCGCATCGGGTTCATGTGGCCCTGGAACCCGGTTCGCCGGTTGTGGCGGATGATGCCGCTCATCGCCGCCTGCACGTGGTCCTGGTCGAGCAGCGGGCCGAGCCCGGCAACATGGGCAACGAACTGACCGGCGAGCTGGTCGAGCGCGCAGCCGGTGCCGATCTGCATCGCCGGCATGCTCCCCACCGCCTCCTCGCGGCTGTCGAGGCGAAGCCCGGGAGCGATCCCCTCGGGGATCGGATGGACCTGCTGCTGGTAGTACTCGCCGTTGAAGAGGTTCTCGTCCATCCACCGGCCTCCCCGCTCGAAGAGGTCGCGGCAGGTGGCCGCGAACTCGCCGTCGCCGGCGGCTCGGGCCAGCTCCTCCCCGGCCCGCAGCGCCCCCAGGTACCAGCAGTTCATCCATGGGTTGGGCCCGAAGAACTCCACGTCCATGGTGTTGTGCTGACACCCCTCCATGACGCCATCGCGGTCGGCGTCCCAGCCGCCCGGCTCCCAGGCGAAGGCGAGAGCCCCGCGTGCCCGCGGCCAGAGCTCGAGCAGCTCGTCGGCGCTGCTCAGCCGCCAGTCGCGGTAGAGCTTGATCAGGCAGCCCATCTGGCCGTCGGCGGCGGCCGTGGGCCAGTCCCGGGCGCGGGAGAGGGGGAGGCCGACGCGAAAGCTCATGTGGCCCCTGTCGTCCATCCCGTGCGCGAACTCGACGTCGCGCAGAGAGCGGGCGAGCGGGGCGAAGAGGAAGGCCGTCGCCTGCTCGTAGTTCCAGACGTGGGTGCAGGAGCCATGGCAGCTGCCGACCCGGTCGCTGCAGCCCTCCCAGCCGAAGAAGTGCCCGTCGGCGGTGCGAAAGCAGGTCTGCGTGCGGAGCGTGGAGAGGTTGAAGAGAGCGGCCTCGCGCACCGCCGGGGGCAGGTCCGACTCGGACACCGCGGCGACGAAGTCGACCGTCCCGCGCTCCAGCTCCGGCTCGGTCCCGGCCACGTCCTCGACGACGGCCCACGCGTCCCGGTGGCGGGTGGCGTAGTGGTTGCCGACCGGGGGGTCACCCGGCTCCGGCGACCAGACGCCGCGATTGGGAAAGTGCCAGGCGAGCAGGAACGAGAACTCGTGCTCCTCGCCGGGCTCGATCTCGGCTCCGGCGCAGAGCGAGGCGACCGGGTCGTCGCGCCGGCTCTCACGCTCCTCGAGATGGCCATCGTCGAGCAGGTCGTCCCAGAAGTCGAGAGGCCCGTGCGACCAGGAGCGCTCGGACCAGGCGGTCCGGGTGCTGACGTCGGCCTCGTCGCGGACGGCGAGGGCGATCGTCCCCCACTGCTCGGCGCCGGGATCGACGCCGTCGGAGGAGAGCAGCAGGCCGCGCAGGCCCTCCGACGCGCGCGCAGTGTTCCGGTTCCGGCACGCCTCGCCGTTGGTTCCGTCGACCCCGATGAAGTTGCGAAGGCTGCCGCACACCGACGCCGACATCGGCTCCGAGCCGGTGTTGGCGACGCGGTAGCGGAGCAGGGCGACGGGCAGCCCGCTGGGCTCGGGATCGGGGGGCAGGAGCGGGTTCCAGGCCCTGAGCCGCACCCGGCAGGGAAGCTCAGGATCCTCGAGCGACACCTGGGCCAGCGGGTAGGCCGCCTCGAACGTCGCCTTCCGGAACCGGGGCAGACCGGCCAGCGAGACCGGCGACCCGTGGCCGCCCTCGTAGTCCTCCAACGGGATCGGGCCCTCGAGCACCCGGCCCAGCGGGCGAGAGCCTCGCGCCTGGACCCGGAGCGCGAAGAGGGCGGGGGTCGGGGCGAAGCCCTTGGCCGGGCGGTTGACCACCTCCCAATCTCGAAGCTGGCCCCTGCCGCCCAGGGAGACGGTGCCGGTGCCGATGCCGCCGAGGGGCATGGCGATCCGGTCGAGCTGGCGTCCGACGTAGGTGCGTAGGACCGGCCAGTCCCGGGGCATCGTTCTAGCCTATCCGACCGCCACCAGCGCCTGGTTGGGGCTGACCACGTCGCCCTCCTTGACGTACACCTCCCGGACCTTGCCCGGCTTGGTGGCGACGATGTCGTTCTGCATCTTCATCGCCTCGAGCACGGCGACGACGTCGCCAAGCGCGACCTCGTCGCCGACCGAGACCGGGATCTTCACGATCAGCCCCTGCATGGGGGCCACCACCGCGCCCTCCCTGGGGGCCGAGCGGACGGGGGCCGCGGACGCGGCCGGGGCGGTCGCCACGGCACCCGCGGCGACGACCATCCCGGCACCGCTGACGCGAACATGGAAGATGTCCCCTTCGACCTCGACCTCGAACTCCGCCACCTGGGCCACGGCCACCGGCTCCTCGGCCTGGGGCTCGATCGCGGCCTCCTCGACGGGCGCCTCGGCTCCGGCCTCCGCCTCCGGCTTGGCCGGCGCCTCCTCGACGCGGGGCTCGCGCTCCCTGCGCCTCAGCTCGGCGGCGAGGACCGGGAAGAGCAATTCGGAGAGGACGGCACCGTCGTCCTCCTCGACGCCGGCACGGGCCAGGCGCTCGCGCACCTCGTCGACCTGCGGGTCGATGAGGTCGGCGGGCCGCACCGTGATCGGCTCGTCGTGACCGAGGACCAGGCGCCGGATCTCACCGCTGGCCGGGCAGGGAGGCCGGCCGTAGAGGCCGTGCAGGTAGTCCTTCAGGCCCTGCGTCACGGTCTCGTAGCGCTCGCTGGCGAGCACGTTGTACATGGCCTGCTCGGCGATGATCTGGCGCACCGGGGCGACCAGCGGAGGGTGGCCGAGCTCCTCGCGCACCCTCGGCACCTCGGCCAGCGCCTCGCCCAGGCGGTCCTGGGCGTCGTGCTCGGCGAGCAGCCGGTGCAGGTGGTCGAGCATCAGCCCCGGCATCTGGTAGCGGAGGATGTCGGAGTCGACCCGGTCGGCGACCGGGGAGAGGTGCTCCAGGTGGCGGCGCTTCAGCGCCTCCAGCTCGGCGCCGACCTCGACCAGCCGGTCCAGGCGCAGACCGGTGTCGTAGTCGCCGCCGGCGAGGGCCGCGACGACGCTCTCGGTGGCGGGCTGGCTACCGCCCCAGGCGAGCGCCGACAGGGCCGTGTCGACGACGCTGGCCCCGGCCTCGATCGCGGCCATGTAGGCCATCGGCGCCATGCCGCTCGAGCAGTGCGAGTGCACCACGATCGGCAGCCCGGTGACCTCACGCAGCGAGGTGACCAGCTCCCAGGCGGCCTGCGGGCCGAGCAGCCCCGAGGTGTCCTTGATGACGACGTCGTCGACGCCGAGCTCGGCCAGGCGCTTGCCCAGCCGGGTCCAGACCTCGAGGTTGTGGGCCGGGCTGATGGCGTAGCAGAGCGCCCCCTGGACCCGCCTGCCCTCGCGCCTGGCGGCGGCGATCGCGGCCTCCATGTTGCGGACGTCGTTCAGCGGATCGAAGATCCGGAAGACGTCGACGCCGCAGGCGGCGGCGTGGTGGATGAAGAGGTCGACCGCGTCGTCGGCGTAGTTCCGGTGGCCGACCAGGTTCTGACCGCGGATCAGGGCCTGGATCGGGGTCTTCGGGGTGGCCTCGCTCAGGCGCCGGAGATAGGTCCAGGGGTCCTGGCCGAGACGCAGGAAGGTCTCGAAGGTGGCACCGCCGAAGGCCTCGAGGGCGAAGAAGCCGATCTCGTCGAGACGCCGGGCCAGCGGGATGATCTCCTCACCCCGCAGATGACCTCCGAGCAGCGTCTGGTTGCCGTCGCGGAAGGTGGTGTCGGTCAGCCGCAGGCGCGGCGCCGCGCTCGCCTCCGGCATCAGCGGCCGGCCAGTGCCCGGCGCTTCTCGCCGTGACGGGCGGCGACCTCTCCGTCGTTGACCCCGAGCAGGCGGGCCGCGAACCAGGCGGCGTTCTTGGCGCCGGCGGTGCCGATGGCCATGGTCGCCACGGGGATGCCGGCGGGCATCTGGACGATTGAGTAGAGGGAGTCCACCCCGCCCAGGTGCTGGGTCGGGCAGGGGACGCCGATCACGGGGAGGTCGGTCCAGGCCGCGACCACCCCGGGCAGGTGGGCCGCGCCACCGGCGGCGGCGATGACCACCTTGAGCCCGCGCTCGCGTGCGCTGCTGGCCCACTCCATGACCCCGGCCGGGTCGCGATGAGCTGAACAGATCTTCAGCTCGGCCTCGATTCCGAACTCCTTCAGCTGCTCCAGGCATGCCTCCATAAGGGGGAGGTCTGACTTGGAGCCAAGGATCACTCCTACCTCAGGCATGTGCCGCCTCTTCTGCCTCCTTGGCGATGTCGGTGCGATGAAACGCCCGGGAGAATGCTACCCGGCCGGCCGCCTCCAGCGCGCTGCGCCGGGCGCCGGCCACGTCCTCGTCCATCGCCACCACCGTCACCACGCGGCCTCCGGCGGTCACCAGACCGGTCGCCTCGCGACGGGTCCCGGCATGGAAGATGATCACGTTCTCGGGCACGTCGTCGACCCCGTCGACGAGGAAGCCGGTGGCGTACCGCTCGGGATAGCCCCCGGAGGTGACGACCACGGCGACCGCGGGGCGCGGGTCGAAGGCGGGAGGGAGCTGGCCGAGCAGGTCGCCGTTGGCGGCGGCCAGCAGCAGGGGCACGAGATCGCCGCGGAAGCGGGGGAAGATGGCCTGCGCCTCGGGATCGCCGAAGCGCGCGTTGAACTCGAGGGTCATCATCCCCTCGTCGGTCAGCATCATCCCCGCGTAGAGGACGCCCCGGTAGCGCATGCCCCGGTCGGCGAGTGCCCTCACCGCCGGCGTCAGCACCCGCTCCACCGCCTCCCAGATCAGCGCGTCGTCGGCATCGATCGGGGGCGAGTAGGCGCCCATGCCGCCGGTGTTCGGTCCCTCGTCGGCGTCCAGCGCCCGCTTGTAGTCGCGGGCGGCGGCGAAGGGCAGGACCCTGACGCCGTCGGTGATGCCGAAGACGGACAGCTCCCGCCCGGTCAGCAGCTGCTCGACGACGATGGTGCGGCCGGCGTCGCCGAACGCCCCCTCGCGGAGGCAGCGATCGATCGCCTTGCCCGCGTCCTGGGGGTTGTGGCAGATCAGCACGCCCTTGCCCAGGGCGAGGCCGTCGGCCTTGACCGCGACCCGCCCCTCGAAGCGATCGGCGAAGGCGCGGGCCTGCCGGTGATCGGTGAATACGCCGAACGGGGCGGTGGGGATGCCGGCGTCGGCCATCAGCTGCTTGGAGAAGGCCTTGCTGGTCTCGATCTGCCCCGCCGCACGGTTCGGCCCGAAGCAGGGGATGCCGTTGGCGCGCATGGCGTCGCCGACCCCGGCGGCGACCGAGCCGTCGGTGCCGAGGACGACCAGCTCGATGCCCTCCTCCAGGCAGAAGGCGGCCAGCGCCTCCGGCTGCTCGGAGGAGATGGCGACGTTGGTGCCCACCTCCTCGGTTCCCCCGTTGCCCGGAGCGACATAGACGCGCTCGACCACAGGGGAGCGCGAGACGGCCCAGGCGAGTGCGTGTTCGCGGCCACCAGACCCCGTGATCAAGACCTTCATCGATCGTCATCATGACGTGCCGCGCAAACCGGCGTGGCCGGCTCCGGGGGCCGTCCGGGCGAACTGGATCGTGGAGCGTCGCCGGATCCACCGCTTTCGCCCGTGCCATGGGCGCCAGGCCGTGCTACTACAGAGGACGCTCGTCCCAGCCATCCGGGTTACTCGTCCCACGATGAGGAGGCGACATGCAACCGGCCCGAGATCTTGACCGGAGCACCCTGACCATCCCCCCCGAGAGGGTGGCGAGGATCGCCGGCCAGACCTTTCCGATGCTGCGGGATGCGACCCTTCGCTGTTCGACCTGCGGGCGCCCCACCCCGGGCGGCGACCCGTACTGCAGTCGGGATTGCGAGGAGTCGGCGCCGGGCAGCTACCTCGGCTGATCAGCGCCGCCGCTCACCGGGCGGCGGTGCTCCCAGAAGATGCGGTCGATGACGGCGCCGACCTCGCGCGCATAGAAGGCGACGGGGCCGGCGTCGAACATGTTCGACGTGTCCAGGTCGGCGGCGCGCTGGTCGCGGAGGCAGCGGCGCATCAGCACCGTGCCCACGCCGCGGCCGCGCTCCGCCTCGACCGTGCCCAGCGGCCCCAGCCCGGCCGGCCGGTGGACGCCGTGCACGGCGAAGCCGACGATGCGATCGCCGCGGAGGGCGAGGTGGCCCCGGATCGGTTCGCCCTCGAAGGCGCGTCCCGCCTCCCAGGCCCAGCTCTCGCCCCAGCTGGCGGCGATCCAGGATCGGACCCCGGCCTCCTCCTTCGCCTTCATGCGCCGGATCGAGATCCCCTCTCCCGCCAGGCTCCGCTCGGCCGCGTCGGTGTCCAGGTGCAGCCCGTCCAGGTCGATGGACATGCCCACGTGCTCGGGTCCCCTGGCGTAGCCGCGGCCCTCCAGGCAGCTGACGGCCGCGGTGTAGCGGACGTCCACGCCGGGCCAGGCGTAGCAGGGCGTGTTGAGGCCGACCACCAGCTCAGCCGCGCCGCCCTCGACCAGGCGCCGCTCGAGCTCGTCGAGCATCCTGCCGGCGACCCCGTGCCGGCGCTGGGTGGGCGCCACGGCGAGCAGGTCGACGTAGCCCTTCGCGGGCGGTTCGCGGTGCAGCGAGCCGAAGGCGGCGCCGACCAGCCGGCCCCCGATCTCGGCCACGAGCCGGAGCCGTGGCTCCGAGCGCGGCCCCCGCCAGAGGTGCCTTGGCGCACCCGGGGCCTGCGGGTCGAGATGGAACGCCCCGGCGCAGAGCGCCGCGAGCGCGTCGAGGTCGGTGGGCTCGGCCTCCCTGATCGTCAGCCGGCCCCCCGCTCGTCGCACCGGTTCGCCCGGCGGGTCGCTCAGGCCAGCCCCCGGAGGACGCCGCGCAGCTGCGCGCTGACCCCGACCCGCTCGAGCTCGGCGGGCATCACCCAGGTGAGGTGGTCGTGCTCCCTCGGATCGAGCCTCGGCTCCCCCGCTCCGACCTCGACGCGAAACGTGAACTGGCGCGCGGACTGGCCGTGGCTGCTCCGGTAATCGAACGCGCCGAGGAAGCAGGTCACCGAGAGCACGCGAAGCGACGTCTCCTCGCGAACCTCCCGGCGGAGGGCGGTAAGCAGGCGCTCCCCCTCCTCGACGCTGCCGCTGGGCAGCTCGAACACTCCGGGCAGGCTGTCACAGGCCGCGCGACGAACCAGCAGCATCCGCCCCGCGCGCACGATCACGGCCGCGACACGGAGCCGTTCGATGCCCTCCTCGACGGCAAGAAGGCGCAGCGCCTCCGCCTCTTCACTGTTCAGTGATCCTCACCTCCGCAATTCGCATCGTATCGCAGGACCGGCCGGGTCCCACAAACGCTTACGCGCCGCGGGCGTCGGCGTGGGCGAGGATCCGCTCGGCGGCCTCCGCCGCGGAGAGGTCGGTGACGTCGAGGGTCAGGCTCCCCGGCGTGCCCGGGTCAAGCGGCCGCTGGCGCGCGTAGACGTCCTCCAGGCCGGCGACGTCCGTCTGCTTCATGCGGTCGCGGCGGTCGGGCTGGACACGCCGGCGCCGCAGCTCCTCGAGCGCGCAGACGAGCCGGACCGCGACCAGCCTCCCTCCGCGGCGCTCGGCGAGCACCGCCAGCCGCCTGACCCAGGCGACGTCACCCGGATCGTCGACGAGGTGGTTGGTGAAGATGAACCACCAGCCGCGCGGGGAGAGAGTCTCAACGGTCGAAACGACGGCGTCGCGGACCTCGGCCACCCGCTCCCAGACCGCCGGCGGCAGCGGGGTCGCGCTGTCGAGGTCGAGCAGCCCGAAGATCGGGTTGTTGACGTAGTGGTTATCGACCACCCGACCCTGGAGGCCGCGCGCCTCCAGCCGGCCTCGCATCGCCCTGGCGATGGTGTACTTGCCCGTACCCGGGAGTCCCACCAGAAGAAATACGGTGGACATCCTTTGGAAATGCTCGCGCCGCCGGGGCGGCCCCGGTCAGGCCGCCGCTACTCCCACTCGATGGTGCCCGGCGGCTTGGGCGTGATGTCGTAGACGACGCGGTTGACGCCGGGCACCTCGTTGACGATGCGGTTGGAGATCCGCGCCAGCACCTCGTAGGGCAGGCGCGCCCAGTCCGCCGTCATCGCGTCCTCGGAGGTGACGACCCGGACGGCGACGACGTTGGCGTAGGTCCGGCCGTCGCCCATCACCCCCACCGTCTGGATCGGGGTGAGCACGGCGAACGCCTGCCATGTCTGCCGGTAGAGGCCGTGCTTCTTGATCTCATCGACCACGACCCAATCGGCGCCGCGGAGCATCTCCAGGCGCTCCGGCGTGACCGCGCCCAGGCAGCGGATGGCCAGCCCTGGCCCCGGAAAGGGATGGCGGTAGACCATCTCCTCGGGCATCCCCAGCTCCAGCCCGACCCGGCGGACCTCGTCCTTGAAGAGGTAGCGCAGAGGCTCGATCAGGGTGAAGCGCAGGCCGGGGGGCAGACCGCCGACGTTGTGGTGGGTCTTGATGGTGACCGCGCTCTTGGCCGTGTCCGGCGCCGTCGACTCGATGACGTCGGGGTAGAGCGTGCCCTGCGCCAGGAAGTCGATGTGGCCGAGGTGTTTGGCCTCCTCCTCGAAGACCTGGATGAACTCCGCGCCGATGATCTTGCGCTTGCGCTCTGGATCGGTCACGCCGTCCAGCTTCTCGAGGAATCGATCGGTCGAGTCGGCGTAGCGGATGTTGATGTCCAGGTGGCCGTGGAGCACGTCCAGCACCCGCTCCGCCTCGTTGCGCCGGAGCAGGCCGTTGTTGACGAAGACGCAGGTCAGCTGGTCGCCGATGGCGCGGTCGACGAGCATCGCCGCCACCGCCGAGTCGACGCCCCCGGAGAGCGCGCAGATGACGTGTCCGGTCCCGACCTGGGCGCGGATCCGCTCCACGGCGTCGGTGATGAAGGAGCCGGGCGTCCAGTCGCCCCGGCAGCCGGCCACCCCGTGGAGGAAGTTGTGAAGGATCTCCTTGCCGCTCGGCGTGTGCACCACCTCGGGGTGGAACTGGATGCCGACCACCGTCCCCGCCCCGTTGGTGATGGCGGCGAGCGGCGAGTTGACGCTCGAGGCCAGCGGGCGGAAGCCGGCGGGCAGCCGCAGCACGTGGTCGCCGTGGCTCATCCACACCGGCAGCTCCGAGGGCAGCTTCTCGAAGATGCCGGCCCGCTCCCTGATCTCCAGGGTCGCCGGACCGTACTCGCGCTTCCCGGCGGGGGCGACCTCACCGCCCAGGTGGTGGGCGATGAGCTGCATGCCGTAGCAGATGCCGAGCACGGGCAGGCCGGCGCGCAACGCCGCCGGGTCGACCTGCGGCGCGCCCTCCGCGTAGACGCTGGCCGGGCCGCCGCTCAGGATCAGCGCCGTCGGATGGCGCGCCTCGAGCTCGGCCCATGGCGTCGTCCCCGACACCAGCTCGCAGTAGACGTGCGCCTCCCTCACCCGCCGGGCGATGAGCTGCGAGTACTGCGACCCGAAGTCGAGGACGAGGACGAGCTCCCCGTGCTGCGGGCGCGCCCCTGACGAGGCGTCGCCCGCCGAGCTGGGGACCGGGGTGCTGGTGGTCAGTGACCCATCCCCACCGACTGCGCCCGCTGCAGGACCTTGCCCTCGCTGGTGATGGCGGGGGCGATGACCAGCTCCACCCGCTGGAACTCGCGGATGTTGGCCGCCCCGCACACGCCCAGCGCCGAGCGCAGCGCGCCGGAGAAGTTCTGGGTCCCGTCGTCGACCCGGGCCGGCCCGCTCAGGATCTCCTCCAGGCTGGCCTTGACCCCGACCTCGATCCGCGTGCCTCGCGGAAGGTTGGGATCGGGGGTGGCCATGCCCCAGTTGAAGCCCTTCGAGGCCGACTCCCTGGCACCGGCCAGCGGAGAACCGATCATGACCGCGTCGGCGCCCGAGGCGAAGGCCTTGCAGATGTCGGCGCCGATGCGCATGCCGCCGTCGGTGATGACGACGACGCGGCGGCCGGTGCGCGACTCGAACTCGTCGCGGGCGGCGGCGACATCGGCGGTGGCGGTGACCTGGGGGACACCCACGCCGAGCACGCCGCGGGTGGTGCAGGCGGCGCCGGGCCCGATGCCGACCAGGATCCCGGCGATGCCGGTCTCCATCAGCTCCAGCGCGGTCTCGTAGGAGACGCAGTTACCGACCACGACCGGGGTCGAGATCTCGTTGCAGAGGGACTCGAAGGAGAGCATCTGCGAGGTGCTCGACTGGTGCCGGGCGGTGAGGACGGTTCCCTGCACGACGAAGACGTCGGCCCCCGCCTCCTGGATCAGCCGCGCCCTGCCGTGGGCGTGGGCCGGGACCGAGGAGACCGCGCAGAGCACGCCCGCGTCCTTGATCTGCCGGATCCGGCGAGCGATCAGCTCCTCCTTGACCGGCTCTCGATAGGCGTCCTTGAGGACCTGGTTGACGTCGCCCCGGCCGGACTCGGCGATGCGGCGGATGACCGGCGCCGAGTCCTCGTAGCGGGTGTGGACGCCGTCCAGGTTGAGGACGGCGATGCCGCCGAGCTTGCCCATGGCGATGGCGAACTCGACGTCGACGACACCGTCCATCGCCGAGCCCCAGAACGGGATCGGCAGGCGGAGGGCGGCCTTGCCAGAGCCGTCCTGCATCTCGAAGGAGGTGTCGACGTCGTAGGGGTTGATGGTCATGGAACCGGGGACGAGAGCGACCTCGTCGAAGCCGTACACCCGGCGCGCTCGCCGGCCTACGCCGATCTCAAGACCTTGTTCGGTGGGGCGAACGATAGTGTCCAGGGTATGCGTACTCCTCGTGAAGGGGGGTGAGGGTTGGCGGCATTGTAGCAAGGCCGCTCGTGCGTGATCCCAACACCCGCTCGAACTATGCTGTAGACGACAGTTATGGCGATGAAGACCCTCGAATACCTGCGCGGCATCTCCGCCGACGACTGCCGGCGGATACGTTCGCGCGGCATCCGCCACACCAACCAGCTCCTGCACGTGACCGAGCTGGAGGTCGATCGGGAGCGCCTCTCCGAGCGCACCGGGATCTCCAAGGACCGCCTGCTGGGCTTCGCCCGCCAGTGCGCGCTGCTCGAGGTCTCGGGCATGGAGCGCTATCTCCCCGTGATCCGACGGCTCGGCATCACCGGGCTCAAGGACCTCAAGCACGCCGACGCCGGCGAGCTCCACGGACAGGTGGTCGACGCGGTCGGGCTGACCGGCGCGCCCGGCCTGCCCATGGTCGAGTACTGGGTCAGCCAGGCCCGGACCTGCGACACCATCGAGGAGCCCGAGGGAACCCCGGCCCAGCTGGAGAGCCCGAACCTGCTCGGCCCCTCCTCGCGACTCCGCCGCGTCGGCTGACGCCGGCTCGGGGAGTTCATGCGGGCGTCGTCGCCCGCTGCGGCGACACGGGAATCAGGCCACCGTCGTGGCCGAGGTGGACGAGGCCGATCCGGACCAGCTGGGCGACGTGCTCGTCATCGAGGCTGTAGTAGACGACCTTGCCCGCCCGGCGGTTCTTGACCAGGCGGAGGTTGCGCAGCAGCCGCAGGTGCTGCGACACCGCTGACTCGGTCAGCCCGATCGCGGCGGCCACGTCGCAGGTGCACATCTCCTGGCTGAGGAGGACGTGGACGATCCGGGCCCGGGTCGGGTCGCCCAAAGCGGCGAACAGCGCGGCCAGATCGGCGTAGACCTCGGTGGCGAGCAGCCGGCCGCGAACCCGGGAGACGTCCCCGCGGTTGACGGAGCGGACCTGGCAGGTCTCGGCCGGCCCCTGGTCGCGTTCGCGGGCCGTCATCCCGCCGGATCCTGATGGTGGTCACGGCCCAGCGGCTGGACCTCGAGCAGGCGCGGGCCGGCGGCATCGCCGACGTGGTCGACCTGGAGCGTGGTGTGGTCGATGCCGAAGCGGTGCCGGAGGGTCTGCTCCAGCTCCCGCCTGACCTCGTGGCAGTCCTCGTTGGCGCGGACCATGACGTGGGCGGAGAGCGCGGGCATGCCCGAGGTGATCTCCCAGAGGTGGAAGTCGTGGACGTTGACGACCAGGGGATGGGTGGCGAGCACGGTGCTGACCTCGGGAACGCTCATGCCCTCGGGGGCCGCCTCGAGCAGCACCCGGGTCGCGTCGCGCACCAGCCCGTAGCCCGCCCGCAGCATCAGGGCGGCGACCAGGATCGAGGCGATGGCGTCGGCCCGGTCGAAGCCGGAGACCAGGATCACGACCGCGGCCAGGGCGGTGCCGATGAACGCGTAGAGGTCGGTCAGGATGTGCTGGTAGCTGGCCCGCAGGTTGAGGCTGCGCCGCTCCGCCTTGGCCAGCTGCCAGGTGGCGACCAGGTTCACGCCGACCCCGGCCAGGGCCACGATCAGCATCGGCCCGCCATCCACCGAGGGCGGATGGACCAGCCGGTAGACGGCCTCGATCAGGACCACCGCGGCGATCACGAAGAGGGTCACGCCGTTGGCCAGGGCGGAGAGGATCTCCGCCCGCCGGAGCCCGTAGGTGAGGCCGCCGGCGGGAGGACGGGCGGCCAGCCCGATGCTGACCATGGAGAGGACGAGGGCGGCGGCGTCGGTGACCATGTGGCCGGCGTCCGAGAGCAGGGCCAGCGAGTGGGCGAGGAGCCCGGCGACGACCTCGGCGACCATGAAGGCGAGGATCAGGGCGAGCGCGATCGCCAACCGGCGGCGGTCGGCCCCCGGACCCACCTGATGATGGTGGTGGTGGACCGAGTGCCGGTGATCGGCGTGGTCGTGGTCGGCGCCCATCCCTGACAGCGATTCTACGAGATCGTTTGCGCAACCACTAAATCCAGCCAGAGGCCTCGGCGGTGACGATCGTGGTCGATGGCCGTGGCCGGCCCCCTCCCCAGGCCGCGACACGCTCCTCTAAGCATCGCCCGCGAAGTTGTGACGATTCACCCCGGGGCGCCGTCAAACTGCCGTCCGACATGGACGTACTCCTCCACGTGCCCGACGGCCACCTCTACGACGACATCGACTACGGCGTTCGGATCGAGGAGCGGCTCGTGGCGCCGGCCTTCGAGTCGCGCGCCGGAGTCTGGTGGCGATGGCGCCCCTCGTGCTCGAGCCGGCGCTGGCCCACGTGCTGACGGGCGGGGGGACCTCGGTCAGCGCCGGCGCGGCCTGGATGCGCGCGGCCGTCGACACCGCGCGCCGGCTGGTCGCCGGTGCCGAGCGAGGCGGCTACGCGGTGATCGGGACCTGTCTCGGATCGCAGATCCTGGCCGAGGCGCTGCGTCCCGGCTCGATCGTGGACGCGGCCACGATCGAGGTCGGCCTGACCATGGTGCGGAGGTGCGGCGACGACGGGGCTCGTCGGGTCGTGCCCGCCTACCACTAGCAGGCGATCTCACCCGCGCTCGCGACCGTGGACGGGGCACGCATCGAGTGGGGCAACGCCCACACCGCCGTTCAAGGCCTTCAGCCACGGGCGGCGGATCTTCGGCTGTCAGTTCCATCCCGAGTTCTCGGCCGCCGACATCGACCGGGTGAACGACTGTCATCGCGGCCTCATCGCCGGCCACGGCACCGATCCCGATGCCGCGCACCGCTCGGTCCAGGCAATGTCGGGCGCGCTCTCCCCGGACCTCTTCAACGACGTGGTGCTGGGCCGGATCGTCGATGACGAGCGCGAGGTCGTGACCGCCGGCAGGTGAGCGCTCCGCCGAGCGGGGGCCTCCCGGACGTCCCTCGTCGCGAATCCCGCGCACCCGGGCGGGCCGGGCGGGAGGTCAGTTGGTGATCGTGACCTTCCGCAGCCCACGGGGACGGTCGGGGTCGAGGCCGCGCGCCAGGGCCAGACGCAGGGCCAGCAGCTGGCCGGCGACGGCGAAGGGCAGCGGCGTGAGGCTCTCGGGCAGCCCCGTGTTCAGGATCAGCGAGCGCCCGGGAGCGTCC
>DATAXV010000093.1:0-50611 GCA_036272915.1 Candidatus Dormiibacterota bacterium
CCCGACGGCAACGAGTTCTGCGTGATAGACGACCACGACGGCTGACCGGCGCGCCGGGTCGAGAGGGGCGGGGGCGGTGTGAAACCATAAGCGCCATGCCCGCACTGATCACCGGCGCCCAGGGCCAGCTCGGCCGCGACCTGGCCCGCCTCATCCCCGACGCGACCGCCCTCGGTCGAGAGCAGCTCCCCATCGACGACGAGGTGCTGGTGCGGCGGCACCTGGCCGAGGTCCGGCCCGAGGTCGTCTACAACTGCGCCGCCTACAACGCCGTCGACGCCGCCGAGCAGGATCCCGAGCCCGCCATCGCCGTCAACGCGGCGGGTCCGGAGAACCTGGCCAGGGGCTGCCTCGAGATCGGTGCTCGGCTGGTCCACTTCTCGACCAACTACGTCTTCGATGGCGACGCGGCAGAGCCCTACGACGAGGACGATCGGCCCAACCCGCGCTCCCGCTACGGCCGCTCCAAGCTCGAGGGTGAGGAGCGCGTCCTGGCGCTGATGCCGTCGGCGCTGGTGATCCGCTCGTCGGGTCTGTTCGGTCTGCAGGGCTCGGCGATCAAGGGGGGCAGCTTCCCGGAGCGGATCCTGGCCCGGGCCAGGGCCGGCCAGCCCCTCAAGGTGGTCGCCGACCAGCGCCTCAATCCGACCTTCACCCGGGACCTGGCCGCCGGCTCCCACCGGCTGGCGGAGTCCGGCATGACCGGCGTCGTCCACCTCGTCGCCGGCGGCGAATGCTCCTACTGGGAGCTGGCGGTGGAGGCGCTCCGGCTCTCCGGGCTCACGCCCGAGGTGGGGCGGGCGGCAAGCGCCGACTTCGCCACCGCCGCGCCGAGGCCGCTCAACGGCTGCCTCCGCTCCCACCGCACCGAGCCCCTGCGCGACTGGCGCGAGGGTCTGGCCGAGTACATGGAGGCCCTGGTCAGGACCCCGTCATGAAGCCGCGCACGTAGGCGACCGCGACCACCCAGGAGGCGATGGTCATGAAGAGGGCCTCGCGCGCCAGCGCGTCTTTCGACTCGCCGCCCCTCGACACCCAGAAGAAGATCGCGGGCAGGAAGAGCACCGCGAAGATGCCGTAGACGACGTGCAGGATCTCGTGAGGGCGGCCGCCCAGGATGAGGGCGGCCAGGCCGAGCAGGCCCTGCACCGCGGTCAGGCCGATCATGATCAGGAAGCTGGAGCGGTAGCCAGGGCTGACCCGCCGGCGGATCACGTAGGCGACCGTGCCCCACACGGCGAGAGCGAAGGCGAAGAGGAGCAGGGCGATGGCGAGACGTCCGTGGAAGAAGCCGAGCATTGAGATGGTGCCGTTCATGGCTCGCACCATTCTCGGTTCTGACCGGCCATCGATGCCGTGAATGATCTCCAGGTGACGGTCGTGAAGGCCGTCAAGGCTCCGCTCGCGCCCTCGTTTGTGCGTGACGTGCTGCGCGCGGCGATGGCGGAGCCGCGGGTCGGGGAGCGCACCGTCGAGCTCTGCGGGGAGCGCGTTCCGGGGCTGACCGTCCGCGTCGCCTCCGACCGCGAGCTGCACCGCCTCAACCTCGACTTCCTGGGTGAGGACCACGTCACCGACGTGCTCTCCTTCCCCAGCGGCAGCGCCGCCCTCGACGGGTATCTGGGCGACCTCGCTCTCTCCTGGGCGGCAGTGATCCGCCAGGCCGGGGGCTATGGGCACGCGCCCGAGGTCGAGGCGGGGGTGCTCTCCGTCCACGGCCTGCTCCACCTCCTCGGCTGGGACCACGCCGACCCCGACGAGGAGCGGGAGATGACGGCGCTGACGCTGGCCTGCCTGGCCCGATCCGGCCTGCAGCCCTCCTCGCACCGGCTCGACGCCGTCGAATGAGCGCGGCCGGCATGGCCGGCCGCCGCCCCTGGGTACACTTGTCGGGACCGCTCGCGGCATAGCCGCGGGCAGCAGCATGCCCATGGCTCAGAGTTGACCTCCCCCCAGGACCTCTTCATCGTCGGGCTCGGAAATCCCGGGTCCGAGTACGCAGGGACCCGCCACAACCTCGGCTGGGCCTGTCTCGACCTGCTCGCCCGCAGGCTCAACGTCGGCCTCGACCGCAAGCGCTGGCGCTCCCGCGTCGCCCAGACCCAGGTCGACGGACGTCGCGTCTGGCTGATCGAGCCGCAGACCTTCATGAACCTCTCCGGCCAGGCCGTCGCCTCCGCCCGCCGCGACCTCGGCGTCGAGGGCGGGATCGAGAACGTCTGGGTCGTGCACGACGAGCTCGACCTGCCGCTGGGCCGGCTCCGGATCAAGGTCGGCGGTTCGGCCGCCGGACACAACGGGATCCGCTCGGTCATGTCGTCGCTGGGCTCCGACGCCTTCGTCCGCTTCCGGGTCGGCGTCGACAAGCCGCCCCGGCCCGGCGCCGAGGCCGGGATCCGGTGGGTGCTGGCGCGCTTCACGCCGGCCGAGCGGGAGATCGTGGAGCGGGTCACGCACGGGGTCGCCGACGCCCTGGAGATGGCCCTGCGCGACGGTGTCGATCAGGCCATGAACGTCTACAACCGCTCGGGCTCGCTGGGGGAGGGGCTGCCATGACGCTGTCCTCACGGATCCTGGAGGGCGACCTCGATCGCTGGACGCAGTCGCCGAGGGGCGAGCTCCGGGCGTCGGCGCTGCCCCACACCGCCTGGCCGCTGGTGGTGGCGGCGGTGGCCCGGACCGCCAGCGAGGCGGGCCGGTCGGTGCTGGTCCTTTGCCCCGCCCCTGAGCGATTCCTTCAGGAGGTGCGCCCCTGGCTGGGCGGCACCCCGGCCGCCTCCCTCTTCGCCGAGGTGACGGTCAACCCCCTCGACCGGCCGCCCGCCTTCGACGTCGCCGTGTCCCACCGGCTGGAGGCGCTGGCCGCCCTGGCCGGGAGCGCCGAGGAGCCGGCCCTGATCGTCTCCTCGCGCCGGGCCATGACCAGGGCGACGATCTCGGCGGCGGACCTTGCGGCGGCCACCGTTGTGCTGGCCCCCGGCCTCCAGGAGGACCCGACGCGGATGGTCCGGCGGCTGGTCGAGCTCGGCTACACGCGCGAGGCGCTGGCCGAGGCGCCCGGGCAGTTCGCCCTTCGCGGCGGCATCCTCGACGTCTTCCCGGCCGGGGCTCGGATGCCGGTGCGCGCCGAGTTCTTCGGCGACGAGGTGGACACGCTCCGCATCTACGACCCCGAGAACCAGCGGTCGGTGATGAACGCGCCGCGCATCACGGTCCGGCCCGGGCGCGAGCTCCTGCTCGGCCCCGAGCGCGGCCAGACGGCGGTCGCCCGCATCCGCCGGGAGACCGGGATCGACGCCCTCCGGCAGGACGTGCGCGAGGAGTGGGAGGAGGATCTGGAGAAGCTGGCCGAGGGCAGCGCCTTCCCCGGTATCGAGCTCTACTCCGCCTACCTCGAGGGTTCGCTGCCCTCCCTCCTCGACCATCTGCCCGAGAACGCGCTGATCGTCGACCTCGAGCCCGACCGGCAGTACGCGGCCGCCGGCGAGATCGAGCAGGAGGCGGAGATGCTGGCCGCCGCCGAGGCCAGGGACGGGGAGCTGCCCCGCGGCTTCATCCCGCCGCTGGTGCCGATGCAGCGGCTGCGTCTCGGCCAGGGCGGCCATCCCCTCCTCATCGCCTCCGTCGGCGAGCTCGACGGGGGCACCGATCTCGGCTTCCATGACGTGGACCCGCTGGTCGGAAGGCCCTCGGCCCTGGCCGCGGTCGCCGGTGCCGCCGAGGGGACGGTGATCGTCGCCACCGAGCAGCGCGAGCGCCTGGAGGCGGCCCTGGCCGAGGTCAAGGTGGAGCGGACCCTGCGGGAGGCTGACCTCGATCTCGATTGGGAGCCGGAGCCCGGCCTCTGGTGGGCGGACCAGGACCTGGCCGGTGGTGTGCTCAGCGCCGAACGCGGCATCACCCTGCTCACCGACGCCGAACTCTTCGGCCGCATCCGCCGCCCCGCGCCCCGCGTCTCACGGCGCGGTGGCAGGGCCGAGGCGGCGGTCCAGCTCGAGTTCCAGGCCGGCGAACTGGTCGTCCACGTCGACCACGGCGTCGCCCGCTTCACCGGCATGCGCCTGCTCGAGACAACCGACCCCGACTCCGGCGAGCGGGTCGATCGGGAGTACCTGGAGCTGGAGTACGCCGAGGGCGACAAGCTCTTCGTCCCGGTCGAGAGCCTCGACCGCGTCCAGAAATACCTGGGTGGCGGCGAGGAGCGCGCGCCCGTCCACCGCCTCGGCAGCGGCGACTGGGAGCGGGCTCGGGCGCGTGCCCGGAAGAACGCCGAGGACGTCGCCGACGAGCTGCTTCGCATCTACGCGCGGCGCGCCGCCAAGTCGGGCTTCGCCTTCGGGCCCGACACCCCCTGGCAGTCGGAGCTGGAGGAGTCCTTCGCCTACGAGGAGACGCCGGACCAGCTCCGCGCCCTGGCCGAGATCAAGGCCGACATGGAGTCGGACCGGCCGATGGACCGGCTGCTCTGCGGCGACGTCGGCTTCGGCAAGACCGAGATCGCCCTCCGCGCCGCCTTCAAGGCGGTCATGGGCGGCCGCCAGGTGGCGCTGCTGGCGCCGACCACGGTCCTCGTCCAGCAGCACTACCAGGTCTTCAGCCAGCGCCTGGCCAGGCACCCGGTCAAGGTCGAGGTCCTGTCCCGGTTCCGCACCGACGAGGAGCAGGCCCACACCATCGCCGGCCTCAAGGCGGGCGCGGTCGACATCGTCATCGGCACCCACCGGCTGATCCAGAAGGACGTGCGCTTCAAGAAGCTGGGGCTGCTGGTCATCGACGAGGAGCAGCGCTTCGGGGTCATGCAGAAGGAGCGGCTGAAGCGGATGCGGAGCAACCTCGACGTGCTCTCGCTCTCCGCCACCCCGATCCCGCGGACGATGCACATGGCGCTGACCAACATCCGCGACATGAGCGTCATCCAGACCCCGCCCGAGGATCGCCAGCCGATCAAGACCTACGTCACCACCGACGACGACGAGCTGGTCAAGGAGGTGATCGAGCGCGAGCTCGACCGCGGCGGCCAGATCTACTACCTGCACAACCGGGTCCGCACCATCAACAAGGCGGCCGAGCGCATCGGCAGGCTCGTCCCCAGGGCCCGGGTCGTGATCGGTCACGGACAGATGGACGAGCAGGACCTGGCCCGGGTCATGGTCGACTTCGCCTCCCACGCCTACGACGTCCTCGTCTGCACGACGATCATCGAGTCGGGCCTGGACATCCCCAACACCAACACGCTCCTCATCGAGCGCGCGGAGATGTTCGGGCTGTCGCAGCTCTACCAGCTGCGAGGACGCGTCGGCCGGTCGGGCAAGCGCGCCTACGCGTACCTCCTCTACGACCCCAAGCGCTCGCTGACCGAGGCCGCCGACAAGCGTCTGGACGTGATGCAGGGGCTGCATGAGCTCGGCCAGGGCTTCAAGATCGCGCTGCGGGACCTGGAGATCCGCGGCGCCGGCAACCTGCTCGGCGCCGAGCAGCACGGCACGATCGCGTCGGTCGGCTTCGAGATGTACCTGCAGATGCTGCAGCAGGCGGTGGCCAAGCTCCGCACCGGCGAGGAGGAGGATGCCGTCACCGACGTCCTCACCACCCCGGACATGAACCTCGACCTGCCCCTCGACCACTTCGTCCCCCGCTCCTACATCCGCGACGAGCGCCTGCGCCTGGGCGCCTACCGGCAGCTCGCGGCGGCCGAGGACGAGCAGGAGCTGGAGGGCGTGCTGCGCTCGCTGCGGGACCGCTACGGACCGCCGCCGGCGCAGCTCGGCAACCTCGTCTACTCGCTCCAGGTGAAGCTCAAGGGCCGGGCCCTGGGCCTTCGCTCGGTGGTCGCCGACGGCCAGGACATCTCGATCCGCGTCGATCCCGACCGGGTGCTCGACGTCAGCGAGCTGGAGCAGCTCTTCTCCGGCCGCCTGCGCGTCCGCCCCAACCGGCTCCTCCTCCGCCGCCAGGGCGATGGCTGGCAGTCGGAGTTGATGCGGCTGCTCGATGCCATGGCCGAGCTGTACAAGGACCCCGCCTCCAGGGAGTTTGCGAGACTGAGCGGTGATGCCTGACCCTGACCCGAAGAACCGGCCCTATCCCGACGGCGTCGAGGCGATCTTCGCCATCGCCCGCCGCCTGCGCGCACCCGACGGCTGTCCCTGGGACCGGGAGCAGACCCACGAGTCCCTCCGCCCCTACCTGCTCGAGGAGACCTACGAGCTGCTCGAGGTGATCGACACCGCCGGCAGCGACGAGAAGATGCGGGAGGAGCTGGGCGACGTGCTGCTGCAGGTCGCCATGCACTCGGCCGTCGCCGAGGAGCAGGGGCGTTTCGACGCCGCCGAGGTGTCGGAGACGGCCGCGGCCAAGATGGTCTCGCGCCACCCGCACGTCTTCGGCGACACCGAGGTCCGCAGCGCCGCCGAGGTCCTGCGCAACTGGGAGCAGCAGAAGGCGGAGGAGGCGGCGAAGCAGGGGAAGACCGACCAGACGGTGCTCGACCGGGTCCCGACCAACCTGCCGGCGCTGGCCTGGACCCTGAACATGCAGAAGCGTGGAGCCCGCGTCGGCTTCGATCCCACCGAGCCCGAGGGCCTCGTCGACGAGATCGCGCGGAACGCTCGAGAGGTGGCGGAGGGGCCGACCGGAGACGCCTCGTTCGACGCCGTCGGTGAGCTGCTGATGGCCGTCGTCTCGCTGGCCCGGGCGCGTCGGGTCAACGCCGAGGACGCCCTGCGGTCGGCCGGGCAGCACTACCGGGCGCAGTTCGCGAGGATGGACAGGCGGGTTGCAGAGGAGGGCGTCTCCTATCGGGATCTGAGCCCTGAGCAGGTGCGCGAACGCTGGCAGGCGGCGGCCGAAGAGGCAGTGCCTCAGCCCTGAAATGGGTCCAGCACACTGCTCATGGATTTCGAGTGGAGTGGTGTTATAGTCCGTCACTAGCGGTATCACTACAACTCACTCAACGTCGGAGCACTCATCCCGCATGCGTCATCGAAAACCGACTTTTGCCGCGTCGTTCGCGCGGTGGACGCGGACGCTTCCGCTCACCCGCGAGACCATCCTCTTCCTGGTCATCGTCGCCGCCGCCATCTGGATGGGCTGGTCGCTGGTCCAGGAGGTGGGACTGACGCATCAGCTCAATCAGCAGATCGGTCAGCTGCGCCAGCAGAACGCGTCGATTCAGGCCTCCAACGAGCAGTACCAGCGCAACATCGACGGTGTCTCCTCGGGCTCGACCGCCGAGGAGGACGCGCGCAACGACGGCTACCAGCGGCCGGGGGAGAAGGTCTACGTGATCGCGGCTCCGACGCCGGCGCCGACGATCGCCTGGCCCGGCCACAGCGTGAGCGCCAATCCGTTGACCCAGCTCTGGGACTGGTTCACCGGCGCCCAGGGCTGATCCGCATCCGGGAGACCGCCGAGGGTATACTCCTGGGTGCGCGGTGGAGCAACGGCAGCTCGTCGGGCTCATAACCCGAAGGTTGTAGGTTCGAGTCCTACCCGCGCAACCAATTGAACTCAAGTCGGCCGCCCATTGAGGCGGCCGTTCTTTTTTCCTGCACACGGCAAACATTTTCACCACGACGGAGCGCGCGGACCTGCGTGTGGCCGGGCTCCGGGGATTCGGGGTGGTACCTGCCGCTGTCCGAGGCCGACCTCACCAACATGCTCGAACAGCCCTGCGGGGTTGGGGACTGATCGATCGCCACCAGAATCACGGTGCCCACTACGCGTCGGCCGAGGAGTTCGAGCGCAAGAATCTTCAGTAGTTCCAGACCAAGAAGGGGCGAGGCCGCGTACGAGGGGCGTCCAACGAGCGATCACCACGCTCCGGCCACCGGCGTCGGCGGCTCCAATGGATCCGGCGCTCGCCCGAGCGGTGCTGGCGGCCGGCGTTGCGGTGCCGGAGGAGAGAGTCATCAACCTGTTGCTGTCCGACCTTGTGCGACACGCCTGACCCGTGACTGAACCGGGCAGTCACCGAGTTCGACGCCGCCAAGTGCGAGCGATCGGATCCCAGATGCTATGGACGACTTCGCCATTCAGAAGTGGGTCGGCGAAACGCATGACCTCTCCGATTCCTTCCGAGTATGAGTGAGGAAGCTCGCCGGCCAGCCCGCTTCTTTCTAGGTACGCACTCCAGAATCGTTGCCGGCCGGGACCGAGGCCATTGAGCAGTCCGGCCAGCGGTCGCAGCGTGCTCTGGCGATGCTCGGCCGTCGCCTCGAGCGCGGGGAGTAGCTCGGTCGCGTGCATCGGATGACGGCGAGACAGAAGGAGGACGTCGGCGAAATCTCGCTCCCGGGTCGTAGCGCCGCCGCGATCGATCATCGTCACCACCTTCTCGGCAAGAATCGTCGCCAGTGGGTAGCCGAGCAGGTGGATAGGCGCTTCGAGTAGGGCCGGGTAGATGATCTCCACCGGTCCGGGGGTAACCGGATCGCCGACGTTCACGTCGATCCGGAGTACGGCCTCGGCGCGATCGACTCGGGTCGGGATCGAGAGGCGAACACCCGCGTACAGTTCTTGGTCACGAATAACCCGTGCAGTCATCCGGCGGCCGTCAAAGGCCACCCCGTCTTCGGTCACGACCGCGAGGATCTCGGCCACTACCCCGGCCACCCGTTCCCGATCGTTGGGCACGCCTCTGGCTAGGAGATCGATGTCCGCGGTTGGACGTCGGCTGTCGAGAGCGGCCAGCAGCATGCCGCCCTTCAGGATCAGCCGTCTCCGGTAGGGAGAGATACTGAGGCGATAGAGGAACCGCTCGTGCACGTATAGGACTACCACCTCCTGCATTGGCCGGTGGCCACGCCGGGCGAGTTCTTGTAGATCGAGATAGACCTGGCCCGATCGAGTTGCACGAGATGGCCGACTCACTCCTGGAGCATCCGAAGAGCAGCCAGCACGCGCGACCGTACCCGCAGCGCGGAGGCGAGCTCCAGCACTCGTGCCGGGCTGGGATGGGTACCCCTCAAGTAACGACGCAGGGCAGCGGGGCCGACGTCCCCCCCGAGTCCGTGACGCATTCGAAACGCGTCTACAACTGTCCGCTCCGGGTCGGTGATCGCAAACCGAGCACCCGGTGCGACCTCCACCTCCACCCGGCCCAGATCGAATGTGGACGCATGGAACACATGGACCAGGACCGGCGGGTAGTCGATCCTCGGCCGATGTGAACCCACCGGGACCGCGATGTCAACCCAGGGCGGGATGTCGTCGGTAAGGTCCCAATAGGTCAACGCCGAGCCCAGGCATACCATGGCCCTTGGCGCCCGAGCGCAAACGACCACGAAATCAAGCTGGTCGACTCCTGCCGCCTCCCGAAGTTGATACACGCCTCTGGAGAGCTCAAGCAGCACGCCCTCATCACGAGCACGATAGAGGTCTCTCCAGGACACGCCAGCACGCCGCGCTTCGTCGGCTCGGAACACGGCGCCAAGCGACCGCAGTCGCTTGGTGGGCGGGTTGGGCATGTATGCAATGCTACATCGCAATGGTCTAGATATGTAGAGTTTCATTCGATGCGACAATGTGTCCATGTCGCCTCCGCTGGGCTCTCCAATGAGCCTTGCGACCCGCTCCGAGCTGTTGGCGGACAGGGCCCTCGAGAAGCGCGACCACCTCTCGCGAGGTTGGAACAGGAGACCTGGCCGGAGCCGGGCGTCGGCGCGCGCCCCTCACCGGTGCGCAGGGGCAGATGAACTTCACCTGGATCCCCTCAGGTACCGGGGCGAGCCATGTATCGCGACGGCGACCGGCAAACAAATGGGCAAACAAACGCCTGGCGACGGCGAGTGGAGGACAGACATGCAGGGGATACTCCGTTTTGCGGCCTGGCTGCGCGAGCTCAAACCCGGGGAGGCCCGGGGAGGATTAGGGATGTCGGCGGCGACCGGTCTAGTGGTCAATCTCGATCAGTGGTATCGAGAGGCCGTGGCTGGGACCGCGTAAGCGCGGTTGCCCCGCATCGATCGCCAGCCCGATGCCGTCTTAATCTTCGGATACCGTGCGTGTGATCGACTAGAGGTGAAGGAGGGACCCTTGCCCGTCGATGCCGTTCTAGTTGGAGCTGGTGCCCGTGGCTTTGGCGCCTACGGAGCTTATGCACTCTCCCACCCGGAGGACCTGCGATTCGTGGCAGTGGCCGAGCCGGACGAACGCAGGAGATCTCGCTTTGGAGAGGACCACGGTATACCCCCCAGCCACAGGTTCGGAAATTGGGAGGAGTTGCTGGGGCAGCCTCAGCTCGCCTCCGCTGCCATCAATGCCACGATGGATGGCGACCATCTACCGAGTACCAAGGGTCTGCTCGGCCATGGCTACCACGTTCTGCTCGAAAAGCCAATAGCCGCCACTCCAGCTGATTGTGTCCGCCTGGTCCAGGCGGCCGCTGATGCCGGGAGGCTTCTCCAGATCTCGCACGAGTTGCGCTACGCCCCATTCTTCCGGGCTGTCCACGACTTGGTCCGGTCCGGTCGCTTGGGTGAAATGGTTTCCCTGGACTGGCGTGAGAATCTCTCCTACCTCCACTTCGCCCACAGCTACATACGAGGCCGCTGGTCGAACTCTGCTACTTCGACTCCAATGATAGTGTCCAAGTGTACGCATGACATGGACCAGATATTGTGGATTGTAGACCGGGTACCCAGTCGCATAGCATCGTTTGGAAGCCTTCGCCACTTTCAATCGAAGCACGCCGATCCAGCTATTCCGGAACGATGCACCGACGGATGTCCTATTGAGCAGGACTGTTTGTATTACTCGCCACGACAGTACCTTGGCAGTCGTCGCTGGGGCGCGATAAGCTTGGCAGATCTTCAACATGGTCCCTATGGGCGTTGTGTCTTCCGTTCCGATAACGACGCTGTCGATCATCAAGTCGTCATCGTTGACTTCCAGGACGGGCCAGCGGTCAGCCTCACCATGCAGGGTGCATCTCACGTAGAGGGCAGGACTTTACGCATTGATGGGCTTCAAGCTACCCTCGTCGCCAGCCAAGCACGGAATCAACTAATCGTCCATGACCACGGGACCGGCGAGGCGGAGACAATAAGCCCGACGATTATGTCAGGATCTCACGGAGGTGGCGACGAAGGACTCGTGGCCGCCTTCGTTGCGGCGACACTTGACGATCACTCGCCCATCTCTACGAGTGGGGCGGAGTCGCTCGAGAGTCACCTTATGGCATTCGCAGCGGAGGAGGCGCGGATGACGGGGCGTGTGATCGACATGGAGGAGTATCGAGCCAGATGGCCAGTGGGGCGTAGCGGGCCTTGACGTCCGAGTGACCCAGCGGCCCACGGGGCCCCGCACCCAGCAGCCTTCGGCCTCCGCCCAAACGCGAGCCTTATGTCCAGTAATCACCCCTCGACGGTCCCCGACGAAGCCGCTGGCACCAGCTTTGAGCGGCAGACGATGCGCGGGCAAACGCCACATGCGTTGCGCCACCCCGCTCGGCGCCCCGTGGATGCTTGCGGTGGACGGCTTCCTCGCCCCGACCGAGGACCGGCACCTGTACCTTCTCGCGGAACTCGACCAGTGATGGCAGCGAGTCGAGTAGGCGAAGATACATGCGAGGCGGTGGTGAGAGTCGTCATGAACAGGCAGTCGAACGCAGGTTCGCCGGAGAGGATTACATGACGCGCATCCCCGAGAGCACCCAGTCCTCACTCCGCCAACGGCTGGTGCGGCGCCAGCGTGAGCGCTGGCCGCAGCTGGCCGATGTTCGAGTTCGCTTCCGCACCTCCTTCGCCTATGTGGATGGGGTTCTGCCGGACGGCGAGGTGTTGCCCCTGTGCCGGCTCCGCTATAGCGGCTCCGCCAGCCTATGGGGGTTCGCCTTCTACTCCGGCGCCGGCAACCGATACCAGGGCTCGATGCTGCCCAGCGGCACGCCCATTGGCGAACCTCAGGAGGCCCTCGACTGCGCATGCGGACTCTACCTTGGTGACCCCTCGGCCTGGTTACCGACTTCCGCCGACGACCACTGCTGAGAGTTCAGGATCGGCGCGTGACGACATGATGTAGGGCGGAGCGGGATTGTGACTGTTCCGCTCATAACCCGAAGGTTGTAGATCTGAGCCTTACCCGCGCAACGGACCCTGACCCTCACGAGCCGTCCCGACGGGGAGGCTTTCTTCGTATCTGCGGCCAGCCTGGCTGGCCTTCATCCACGCGTCCTGCGCGGGCTGCGCGATCGGGACGACGTTGTGCCGCTCTCGCGCGGCGTGTATCGCTGGTCTGACGCTCCGACCCCTACCCATCCCGACCTTCTCGCCGTGAGCCGACGCGCGCCAGTCGCGGTCATCTGCCTCGTCTCCGCGTTGAGCGTCTGGGCTCTAACCGACGAATTGTCGGCCGCGGTTCAGATCGCGGTGCCGCGGCGTTCCCGGCGACCGCACATCGATTTCCCGCCGGTGGAATCGTTCCTGTTCGATGCGAGGACCTTCGAAGAGGGCGTGGAACCAATCGAAGCAGCTCCTGGAGAGGCGGTCCGCGTCTACTCGGCGGCTCGGACAGTGGTTGACATGATGCGCATCCGTCGCCGCCTGGGCGAGGCCCACGCTCTGGCTGCCCTTCGGACGTATCTTGGTTTCAGCCCGGATGCGAGACCGGCGGAGGTCCTCTGATCGGTCCCGCCGAGGCATTGAGCACCCTCCGGATGTTGGGCGGGAAGGGTCCGCCCATCAGCGGGCCGCTCCAGGTCACCCTCGTGCAACTTGCCACGGCCGATTTCCTCACCGACCGCGGACCGCGGCCATTGCCCGCCTGGCTGTTCTCGTTCGAAGGCGCCCGTGGCGCGGCCCCGGTGCTGGCGATCGCCGCCCCGGCCATATTCTCGGTGCGAAGATCTTCTCCACTACCATCCTTCGTACTTGCCCGGCTCAGTTCCGATGAGCGGACTCTCACCGTGGATCTCTTTGGGGCGAAGGCCGGCACTGGGCCCGGCACCGCTGGCTACAGCATGCGAGTTGCGGCATCCAGTACCGCTATCGCCGTGGCCATCGATGTGCAGACCCGCGGTGAGCCGGCACTGAGCTGGCGTGAGGCTGAGATCCACCACGAGCGTCACGTGACCACGGTTCTTCCCACGCCGATCGGCCACCGAGTCGTCGTCGATGCAGTGAGTTGGGCGCCTGTGGCAGCCATCGTCAAGTGACCAACTGCACACCCGATGCGCGGTGACGTCCATCGAACGAGGTAGATGTTGCGCGCATATTGCGCCACGGCCAAGCAAAGTTCATTTGCCATTGTGTCATTGCTCCCGCAGGTGCTAAGGTAGCGGCCTGGTTCGGCGATTAGGGGTAGCCGCCGAAGCCAGCCGGGTAGCGTCCGCTGCCCCGCTCCAGGGGAACAGAGCATTGGCCGGGGAGCGATTGGTCGCTTCCGATCGCCACCGCGCCGATAGGTGGCGCCGCGCCCTACGGCCGCACCGGCAAGGCATGTGCGACCGCGTGTCCCCTGGTGCCGTTCGTCAAAGAGGGGGGCGAGGGCCCGACAGTTCCGATCGCAGTGAGTTCCGCGCCGGCCGAGCACTGACTCGGCCGATTGCCGGCCGCCGCGACCCGGCCCAAGGTAGCCATGAGGCGCCCTGTAGACATCCGGTTACCACGGTTGCGCCGCCCGGCCCCGGTGGCTGGACGGTGATCTCCGTGATCGCCGGCAGCTCAGCCCGTCTCGCCCACAGCGGCCAGTCCCGTGGTGGCCCGTTCTGTCTCCGGTATCGGCACGGGTTCGACCGGAACGGGCAACGTGCTCCTCGGGAAGACCGCTGGGTTCGGCTTCCGGAGGGTTTGCTCCCTCGGCGGCACGGTAGTCGCGCTGAGCAGCAGCGTGAGCCGGACCGCGTCGGTGGCGGCCGCACGCGGGCCCCACCGCCGAGCACACCTCAGCCGTCTGGCAGGGCGGGAGCTGAGGTTGAACGAACGAGCCCGTGCGACCACACGAGGTTGGCAAACCGGATCGCACGGGCCATCCACCCGCTACAACGGAGGTAGACAGGCCGATGTTACGCCGAGTCCTATCGGCGGCGGCCGTGGGCGCGCTGGTCCTCATGGGACTGGCCGCGAGCCTGGGACGGGCAGACGCTCAGGCGGCGGAGTGCACCCTCTGGACCCCGAGTTCGCCAGCTTCGGCAGGAGGCTTGGCCACGCCGTATCGCCTGCAAGGCGACGGCTGTTCGGAAACGGATCCCGACTTCTCAGCGTTCGTTCAGGCCACCATCCTCGATCCCGCCACAGGCGCGCTGAGCGTCTACGACCCGCTGGTGGTCACCTCCGGAACCACTCCCGCGGCGGCTCCCGTCGTCCCCAAGCTCCCGGCCCACGCCGTCGTCTACATCGCCACCGGCTACAACGGGACCGTGCTGCGGCTCGTGGGACCCGGCGCCGGGGCCTTCACGCAGGGCGTCGGCGACAGTCTCTTCAGCCAGAACGCCTTCTACGACGGCGACTGGTGGTTCTACCGTCAGGTCGACGCCCTGGTCAGGATGCGCAAGATCCAGGTGCCCGCTCTCGGTACGGCTTCCGATGGCCTGCCCTGTCCGACGGCGAGGGACTTCTCGATCGTCGACCAGGATCAGAGCGACAACACCACCGCCTCCTACATCGTCACGCCAGGCGGACAGACGGCGCAGGACGAACCCCAGAACAGCGCCACCCTCGGCGACGCGACGGTGTTCAACGGCTCCGACGAGGGCGTCTTGACCAAGGCTGACGCGGCGCTCGGCTGCGCGCCCTGGGAAGTCCCCGATCTCGCCGACACCACCGGCACGCAGACCGGGGCCTCATACGCCACCAACGAGATCATGGCGGCCTATGACCAGCCCGCGCCGGTGGCAACGGTCCCGGCCGACGATCCCTTCGTGCTGGTGAACGGGCAGGAGAACCTCTGGAAGCTGAATCTCTATCGCATCGGTGTTGATCAGTCGATCCTCTGGTCCCTGAACCAGGCCCGGACCAGGCCCTACTGCACGAGCCTCATCGACACCGGCATGCCCAGGCTGGCCTTGGATCAGCCGTACACGAGTGCGGCTCCATCCCCATTCCCGGCGGAGGCGGACACGCTCTACGACTTCCTCGCGTTTCGTTTCTCCGCGACGCTGGTGAATCTGAACTGCCTTCAGATCCTCGGCATTCAGCAGCCCGTGACCCTGACCACGGACTCGAACGGGGTCGTGATCGGGGCCTCGTACGACACGAGCGTCAAGGTGTAGGTGGAGAGATGACCCGACGAGCCTTCGCGCTCGTCGGGTCCTGGCTCGGCTTGAGCCTGCTGCCGCTGACCATCATCTTCGACGGCCACAATTCGGAGCCGCTGGCCGTAGCGGTATCGGACGGCCTCGGTTACGTCGGCCTGTTGATGCTGGCCTGGCAGTTCATCCTCAATGCCCGAACGAGGACCCTCGACGAGCTGTTCGGCGCCAAGGCGGTGCACAGCCTGCATCGCTACGGAACCTATCTGGCACTGATCCTCCTGGCCGCCCATCCGGCCATCCTCTTCGTGCTCGATCCCGCGCGCTACCTGCCCCTTCTCGACCTGCTGATCGCGCCCTGGCGCGCTCGCGCGGCCGTCGCCTCGGCGGCGCTGCTCGTCCTGCTCGTGCTCCTCTCCTGGAAGTGGGTGCGCGGCCGGTTCAACCCGAAACGCTGGCGGTCGCTCCATCGCACCGCTGGCGTCACCGTCGTCGCGCTCGGCCTTCTGCACATCGTTCTGGTCGGTCACTACACCACCGGGTGGGAAGGGGCAGCCCTAGTGACGGTGGTGCTCGGCGCGACTCTGCTGCCCATGGTCTGGGTGCGCGAGCCCGTCAAGAAGCCGACCAAGAAGCCCGCGGCGCTGCTGCCGCGTCTCTACTTCGGCCTCGGGCTCCATCGAGTCAGCCAGACGCTGATCGTGCTCCTGATGTGCGGGGCGGCCAGCTTGCTGTTGGCGGGCCGCGTCATGCTGGCGGCGAACGTGCGATCCGGAGCCAGCCTGCCTCGCGCGGGTCACGTCATGACTCCGTCGACAGCCCCGCCTTCCTCGATGCCCGGCACGCCGCGTGCGGGTGACGGTGGCGGCCGGTCGAAGTCAACCTCCGAGGATCCTGCCCTGCTGGGGCCTCCGGATACTGAGACCGGGCAGGCGGTGTCGGCTTCGCCGGCGCGGCCACCGACCGGCCAGAGTGCAGCGCCGATCTCTCCGGTCGCCTCGCCGGCGATCCGAGCTCCCGCCGCGGCCGGGTCGACGTCGACGCCGACGCCACGTCCGGGCGGGACGCCGAGTCCACTGCCGACCGCCACGCCCGCACCTCCGCCGCCATGAGCCGAGGAGGCCTCTGGTGGCAGGAGCGGGCTGCGCCGAGGAGGCTCCGCAAGCCGGCAACCCCGAGGTCCCGCCCTCTCCGGGGCGTCCGCCGCCCAGGATCCGCTGGACCGGACCTTCTCGAGGTGGGTGCTCAGCCGGATCGCGAACGAGCGGGCGGAGTTGGGGCACCCCCACCCCGCCCGGCCCCGGTGGCGCGGGCTCCCCCGAGCGCGGTCCTCCGATCCCCGAGCGGGGAGCGGGCTGGCCGCTGCAGGCTCGCGCGCGGCCCGGCCTCAGCGCAGACGCGCGATCACCGCGTCCTGGCCTTCGACCCGAAGGGTGACCTCGTTGCCGTCAACGCTCAGGTCCGGATCGCCCCAGTGCACGTGCTCCTTCCGCGGCGGACTCCACGAAGACCCGATCCGCAACCGCACCGTGCGGGGATGCGTGGCCGGGTTCGTCACCCAGAGGAAGAGGCGGTCCTCATCCTGGTGCAGCCGGGCGGTCGGCCCGGATTCGCCGACACGGATATGCGGCTCGACACCGGCCCAGTCGAGCAGGGACCGGAACCATTCCCGTCCGCGGCGGCCGTCGGACAGCTGGTAACCCTCGCCCGCCCCGGTTCCGACGAGGAGGGTCCGGCCGGATCCGAAGCGATGCTCGACCACGGCCACTCGGCCGTCCTCGTACGTGCCCAGCGTCCGCCCGCCCGCCGGCTCGTAGGATTGCAGGTACACACCGCAGGCCACCGCCTCTCCACCCATGACGAACCGGTCGACGCCTCGCTCCAGCAGGTCGGGGGTGAACTCGACGGAGGCCTCGCGGACGCCGAACAGCTCGCCCAGGCCCGACCCCGGCTGCTCGGCGCAGGCATGGCCATGGTCGGTGAAGTACCCTGGGCAGCCCTCGCTGATGAGGGTGCCTCCCCCGGCCACCCATGTCCGCAGCCGTTCGGCCATCTCGCCGGTCAGCATCAGGGGCAGCGGGAGGTACAGGGTCCGGTAGTGCCCGATGTCGTCGAGGTGGACGTAGTCGGCCTGGATGTTCAGATCGAAGAAGGCGCGGTGGACGCCGCCCACGTCCCGGCTGTACCTCGCCGTGTCGCCGTGCAGGACGTGCGTCATCAGCTGGCATTCGGGCACGACCAGGATGCCGATCTCGCCCTGCACCGGCCGCGCCGCCCAGAGCGGAGCCTGGGCCGGGTCGTTCGCCCAGCGCGTGATCGTGCTCGCCATCGTCGATCGCGAGGTCGGCTCGCCGGCCATGCCGTAGAGGGCGAAGGCGCCGAAGAGGGGCCCGTCCAGAAGCGGGCGCCAGCGCACGCACTGGATCCCTCTCACGCCTCCCGCGAATGACACCATGGTCCAGAGCCGGACGTCCTCGGCCGTGGCGATGCGCCCGTCCTCGCGCGGGCGGCCGAGCACCTGGGGCTGCAGCCACAGGGGTCCGCCCTGCATCTCCGAGTGCCAGAAGGGCTTCCCCCGGGAGGCGCCCCGGACGAGGTCCACGGTGCTCCACTGCTTGTGAGGCTCGCCGCCCTTGCGGGCCGCGACCCAGGTGAACCCGTAGCTGTCGACCTCGGCCGCCGCCCTCCAGTCGTCGGCGGCGTTTTCCGCCAGCTGGGTGAGGCTGGCGGCGATGCCGTGCGCCGTCACCAGGCGGTCCGGATCGACGTCGCGGATGATCCCGACCCGCCAGCGCAGCCGTTCGTAGGCGTGGTCGATGCGGAACTGGAGCCAGTCGAGCAGCTCCGCGTGGCCGTTGCGGTCCACCGGCGGATGCACGTCCTCCCACTCCTCCAGGCTGTAGCGCATCCACGTCCGGCGGAGTTCGTCCAGTGTTCGGTAGCGCCGGCGCAGCCAGTTGCGGAACTCCTCGGCCGTGGCCTGGCAGTAGCAGTAGGGCTGCGGGATGTTGCACTCGTTCCAGAGGTCGTAGCCGCCGAGAGCGGGATGGTCCTTGTAGTGGCCGGCCAGAGCGCGCAGGAACCGCTCCGCGGCCTCCATGACCGGGGCGTGATCCAAGCAGAGGCCGGGATGGCCCCCGATGGCGCTGCTGCCGCTCACCGTGCTCGCCGCCCTGTTGCCCTGCCTGTCCCGGAGCTCGCAGCCGGCGAACCGCCGAAACGCCCACTCCGGAGCGAACGTCACATGCTCGGCGATGATCGTCTGGAGGCCGTGCTCGGCGGCGAGGTCCAGCTGGCGGTCGTAGTCCTCCCAGTCGTACACGCCCGGCGCGACCTCGATCGCGGACCACATGAACCAGTGGCGGAAGGTGTTCATGCCGTCGGCCCGCGCTCGCGCGTAGTCCCGCTCCCAATCACCGCGTGGAGGATTCGACTTGCGGAAGTAGACCGCTCCGTAGGGGATCAGAGGCCGTTGCCGCGTCATCGTTGCCAGGCGTCTCCTTGAGATTGTTCAGGGGACCCGCTCGCCGGGGCCCCTCCCACTCATCACGGCGATGTGCGCACCGTCGCCGCCAGCGCGCCCACCACCGAGGCCACGATCCACAGTACGCATTAGGAGTGGTGGTCCTCTCCGTGCCGGGAGCGATCCCGTGGTGGCCCCTGCTGTCGGCCCCCGCGGTCGACCTCGCCTGAGGGAGGCGGCTATCGTTCGATGAGGTGCCAGGTCGCGATCTGGGCCCTCGAGCCTGCGGAAGGTTCAATGCCCGCGGCGGCCTCGCCCGAGGCCCCTCCCGGACAGTGAAGGAGTAGTGATGATGAGGCTGGTGCACGGGTGGCGGCGCCGCGCGATCGTCCTGGGCGGGGCTGACGAACCACGCTGCCCGCGGGCGGGACGGGGCGGCGCTGCGCGGTGAGAGGCCGTCCTGAGGGCCTGCGGGTGTTCGTCGACATCGGCGCCGCGTCCGCGCCCGTCGACTGGGCGATCGACCAGCTCGAGCGAGCGGTATCGGACGGCGGTTGCAGGTGCGAGGTCGTCCGAGGTCACGAGCTGCCTGAGGAGGGGGCGGATCTGGTGGTCACGGCCACCGGCGCCCGGATCGGTCGTGCCCTTCTCCTCCGGGCCGGCGAACGCGCTCCGGAAGGCGCTGAGGCGTTCGCGATCTTCTCGAGCGGCGAGGGCGCCGGCCGCACGACGGTCGCTATCGGCGACGGCCCGGGCGGCGTCGTGCAGGCCATCCTCGAGCTGACCGAGCGGATACCGGGGCCGGACGGGTCGGAGCCTCTTCTGCCGGAGAACCCGGTCCGCGGCGCGCCGGCCAACGCGGTTCGGAGCATCGCTCGGGCCTTCGTCAGCGAGAGCGCGGACAAGGTTTGGTTCTGGGACCAGGGTTTCTGGCAGGGGTACCTCGACCGGCTGACCCGAGCGCGATTCAACCGCTTCCACCTCGCCCTGGGCATGGGCTACGACTTCTTCTATCAGAGCGAGGTCGCCGACACCTACTTCCTCTTCCCCTATCCGTTCCTGCTCGACCTTCCCGGCTACGAGGTGCGGGCGGAAGGTCTCCCCGCCGAGGAGCGGAACGGCAACCTGGAGATGCTGCGCTGGGTCAGCGACGCCGCCACCCGGCGAGGACTGCACTTCCAGCTCGGCCTGTGGACCCACGGATACGAGTGGGTCGAGGCGCCGGGCATCAACTACCCGATCCGGGGGCTGAGCCCGGAGATCCACGCCCGGTACTGCCGCGAGGCGATCGCCGCCCTGCTGGCGGCATGCCCCTCGATCGCCGGGGTCACCCTCCGCGTGCATGGGGAGAGCGGCATCAGCGAGGCCGCCGGCGACTTCTGGTCGGAGGTGTTCGCCGGCATCGCCGAGTCCGGTCGTGCCGTTGAGATCGACCTCCACACGAAGGGGCTGGATCATCCCGTCGTCGACGCCGCCTTGGCCACGGGCATGCCGGTCACCCTGTCGCCGAAGTATGCCGCCGAACACCTCGGGCTGCCCTACCACCTGACCGCGATCCGACCTCACGAGCGGCGTCCCCAGGAGGGTGCCGGTCGGCCGGGCACCTCGGGGATGGCGGTCGGGCTGAGGGACGTCATGCGCCTCAGCGCCGGGCTTCGCACCTTCACCCGTTACAGCTACGGCGATTTCCTGACCCGAGACCGCCGGTACCGGGTCGTGTACCGGATCTGGCCGGGAACCCAGCGTCTGTTGCTCTGGGGCGATCCGGCCTTCGCCGCCTCGCTCAGCCGGAGCGGCGGATTCTGCGGCTCGTCGGGTCTGGACATCTGTGAACCGCTCTTCTTCGCCGGCCGGCGGGACTCGCCCGGAGAGGAAGTGCGCAGCGGGGAGGAGGGAGGCCACCACGCCTACACCTACGAGGTGCTCGGCCGCCACCTCTTTGCGCCGGATGCTCCGGCCGGCCAGAGCGGTCTTGTCGCGGTGGCCGGCGATGCCGCGCCATGGCTGCGGCGGGCGCTGGCGCCGGCCAGCCGCGTGCTCCCCCTGATCACGATGGCGCACTGCCCCTCGGCCGCCAACAATTCCTACTGGCCCGAGATGTACACGAACATGCCGATCGTCGCCGGGGCCGCTCCCCATCCCTACCGCGACACCGCCCCTCCCCGGAGCTTCGGGTCGGCATCGGCGCTGGACCCCGAGATGTTCTCGTCGGCGCAGGCGTTCGCCGGCGAGCTCTTGGAGCAGGAGCCGTCGGGCCGGTACACGCCGCTGCAGGTCGCCGGCTGGCTCGACCAGCTCGGCGCCGGCGCACTGGCGCCGCTGATGGAGGTGGCGGGCTCATCATCCCCGGGCGTGGCCGCGATCGCGGCCGACGTCCGGCTGCAGGCGGGGCTGGCCCGCTTCTTCGCGGAGAAGCTGCGGGCCGCGGTGCTGTTCGAGCTCGGCGGCCGGCTGAGGGACGGCGAGGTGATCGCCGAGGCCGTGCAGCGCTACCGCTCGGCGCGGAAGGCGTGGGCGCAACTTGCCGATGGGGCCCGCGCGTCGCACCCACAGGGCGATCTGGCGTTCGGGCCGAGTGCCCACCTGCGCGGGCACTGGGCCGACCGCATCGACGCCATCGACCAGGACCTGCGAGCCATGGAGACGCTCGCCTCCGCCTCCGGGTCGACCGAGAGCGGCCGCGCCTGGCTCGCCCGCGCGGAGGCGGTCGGGCTGGAGCCCCCGCCGCCATCGGCGGTCCGCGTCACCGAGAGCCCCTCGTCCGGCGGCGGGCTGGCGGTCTTCGCCAGGGTGACCACGGCCGGACCGTACGGTCCCGCTCGGCGTGTGGTCCTCAACGTCCGCCCCGTCAACCAGGCCACCGGCTACAGCCGGCTGCAGATGAGGCCAGACCTCGGCGGGTTCGCGGTCTCCGTGAATGGAGACGCGCTGGACGAGCGGTACGACACCCAGTACTTCCTGACCGTCGAGTCGGTGGAGGGGAGGCGGTGGATCTACCCGGGGATCGGCCAGGCTCTGCTCGATCAGCCCTACCGCACGGTCCGGCCGCGGCCGGGGAGGGAAGCGGGCTGAGTCATCGAGGCCTCCCCGGCCGCCTGCGCAGGCGGACGCTCCTTGACGTGGACCCGTGACCGGAGTGGCCGTTCCGCAGCTGGTGCTGCTGGCTCTGCTGGGGTTTGTCGGCGGTGTCGGCATCACCGCGCTCGGTCCCGGCGGGGTGCTGCCCACGATCGGTCTGTTCGCGCTGACCTGCCTGTCTCCGGCCGAGGTCGCCGGCACCGCGATCGTGACCCACATCGCGACCGGTGCGCTGGGCAGCGCCGCCTACACACGCTCCGGCCAGCTGCGCGAGCGCGAGACACGTCGCACCGCGATGCTGCTGGCCGGGGGCGCCGTCGTCGGCACCCCGGTCGGCGTGCTCATCAACACGGCCGTGGACAAGCGGGCCTTCGGCATCGTCCTCGGACTGTTCGTGGCGGCGGTGGCGGGCCTGCTCTGGTACCGCGAACGCCGTCGTCCCGCCGCAACCCACGCCCATCCGCCGCCGCCGGTGACGGCGGGGCTGGGCCTCGCCGTCTCCGCCGCCAGCGGACTGATCGGAATCGGCGGACCGATGCTCAGCGTGCCGCTGCTGATCGCGCTCGGCGTCCCCGTCCTGGAATCGCTGGCCTCCGCGCAGGTGCAGTCGGTCGTCATCGCCACCGTCGGAACGGTCGGGTACCTCGCCCAGGGCACGATCAGCTGGCCGCTCGCAGCTCTGATCGGCGTCCCCGAGCTCGCCGGCGTGCTGCTGGGATGGAGGATCGCGCATGCCCTGCCCACCAGGACTCTCAAGTACGGGCTCATCGGCACCCTGCTCGTCCTCGCCGCCTACCTGGTCGCCCGTGCCTGAACCGCGGCGGCTCCCCGATGGTGCCGACATACGTCCGGACGCGTTCGTCGGAAAATGAAGTGACCCGTCCGCCCGAGGCCGGTTCCGCTGCATTCGGTTTGAGCCGAGAGGAGAGGTGATGCCCACGTGTACGTCGATGTCCCCGCGCCCCGGGGACTCTCCCGGCTCCGGCCTGATCGGTCCCCGCGATCACGCCCCGGCGAGACGGCACCGGTGAGATCGTGAGCCTGCCGGCGAAGCCGGAGGCGGGGGAGGGTGTGCGCTCCGAGTTCGCGACCCTCCACGAGTTCGTCGAGGCGGCCAGCGTGAAGCTGCCGGCGTCCGCCTGGAACTTCCTGATCGGGGGCGCCGAGACGGAGACCACGGTCCTGCGCAACCGGCAGTCGCTGGACTCCCTCGCCTTCCGGCCGCGCGTGCTGCGGAACGTCGCCTCGGTCGATCCCTCGGGGTCGCTGTTCGGCAAGCGGCTCCGGCTGCCCGTGCTGCTGGCCCCGATCGGGGGACTCCAGGGTTTCGAACCGGGGGGAGGGGCGACCGTGGTCCGCGGAGCCTCCGCCTTCGGCACCGGCATGATCATGAGCTCCGCGTCCCAGCCCGGCCTGGAGGAGGTCGCCGCCGCCGGGCCCTGCCCGAAGGTCTTCCAGCTCTACGTCCGCGGCGATCAGGCGTGGTGCGACGACCATCTGCGGCGGGCGGAGGGCTGCGGCTACGACGCGTTCTGCGTGACCGTCGACACCGCCCACTTCAGCCGCCGCGAACGCGGCCTGGCGGGCCGGCCACTCATGCCTCCCACGGACGACTACCAGTCCGCGTTGAGCTGGGAGCAGATCAAGCGGTTCAGAGAACGGCTCCGGATCCCCCTGATCCTCAAGGGGATCGCCACCGCCGAGGACGCCACGCTGGCGTGCGAACTCGGGGTGGACGGCGTGTACGTCTCCAACCACGGGGGCCGCCAGCTCGACCACGGCCGCGGGGCGATCGAGGTTCTCCCGGAGGTCGTCGCCGCCGTCGGAGGCCGGGCGAGGGTGTTCGTGGATGGTGGGTTCAGCCGCGGGACCGACGTGGTCAAGGCGATCATCCTCGGCGCGGACGCGGTGGGCATCGGGCGGCTCTACTGCTACGGCCTCGCGGCCGCTGGGGCGGAGGGTGTGTGCCGGGTCCTCGAGATCCTCGAGGACGAGATCATCCGGACCCTCGGCCAGCTCGGCGTCGCCAGCTTCGCCGATCTCGACCTCTCCTATCTGTACGCGGCGGCGCCGGTCAGCCCCCCTCACGTGCACAGCGCCTTCCCGCTCCTGTCCCTGGAGCATCCGGGCGATGTGGCGCCGTGAATCCTCTGCGCGCCGTCGCCCAGGGGCGACGCCGCCAACTCAGTAGGTGGTCCTCGCCACCGCCAGCGAGGAAAGCCGTGACTATCTCCAAGGGCTCGGCGCCGCCGAGATCATCGACTACCACATGGCGGACTTCGGCGAGCGCGCCGGCGAGCTCGACATCGTCCTGGACACCGTCGGCGGCGGCTATGGGCAGCGATCCATACCCTGCCTGAAACCCGCCGGGCGGCTCATCACCGTCCTCGAGCGCGCCGACGAGGATCTCAAGGCCAGGACCCTCGCCGCCGGGAGGAGGCTCGCCGGAGTGACCGTCGAACCCGTCCATGCCGGGCTCGAGGAGCTCGCCAAGCTGGTCATCGATGGCCGACTAGAGCCGAACGTCGACGCGACCTTTCCCCTGGAACGGGCGGCCGCCGCGCACGAACGGATGGAGGCGGGACACACCCGTGGAAAGATCGTCCTGCGTGTCTCATGATTTGCCTGCGACGGTGGGGGGTCAGCTGAGCCGGGATTCTCCAAGCTCGAGGTGGGCCGTGAACGCCCTCTCGGTTCCCCACCGAAGACTTCCGTACAGCATGTTGAGGGTTTGGTGGGCCCAGTACCTCCGCAACACCTCCGGCGCCAGCCTCGAGCGCAGCACGGTCTCGACTCGCGCCAGGGCCTGTCGCGTCGGCCGGGAGGCACCGCCGCCGGTCGCCGCGTCGAAGCTCAGATTGTGGAGCAGCTTCACGACGCCGAACCAGCGGTCGCCCAGCGCGACCCCGTAGTTCCAGTCGACAACGCCTGAGATCCTCTCCCTGGCGTCGAACAGCACGTTGGGCACGGTCAGGTCAACGTGCACCAGATCGTCACCGACCATGTCCTGTCCGCGGTCTCCGCCCTGGGCCCGGATGCGATCAACCAATCGACGTGCGTGCACTGTGATGCTCGACCACTTGGTAAGGGGTGGGGTCACCCGCACGCCCGAGGCTGAGTCGGGGTGCGTCGATGTCGCTCCGGCCAGCGAGGAGGTGGGCGAACCGCTCGTTCATCGCGATGATGGCGTCGACCGTGCTCACGCCCGCCCTGACCGCTTGATCGCCGGGCAGTCGCTCCTGGACGACGGCGACCCTCCCGTCCCCAAGATCGAGAAGGAACTCGTGCGCTGGCACCGGGATGCCAAGCGCTCGGACGTCGGCCAGGACTTCCGCCGTCTGGCGCATCAGCGTCAGCGTTGCGAACGCCGTCGTGACCACCGACTCGCGACCGTCCGGCCACCTGACGTAGGCCGCCCCGGATTGGCCCCGGTCGACCGGACCGACCAGATCCAGCCGGCATCCGGCGCGCTGGTTCAGCGCTCGGACGACCTCAACACTCATCGGCGATACGTTCCGTCTGTGCGGCGGGCCCTTCCCGCCGGCGGTCTCGGTGCGTCGGCCGGAGCGGGGACCGCTTCCATCAGGTCCCGATGTAGGTGGCGTCGACGATGAGGCGCTGCGTGTACTCCGACGTGCCCTGGTCCCACGCCCCCGTGCAGGTGATCAGGCTGAGCCGGGCCGGCCCGGAGGTGGCGAAGAGCCCCACCGGACGGTCGGAGTTGGGGACGGACGCCAGGCTGGTGACCTGGAAGCGCAGCGTCAAGCCCCCCTGGGTGACGACGTCGATCTCGTCGCCCGCCTTGAGCTGGCTCAAGCGGTAGAAGACGGCCTGCGGCACGCCCCACCAGTCGAGGTGTCCGTCGATGACGGCGTCGCCGCTCTGGCCGGGAGCCACCCCCGGCGAGTACCAGCCCACGTCCTGCCACTTCTGCGGGACGCCCATGTCGCCCTGACTGTCGACGGCGACCTGCTCGACCGTCGCGTTGACCCCGATGGCGGGGATGTTCAGAGTGGCCGGGACCAGCCGCGGGAAGGGTGTGGGCGTGGCGGCGGGGGTCGATGTGGGCAGGGGGCGGTGCTGCTGCGCCTGGGCGGGCCGCGCACCGCATCCGGCGAGCATCAGGACCACCGCGGCGACCAGCGTCGCCGCTGCTCTTCGATGGTTCATGGCGCAAATCCCTCCACGCCCGCGGACCCGCCCAGAAGGGCGGGCCGGGCGGTGAAAGTCCTCCAGTCTCAGGCGGGGTGACCGGTGTCGGGCAGCCCGGGGCCGGTGGAGGTGCCTGAGCCACTGCCCCCGCTGGTCGGGGTCGGGGTCGGCGTGCTCGTCGGCGGGGTGGGTGTGCTGGTCGGGGTGGGGGTGGGCGTCGGGAGTGATATGACGTGGATCTGGTAGCACTGCAGGCCGGCGGTGTGGCCGTCGGCGGTGCCCCAGACGCAGACCGGGATCACGCCCGGCTTGGCGTCGGCGGAGACCTTGATCCAGAACATGTCGCGCTTGACATTGCTCCCCGGCCCCGGGGTGGTGGGGGCGTCGGTGTACGTGCAGGTCACGGGTCCGTTGCTCGCCGCGCCGGTGCACTGCGCTGACGGATCCCCCTGCTGACCGCTGGTGGGATGGGTGATGGTGAGGTACGGGCTCGGGCTGTGAGCGGTGAGCGTCACCGGCTTCGACCCGTTGCCGCCGGGAGCGGGCTGGAAGTTGGGGGCGGACGTCTCGATCTCCGCCCACAGATCAGACTGAAAACCGGCGATGGTGACCACGGAATTCGTGCCGATGCCCGGGGCGTCCTCGATTCCAGACGCCGGCGGCGGGGCGATCGTGACCGATTCGGTGGCGGGGCTGTCCGCGTAGACGGCACCCCCTGACAGGAGCAGCGCGGTCACTCCCGCGAACGCGACAATTGCCGGAACAAGGCCTTTCAAGGCTTACGACCCTCCTAGATGAATCCTTCCCCTTGCTTCCGGACCCAATCGGTTAACGGCATGGTGCCGGGGAGGGTTTCTGGGACCAACGTCCCAGGTCTGGCGAGGACGAATGCCCTGTCCGAAAGGACCCTCAGCCACCGTTCGCGCGTCGCTGAGAGAAGGCCGGGATCAGTGGGTCCGCGCTGTAGGGATGACCGCTCCGGAGGCCCGCCCGCGGAGATGTTCGAGGCCGGCCCCGAGGTCGTGCCTGACGCCTCGAGGTCGGACTCCGAACTATCGCTGGCGGCTGATGACGCCCTCGAAGTAGTGCCCCGCGTCGAGGTCCTCGATGAGCCCGGCGTGTTCCGGCGTCCAGCCGAGGAGCTCGCCGGTTCTCCGGCTGGAGGTGGGATTGTCGAGCTGGACCAGCGCTCCGAGGAAGCCGAAGTGGCCCTCCGCCTCCTCGGCGGGGATGGAGACGACGGGCACGTTCAGGTGGCGGCCGATGACCTCGGCGATGCTCCGGAAGGGCACGCCCTCGTCGGCGACCCCGTGCAGCCGCGTCCCGGCCGGAGCCGCCTCCAGGGCCAGCCGGTAGAGGCGGACGGCGTCGAGGGTGTGCACCCCCGGCCAGCGGTTGGACCCGTCGCCGACATAGGCGGACACCCCCTTCTCGCGGGCGGTGTTGATCAGGACGTGGGAGAAGCCGTGGTGGTCCAGCGAGCTGTGCACCAGCGGTGAGAGGCGGATCACGGAGGACCGGACCCCGCGCTCGCCGAGCGCGACGGTGGTGTTCTCCGAGTCGATCCGGGGCCCGGCGGGAGCGGAGTCGTCCTCGGTGCCGACACGCCCGAGCCCGAGCATCGCCAGCATGAGCGTGCCCGAGGTGACGACGAGCGGCCGGCCCGAGCCCTCGAGTGCCGCCCCGATCGTCTCGATGGCGCGCAGGTCGGTCGCCGCACTGCCGGCGTAGTCGCCGAAGTCGTGCTTGAAGGCGAGGTGGATGACGCCGTCCGAGGCCGCGGCGGCCTCCCGAAGGCCGTTCAGGTCGTCGAGGTCTCCTCGATGGACCGCCGCGCCGAGTGCGGTCACCGCGTCGGCTGAACGGTCCGACCGGGCCAGGCCGACGACCTGGTGTCCCGCTTCGATGAGCTCGGGGATCAGCGCCGAGCCGATGTGTCCGGATGCACCGGTGACGAATACGCGCATGGAAAAACCTCCAGGAGGGCGGGCCGCCCTCGCCGCCGGGCAAGAGCCGTGCGTCCGATGTCAGGAACTGTCATCACACTACCACGTATGACAGTCACTGTCATAACGTACGATCACACCGTGAGCCGATGGGAGCCCGACGCTCGGGGCCGACTTCTGCGGGCGGCGATGGAGCTGTACCGCGAGCGTGGCTACGACAGCACCACCGTCGCCGAGATCGCCAGGCGGGCGGGCCTGACCGAGCGAACCTTCTTCCGTCACTTCGCCGACAAGCGCGAGGTGCTGTTCTCGGGTTCCGCCGAGCTGCAGGAGGCTCTCGTGCGCGTTGTCGACGACGCGCCCGAGTCGTCCTCGCCGATCGAGGCGATCGTCGCCGCCCTGATCGGTGCCGCGGACGCCATCTTCGAGGAGCGCCGGGAATTCGCGCGCCAGCGGCAGGCGGTGATCACCGCGAACGTGGACCTTCAGGAGCGGGAACTGATCAAGCTCGCCACCCTCGCCGCGGCGCTGGCCGGCGCACTTCGGCGTCGCGGCGTCGCCGACCCGGCCGCCAGCCTGGCGGCGGAGGCGGGCATCGCCGTCTTCAAGGTCGCGTTCGAGGGTTGGACCGCCCAGGCCGGTGATCGCAACCTGTCGCAGTTCATCCATGAGTCGGTGAGCGACCTCAGGGCGGTGACGACCGCGCGGTGACCCGGTGGGTTGTCCCGTGCGTCCCGCACCGCGCGGGACGGCCACCAGCCGGCGATCGGCCCGGCTGGCGCCCGGCCCGCGGGACCCCGTGATCGGCGCGCCGAGGTCGTGACGGCCACTTGCCGCGGACGGTGTGCCTCGACGACCGTTCGACTCGGTGCGGACCGGTCGCGCCAGCCTGCCAGCCCTCCTCCGGGAGCCGGCGATGAACTCGATCGAGTGGGTGGACGGTCGTCCTCCGCAGGGCGGCGGTCCCACCGATTCGCAGCTGCGCCATCGACGGAGGAGGGGGGCCGCGCCCGGTCGCCATCCAAGCACGACCACCGCCGCCCGCGCCAAACCACTGCTTCCGGCACCGCCGCTGTCGCCGGGGGAGCGGACCTCGGACGGACTCGGCGAGCCGCCAGCGCCACCGTCCTCGACGCCGTCATGAAAGCTGTCCCGAGGTCATATGGGCGAACGCAGCCCTAACGGGACATTAAGGCCCTCCAGATGTCCCGAAGTACCGGGACGCGGAACCTTTTTGCCCATGTTCTCGGGCTCGGCCGGAGGGGTAGGTTCTTGCTAGCAAGCCAGAACCGATCGACCTTGGAGGGAGAGGGTTTCTGGATTCTTCTACGTAGGAGACCCAGATGTCAGCAGAGCAGGCCGCAGGTGCCGTTTTCGAGATCTATGGGAACGGTGAGTATCTCAACCGGAACCCGGGATGGCACGTCGAGCACTCGGCGTGGAAGGTCAGCCACCTCGATCGAATCCTGTCGCGCAACCGCCTGCAGCCCGCCACCGTCTGCGAGGTCGGCTGTGGCGCGGGCGAGGTGCTCCGACTCTTCCAGGCGCATCGCGATCACCCCTGCGAGTGCTGGGGGTTCGACATCTCCCCGCAGGCCATCGAGCTGGCCAGGCCTAGAGCGACCGAGGGTCTCCATTACGAGCAGATCGACCTCGCCAGCGTCCGCGGCAAGTTCGACCTGGCGATGGTGCTGGACGTCGTCGAGCACGTCGAGAACGAATTCGAGTTCCTCCGCCAGCTGCGCACCCGGGCCCACCGCGTGGTCCTCCACATCCCGCTCGACCTCTCGGCGCAGAGCGTGGTCCGGTCGAAGCCGCTGACGGCGCTGCGTGACGCGCACGGCCACCTTCACTACTACACGAAGGAGACCGCGCTTCGGATGCTCGAGGACACGGGCTTCGAGATCATCGACTACCACTACACGTCGATGGCCATGGAGGTCCCCTGTGAGGTCCTGACGCGGAAGCTGCTCCGCTGGCCGCGCAAGCTCCTCTTCCGGTTCAACCAGGACCTGGCCTCCAAGCTCCTCGGTGGCTGCAGCCTGATGATCCTGGCCCGCCCGATCCCCTGACCGAAGGGATTCGGCCCGCCGGGCGTAGCGCCGGCACGACCAGGTCAGGCTGGTTGGCCGATGGCGGGAAGGCCGAGTCGTCACACGCGTAGAGGTTGTCGTGGGCCGGGAATGTGAGGTCGGCATCGACGACCCTCGCGCCGCCGGTCATGCGCAGCGTCCCCGCCTCGTGGGCGCCACCGCCAGCCCGCTTCGCCCCCGGTCTCGGCCTCGACCGCGCCGCCTGTGGGAAGATCCAGAGCAGCGTCCTCGTCATCGAACCCGCAGCAACAGCGCGCACGCATTGGAGGTCAGGCCTGGTGGAATTCAAGGGCTCGGTGGCGATCGTCACCGGTGGTGGTACCGGCATCGGGCGCTCCGTCTGCGAGAGCCTCGCCCGGGCGGGTGCGGCCGCCATCGCGGTCAACTACTCGCAGTCGAAGACCGAGGCCGAGGCGACCGTCGAGGAGCTGCGCCAGCTGGGCTGCAAGGCGGAGGCGATCAGGGCCGACATCTCCGACGAGACCCAGGCCAGGGCCATGATCGACGAGTTCACGGAGCGCCACGGGCGCCTCGACATCCTCGTCAACAACGCCGGCATCACCCGCCGCATCGCCTTCACCGACCTGGACGCGGTCACCCAGGAGATCTGGGACCAGCTGCTCGCGGTCAACCTGCTCGGACCCTTCTACTGCTCTCGCGCGGCGGGACCGGCGCTGAAGAAGGCCAGGGGCGCCATCGTCAACGTCTCCTCCATCTCCGCCATGCGGGCCGCGGGTTCGTCCCTGCCCTACGGCGTCAGCAAGGCGGCGCTGCTGCAGCTGACCCGGGGCATGGCGCTCGCCCTCGCCCCGGAGGTGCGCGTCAACGCCGTCGCCCCCGGCGCCGTGGCCACCCGCTGGCACGTCCGGCTGGTCGGCGAGGAGCGCTTCAACGAGATGGCCAAGAGCGAGGAGGCAAAGTCTCCTCTGGGGCAGATGTCGACGCCGGACCACGTCGCCCAGGCGGTGATGGGTCTGCTCCAGAGCGACATGGTCACCGGCGAGACGGTCATCGTCGACGGCGGCGAGCACCTCCTCTACTGACCTTCCCACACCTTCCGAACCGAGTCGCTGGATTTGCCCGTGCCATGATGGTTGATGACCGGCACGCGTCCGTTCGGAGGCGGGCGCGGGGCGCGGCGGTGTTCGTTTCGGCAGCGTTCTGACCGATCGATCTACAGGACCTACTGGAGAGCCCAATGGAGCCATTGCGCATCGCGGTCGCCGGAGCCGGCTGGATTTCGGGGCGCCACCTCGCCGCGACCGGGGAGACCCCCATGGTGCGGCGGCTGGGGGTCTTCGACCAGGTCGCCGAGAAGGCCCAATCCAGGGTCGACGAATTCGAGCTGCCCCGGCGCTACGGCAGCTGGGACGAGATCCTGCAGGACCCCGAGGTCGAGTGCGTCCTGCTCGCGGTCCCGCCCGACGCCCACATGCCGATGGCGATCGAGGCGCTCTCCGCCGGCAAGCATGTGGTCAGCGAGAAGCCGATGGGCCGCACCGTCGAGGAGTGCGACCGGATGGTGGCGGCGGAGGCGGAGAGCGGCCGCCGGCTGTTCCCCGTTCACAACCGCGTCTTCGGCCCGGCCATCGTCCACGTCAAGGAGGCTCTCGAGCGCGGCGAGATCGGGGAGGTCTTCCTGGTCCAGTCGAGCGGGTTCGAGCCGCCCTCGCTGCCCAACCGCATCTCCTGGCTCAAGACCGAGCTCAGCCTGGGCGGAGTGCTCCTGGCCCAGGCCGTGCACCCGATCTACGCGCTGCGCTGGCTGCTGGGGCCGGTCGAGGGTGTGCACCTGACCAACGCGACGACGAAGGTCGTGGACATGACCAGGGAGGACACCACCATCGCCTCGATCCGCTTCGAATCGGGCGCGGTGGCGACCATGACCTCCACCTTCGCCATCGCCCACGGCCCGCTCGGCCACGAGATCAACATCTTCGGCAAGGAGGGCTTCTTCCGCATCAGCTCCGACCAGCGCCTCTCGGGCATCGTGCCGCGGGTGTTCGGCGACGAGGAGATGCACGAGATCCCGGTCGGCGACCCCAACGCGCACTCGGAGTCCTTCCGGAACATGTGGGAGCACTACGCGACCGCGATCCGGACCGGCGGTCCCTCGCGGGTGACCGCGCGCGACGGGCGCGACGCGGTTGCGATCGTGATGGCCGCCTACAAGTCGGCGGAGAGGGGGGACCTGGTCCGCCCGGCGTGACGCCCCGGGCGGACCGGGCCCCGGCCCGGCGGCGTCGTCAGTGGATGACGACGTCGGCCGGGTTCATCGGCAGCTTGACCGGCTGACGGGTCTTCTCGGACAGGTAGATGGCCTGGATGATCTCGATCGACTTGCGGCCGTCCTCGATGGTGACCGCGGGCGGCCGGTCCTCCATGATCGCGTGCAGGAAGTCCTGCAGCTGCAGGCGGTGGAAGTCGGGGAAGGCGGAGCCGCCGCGCTCGGTCTTCTCCCACTCGGCCCGCTGCTCCTCCTCGCCCTCGAAGGACCAGAGGTCGGTGTAGGCCTGCGAGCCCTCGGGCGATTCGCGGATGCCGACCGCCGCCCCCGATGTCCCGTGGATGGTGACGACGAATCCGACCGGCGGGGTGAAGGTGCTCGCGCACTCGATCATGCCCAGCGCCCCGCTGGCGAAGGCGATGGTGGCGACCGTCGTGTCCTCGACCTCGATGTAGTCGCCGTGGAGCAGGGTCGACCAGCGGCCGTAGACCTCGACCGCCGGGCCCATGTACCACTGCATCAGATCGACGATGTGGACGGCCTGGTTCATGAGCACGCCGCCGCCCTCGGTTCCCCACTTGCCGCGCCACTCGTCGTGGTCGAAGTAGGCCCGGTCGCGGTGGATGCGGGCGATGCACTCGGACAGGGTCAGCTTGCCCAGGCGCCCGTCGTCGATCGCGTTGCGGATCCGCTGGGCGGCCGGGTAGAAGCGGCGCTGGAAGATGCACGCGGCCCTGGTGTTGGCCTTGGTCGTCGCCGCGATCATCCGGTCCGCCTCGAGCAGGCTGGGGGTCAGTGGCTTCTCGACGATGGTGTGGATCCCCGCCTCGGCGGCGGCGATCACGAGCGGCGCGTGGGCCGGGTGGGGGGTGCAGATGGTGACCGCGTCGACCTCGCCGCTCTTGAAGAGCTCGTCCGCGTCCGTGAAGACCCGGGGGACGTTGTGGTCCTCGGCCATCTTCTTGGCCCGCTCCTCGACGACGTCGCAGCAGGCCACGAACTCGGCCTCCGGCAGCGCCGACAGCCCGTCGGCGTGGCGCCGGGCGATGCCGCCGCAGCCGACCAACCCGATCCGGACCTTCTCGCTCATGCGCCTACTCCTCTACTTCTACTTCCCTTCCGAGGTCTGCGGTCATGTCGCCGGTTCCCCGCCCGGCACTGCGGTCATGTCGCCGGTTCCCCGCCCGGCACGCGGCTGGTGGACGCCACCCACCTCCTCAGCCCCGAACCTCGGGCAGGAGCAGGCGGCGCAGGTGAGCGATCGAGTAGCCGACGCCGGGCAGCCCGTGCAGCACCGGATCCTCGTTCTCGATCGCGATCGCGTAGTCGTAGCCGATCTCGCGCAGCGAGGACAGGATCGCCGCCCAGTCGAGGGCGCCCAGCCCGGGCAGCCGGTAGCGCCACCAGCCGCTGCCCGTGACGCCCTGCTTGGCGAGCACCTCGGTCAGGATCTCGGCGTCCTTGCCGTCCACGTGGTGGACGCGCTCGCGGTAGGTGCGGATGACGTTGGGCACGTCCGGGACCCCCAGCCAGTAGAGGTGGGAGGGGTCGAAGCTGAGCCCGATGGCAGGGTTGGGCACGGCGTCGAAGATCCGGTCCCAGAGGTCCGGCGAGTGGGCGATGTTGCCCTCGCCGCCGCCGCGGGGAGCGGTCTCCAGCGCGATCTTGACGCCACGCTCCTCGGCGTAGGCCGAGAGCGGGGTGAAGACCTTGCGGAACACCTCGACCACCTCGTTGACCCGGTTGCTGGGGTGGTTGGGGGAGACGCCGGGCATGCCCCAGAAGTGCATCCCGCAGGGCGAGCCGCCGTAGGTGACGATCACGCCGACGCCGAGCTTGACGCAGGCGTCGATGGCCTTGCGGAAGTAGTCGGAGAGCTCGGCGCGGGTGCCCTCGTCGGCGTTGAGCAGGTTCAGCATCGGGGCCAGGGCGGTGATCGCGACGCCGTGCCGGTCGAGGACCTCCTGGATCTCGCCGGTCTCGCCCCGGACCAGGGCGTCGGTGTCGAGGTGACCGCCGAAGGAGGCGCCCTCGATGGGTCGGAACTTCGGGCCCAGGTTGACCTCGATGCCGTCCGCGCCGATCTCCGACGCCCTGGCCACCAGCCTGGCTAAGGGCATGGGCTCTATCCCAACCAGAGATGCGAATGCGAGCTGCATCAAGTCCTCCTACACTCCCGGCCGCCGCTCCACCACGCCGGTTCGGGAGAGGGCCCCTCGGGAGGCCGGGACCGATCCGTCGAGGTCGGGCTCCGCCCGGGTCTGACTGGTCAACGTCGATCCGCCCGGCGCCGTCGTGCCCCGTCCTTCGTCTCCCCGACGCGACACCACAGCATGTCCTAACAAAACGTACGTCATCGGCAAAGCCGGCGTCACGGACGCGATCCGGGCAGCGCCGCGCGAAGGCGAGCGATGTCCTCCTCGTCCTTCCGGCGCCGGGGGAAGCGAGGGACCCAGACCGGCATCATCCGCTTGATCTCGATTTGGGCCTGGGCGCTGATGACACGGCAGGAGATCGTTCCGATCTGGCCCTCGCCGCCCTCCAGCATGCCTTGGACCCAGCGCTCGCCAGCGGCGGGTCCGCCGGCGACGACGACGGTACCCGCGGCGTCTCTCGCCAGCCAGGCGAAACTGAGTTCGACGCCATCCCTGACCAGGTCAAGCTGCTGCTCCGGCGGCGGGCCGAGCACGGTCCGGTGGCCGAGCTCGGCAAGCGCCGCGCCAAGCGCTGCGGCGTCGTCCGCCCAGGCGAACCAGTCGACATCCTCGTGGTCGCGAGTTACCCTGCCCAGGTAGAAGTCCATCGCCCAGCCGCCGCGCAGCCAGACCTCGATGCCGAGGCGGGCGGAGACCGCGCGGACCTCGCCGATGACGGCCAGCTGGCGGCGGATCGCGGCCTCGTCCATCCATCGGACTGTAGGCCGCCGGCCGGGCGTAGATTCCCCCCGATGGCGGAGTTCGCCCGCTACCGGCCACGCCGCCGGGCCTCGGGCGCCGGGTCGATCGATGTCCGCGTCGCCGAGACCGGCGACGCCGGCGCCATCGCCGCCATCCACGCCGGCCGCGAGGGTGTCGAGATCGAGGTGAGCCGCCGGCGTGTTGACGGCTGGCTCGCCTCCCCCGGCTCCGTGGTCCTGGTCGGCGAGGTGTCGGGCACGGTCGCCGCCTACGGCCGCGCGGCGCGGCTGGAGGGGGAGGGATGTCCTGAGGGCTGGTACCTGGCCGGCCTCGTCGTGAGCCCCCGGTTCCGCCGGCACGGCATCGGCAGAGCGCTGACCATCGCCCGCCTGGAGCTGGTCGCCGAGCGCGCCGACGAGGCCTTCTACTTCGCCAACGAGCGCAACCGGGCGACCATCGACCTCCACTCCGCCCTCGGCTTCTCGGAGCTGACCAGGGAGTTCACCGTCCCCGGCGTCAGCTTCGAGGGCGGCGCCGGGATCCTCTTCCGCATCGACCTCGACCGGCGGGCCTGATCCGCCTCAGTCGATGCAGAACTCGTCGCCCTCGGGGTCCTGCATCACTGCGAAGTAGTCGGTCACGTCCTCCTCGGTGCGCAGATGCCTCGCACCCAGGGCGACCAGCCGCCTGGCCTCGGCGTCGACCACCCTCCGGCGCTCGCCGGCCGGTCTCCCCGCCGAGAGGTGGACGTCGAGGTGGACGCGGTTCTTGGTGGTCTTCGGCTCGGGCACCCGGTGGAAGAGGAGGTCGGGCCCCACCCCGGCCGGGTCCGAGATCCGGCTCCAGCGCTCGCCGGAGGCGCCGCCGACGGCGGCGGAGAACTCGGCCCAGGTGGCGAAGCCGCCGGGCGGACGGGTCGGCCGGTAGCCGAGCACCTCCGCCCAGAAGGCGGTCAGGTGCTCGGGATCACCGCAATCGATCGCGATCTGAACCCTGGGAGCCATGGCTCCACATCCTCATCGATCGGACGCGCCGCGCGCCAGAGGGGATCGTGGATCGGCTCCCCCCAGGCCTCCGTGGAGCAGCGCGGTGACGGTGTCGACGATCTCGTCGTCGGAGATCCCGGCGGCGCCCGATCCGAGGGTGGCGTAGGCGAGCATCGAGAGCAACGCCCCGATCGCGGCGGCGACCAGGGTGGGGTCGCCGGGGAGCCGGCGGCCGCGCTCGCGCATCCGCTCCAGGTCCCGGCTGAGCATCCTCGTGTCCTCGACCAGGCGGTGCCAGGGCGCGTCCGAGGCCGGCCCCTGGGCGAGGCCGGACTCGAGCACGGCGGTGACCACCGGCAGGTTGTCCCGCATCACCCCCCAGGCGGTGGCGACGTGGTCGCGCAGCTGGGCGCGGTCGGCCAGGTCGTGGCCGGCGGGACCGGCCGGCTCGATGCGCTCGTGGCCCTGCCCGTGGAGGTCGGCGAGGAGGGCCTGCAGGAGCTCCTCCTTGTCGGCGAAGTGGTCGTAGAAGGACCCGGTCGCCCTTCCGGCGCCGGCGGTGATGTCGGTGATCTTGGTGTTGAGGTAGCCGCGCTCGACGAACTGCCGGCGGGCGGCCTCCTTCAGCGCCTCCCTCGTCTCCGCCGAGGCCCTCGCCCGGCGGCCCTCCGCTCGATCGCTTGACCTGGAGCTCACCACCTCAGTATAGTGACGATCCATTCAGTGAATATTAATTCGGTGAACTCATGTTCAGGGAGGTTCTCGTGCGAGTGGTCGTGATCGGTGGTGGCATCGCCGGATCGGCGTGCGCGATCGGGCTGCGCCGGATCGGCGCGGAGGTGACGGTGTACGAGGCCCATCCGGATCCGTCCGGGCCGGTCGGCTCCTTCCTGAGCCTGGCCGTCAACGGGCTGCGCGGGCTGGACGCGCTCGGCTGCCTGGACCCGGTCCGTCGCGCCGGCTTCGCCGTCGAGCGCCAGCGCATGTGGTCGGGAGGGGGGAGGCTGCTGGCCGACGTGCCCCGGGGCCGGGCGGAGGGCGACCCGATGCGAAGCGTCACCCTGATGCGGGGCGATCTGGTCGCGGCGCTGCGGGCCGAGGCGCTGCGGTCGGGCGCGCGGATCGAGACCGGAACGCGGCTCGACCAGGATCCGCCGGACGCCGACCTGGTCGTCGGCGCCGACGGCATCCGGTCGGCCATGCGGCGCCGCCTCGACCCGGGCTCGCCCGAGCCCGCGTACGCCGGCATCCACAGCATCTCCGGGGTCTCGGCCGGGGCTGGTCAGGAGGGCGGCGTATTCAACATGGTGCTGGGCGGGAGCGGGGCCTTCATCCACCTCGCCGCGCCCGACGGGTCGGTCTGGTGGTCGGCCCAGGTCGCCGCCGCCGAGGCCCCCGACCCCCGAGGTCTCGGCCTCGACGATGCGATCGCCTGCTTCGCCGCCGAGCCCGGCCCGAGCGCCGTCCTCGGCGCCGCCCGCACCGTGCACGGGGCGACGCTGCACCACGTGCTGGCCCCCATCGCCCGGCGCCACGACGGCCGCGCCGTCCTCATCGGCGACGCCGCCCACCCGGTCGGTGCCGGGCAGGGGGCCTCGATGGCGATCGAGGACGCCGTGATCCTGGCCCGGGAGCTGCATCGCCGGGCGTCGGTCGCCGAGGCGCTGGACTCGTTCGACGGCCTCCGCCAGCGGCGGCTGGCGAAGGTGGTCAGGAACGCCGCCCAGAATCGGCAGGCCAAGACCGCCGGCCCGGTCCAGGCGGCCCTGCGCAACCTGATGATGCCGGTCTTCTTTCCCCTCGTCTATCCCCGCGCTACGGCATGGCTCTACCGCTTCGACGTGGGCCGGCTGCCGGCGCCGGATGGCTCGGCCTCGGATAGTACGACCGTGCAACTGTCCACATAAACTACGGACGTGCAGGACGCCGCGGCCGAGGAGGAGAGGGACGCCGTCGACCTCATCCTCGACCAGTGGCGGCGGGAGCGGCCCGACCTCGACCTCTCGGCGATGGGGGTCTTCGGGCGCCTGGCCCAGCTGACCCTGGTCCTGGGCCCGGTGACGGAGCGGATCTTCGCCCGCCATGGCCTCCGCGGCGGCGAGTTCGACGTCCTCGCCGCGCTGCGGCGCGCCGGACCTCCCTACACGCTGATCCCGTCCAGCCTCTCGGCGATGCTGATGATGTCGCGGGCGGGCATGACCAACCGGCTCGACCGCCTCGAGGCCGCGGGCCTGGTCGAGCGCAGCCTCGACCCCGCCGACCGTCGCAGCTTTCGGATCACGCTCACCGACCGGGGCAGAGAGGTGGTGGACGCGGCGCTCACCGACCACGCCGCCAACCTGGCCCGCATCATCGCCTGCCTCGACCCCGACGAGGCGGAGACGCTCAGCGCCTCCCTGCGCACCCTCCTCCACGTGATCGGCCGCTCTCAGCTTCCGACCTGACCCTTCCCGGGGAAAAGAGAAGGAAGGGGCGCCGGTTGCCCGACGCCCCGGGGGGAGAGATGTTGATTTTCAGTAGCACTACATGAAACGCTCAGCCGCCACAAAGGTTTTGTGGTTCTTTTGTCCCGGGGTGGGAGGGACATCCGCCACGCCTCGTGGTTGACCGCGTCCCGCCGCCGTTGCTTGAATGGACCTGGAGGGTCATCGGCCGCCACTCCGAGGCGGTCGCAGCAGGGAGGGAGCATGGGGGAGCAGTCGAGACGGATCGCCGTCGCCCTGGCGGTGGCGGTGGCGGTCGTCGTCGCCACGGTCAGCCTCTCGTCGGTCGCCGCCGGAGCCTGGCCGGCGCCGCGCGGCGACGGCTTCATACGGGTCTGCGGCACCCAGCTCTGCCTGCAGGGACGGCCCTTCGTCATCCATGGGGCCAGTGCCTACGGGCAGTACGCCGACCCGGTCCAGGAGGTCGCACTGGCCCGCCGCGCCCATCTCGACGTGATCGAGCTGGTCGAGTTCGACACCCAGTACCACGTGCTCTCCGACACCATGTCGGCGGCGACCTGGGACCGGCTCGACTGCTTCATCGCCGTCGCCGGCGCCGCCGGGCTGCACGTCGTCCTCAACCTGTCCGAATACGGGCAGTCGCTGGCGGCCGCCGGCCAGCCGCCGACCGCGGTCGACTGGGAGAGCTACCTGCGCTTCATCGCCGACCGGATCAACACGGTCACCGGCGTCCGCTACGCCGACGACCCGGCGATCGCCATGGTCGAGCTCTACGGCGAGATCGACGCCCCCGACTTCGGCGTCCCCACCGCCGGCACCACGGCCCAGATGACCGCGTACTTCCACCGCTCGCTGGCCGAGTGGCACGCGCTGGCGCCGAACATCCTGGCCAGCACCGGCGGCTTCTCCTACATCAACTACCCGGACAGCCAGAGCGGCATCGACTGGCAGCAGATCGTCTCCGATCCCCTCGACACCGTCTGCGACGTCGAGGTGAACTCCTCGGCCGACCGCGACGTCAGCGTTCCCGAGCTCTCCTCCTACTGCCGCGGCCTGGGCAAGCCCTGGTTCCTGGCCGCCTGGAGCTCCTGCTACAACGACCAGCCCTGGGGCTCGGCCGACATCGACGACTGGCCCAGCGACACGGCCATGGCCGCGCACGCCGAGGACATGGAGGAGATCGCCGCCGACCGGGACGTGACGCCGCCGGGCCCGGCCATGGCCCCGGTCGGGACCGACTTCTGGAACCTCGGCGACACGCCGGTGGTGGAGGGCACCTGCGACCTCGGCCCGCAGTTCCCGCTCACCTTCGACGTGGTCAGGCGGGCGGGCGCCGGGCTGGCCGGCTGACCCCCCGGGATCAGGCGCTGAGGCCCCGGGCCAGGGTCCGGGCCAGGTCCTCGGCGAAGGCGCCGTCGTCGCCGGCGACCGCCTCGGGTCCGACGAAGCGGCGGAGGAAGGCGCGCTGGAAGCAGGCGCCGAGCAGCGCCATGGCCGCGGCGGCGGGGTCGGCCTCCGGCGCCAGCCGGCCCAGGTCCCGCTCCGCCGTCAGGTACTCGGCGACCAGGCGATTGCCGTGGTGGGGCCCGCCTCCCGCCTCGAGCACGGCGTTGCGGTGCCGGAGCAGGAGCTCCGACTCGGCGAAGAGGGCCGCGCTCAGGGGGATCGTGCGCTCGTAGAAGGGCAGGGCGACGCGGGCGAGGTCGGCGAGGTTGGCCTCGACGGTGGCCGTCCCGGCTCGGGCGGGGAGGTCCTTGACCGTCTCCACGAAGGGCGGCAGCTGCTCGCGGAGGACGGTAAGGAAGATCTCCTCCTTGTCCCGGAAGTGCTTGTAGAGGGCGGCCTCCGAGAGATGGGCGGCGCGGGCGATCTCCTTGGTCGTGGCCCTGGCCAGCCCCTGGGTCTCCATGACCCCGGCGGCGGCCTCGACGATGCGGTCGCGAGTGGTCAACGGCGTCTCCGCTTGACAGGTTTGTGAATGTTCACTAACGTGATTGGTAAATGCTTACTCACCATTGTAGAGGCAGCTTGCGCGGACCGGAGGGGGAGCGGTGACCGAGACCGGCGACGAGCAGCTGACGAGGACGGCGCCAGCGAGGCGGCGCCCCCTGGCGGAGCGGACGCTGAACGGTGCGGTGCGGGCGCTGCTGCGCTCGCCCCTGCACGGTGTGGTCAGCCGCCGGCTGCTCCTGATCACGGTCGTCGGCAGGCGCACCGGCACCGTCTACGCCCACCCCGTCGGCTACGTCGTCGACGACGACGGCGCGGTCCTGGTCGGCAGCGCCGCCGGCTGGCGGCGGAACCTCCGGGCCGGTGAGCCGGTCCGCCTGCGCCTCCGCGGTCACGAGCGCCTGGCCTCGGCCGAGGTGATCAGGGACGAGGGCACGGCGGCGGTCCTCTACCGCACCATCCTCCGTCGCAACCCCGTCCACGGCCGCTTCGCCGGCATCCACGCCGCCGCCGACGGCGCCCCCGACCCCGAGGACCTGCGCCGGGCGCTCGGCCGGGGGGCGGCGGTGGTGCGGCTCCGGCTCGACAACCAAGGAGAAGGAAGATGAGCGACGTCACCGTGCCCGTCATCAGCGGCTTCGACCTGAACCTCGCCGCCCGCGCGACCAGATCGGCCCTGGATCGCGTGCTCGAGCGGGAGGGACTGACCTTCCCGACCTGGGGAGTGATGAACCAGATCGGCTCGAAGGGCGGTCGGATCCCCGCCGAGGAGCTGACCGCCGCTTTGCGGGCAGGCCTGGGCATGGGGCCGGAGGCCCTCTCCGGTCTCCTCCGAGCGGTCGCCGCCGAGGGCCTGATCACGGTCGGGGAGGGATCGGCCGAGCTGACCGCGGCGGGCGCCGAGCGCTTCCGCCGGCTGCAGGCCCTCGTCGCCGACCTCGCCGGCGAACTCTGGGCCGGCTTCGACCCCGAGGAGCTCGCCGTCACCCGCCGGGTGCTGGTCGAGGTGGCCGAGCGCGCGCGCGCGGCCGCGACTGGCTGAGACGCCGCCGATCGGGCGCGGCCGGGGGAGGGCCCCGGCCGTGCCCGGCGCCATCAGCCGAGCAGCCGCATCCTTCGCGACCGGACCGGTGCCTGCCAGTCCAGGCCGACGACCAGCGCCTCCCTCACGCGCCGCCCGAAGAGCGAGGAGGCGGCGAGCTCGCGGCGGCAGTCGTCGCAGGCGCGGACGTGATCGAGCGTGGCCGCCGGGACCGTGTCCAGATCGCCCTCCGCGATCGACACCATGTGGCGGCGGTGCCGGACGCACCTCCGCCAGGCGGCGAGACCCAGGATCCGGATGGCCCCCTACCCCTGCTGAGCGCGGGGCAGAGCGAGCACGAAGACACTGCCCTGCAGCGGCTCACTCCACTCCAGACGGAGGCTCCCCCCCTCGTTCTCCGCCAGACGACGGCTGAGGTGGAGGCCCATTCCGGTCCCGGGCACGCTCTCGTGGAGCCGGACGCCCGGCTCGAAAACGCGCTCGTGGTCGGCCTTGGCGATGCCGAGGCCGTAGTCGTGGACGGCGATCTCGACACGATCACCGGCCTCGACGTTGCGGGTCTCGACGAAGACCCGCGCCGGCGCGAGGCTGTAGGCGATGGCGTTGCGAATCAGCCCGGAAAGGACGCATCGCACCCTCTCCGGCACCGCCTCCACCGTCGCCGGCAGCGGTGCTCCCGTGCACAGCGGCTCGACCGTCGCGCCGTTGAGCTCCGCCTGCGCCCGGATGCGCTGGATCACCTGGGTGACCAGCTCATCCGCCTCGAACCGCTCTCTATCCCTTCCCTCCGGGCCGCTCCCGCCTGCACCGAGCAGGTTTCGCACCATGGTCCCCATCCCTCGAGCCTCGCCCTCGATCATCTTCAGCGCCGTCTCCTGCGCGTCGGCAGGAAGGCCGCCCTCCCGCAGCATCGAGACGCATCCGAGAATGACGGTGACAGGGCCCTGTAGCTCGTGGGCCATCAGCGCCGCCGCTTCCGGGTGTGCCTCCCTGACTACTTCCGAATCGACCATGCCGAGCCTCCCCCGTGACGTCACGGCCCGTCTGCCGTGATCCGTGATCAAATATCATGGTAGCGATGGAGGCCAGCGATCGCAACCGAGGCCCCCTGGGGCCGATCGGGCAGCGGGTGGTGTACGAGGACGAGCGGGTACGGGTGTGGGAGGTCTCGCTCGAGCCCGGCGAGCAGCAGCCGCTGCACCGCCACCTCAACCCCTACCTGGTCATCGCCGTGGAGGGAGGCCGCAACGTGATCGAGAACGTGGACGGCGGTCGCCGCGAGGTGGTCGAGGAGCCCGGAGGGGTGGTTTTCCGCGAGGCCGGGGAGGTTCACACGCTGACCAACGTCGGCACGACCCGATACGTCAACCGTCTGGTGGAGCTGAAGCATGTCTGACGTGGAGCCGCTTGCCTCGGGTGAGGTGTTGATCCAGACCGCCGAGATGTCCTGGCAGGCGAAGACGCTGGCCGGGCTCGCGCAGAAGATGCTCTTCCGCAACGAGGAGTCGAGCGCCTCCATCGCGCTGGTCCGCTTCGAGAAGGGGTCGGGCATCCCCGAGCCCCACTCCCACGCGTCGAACCAGTTCATGTACTGCCTGGAGGGGAGCTACCAGTACACCGACTCCGGCCTGATCCTGACGCCGGGCACCTTCTACCTCAACCCCAAGGGCAACGTCCACGGGCCGACCCTGGCCCTTGAGGACTCGGTCCTGCTCGAGGTCTACGACGGTCCCCACTACCCGCAGAAGCCGTCCTGGTACACGGACGAGGCGGACGCGCGTTGAGGTCGGGATCGATGGCCGAACCCGACGTGCACGAACATCCCGTCCCGCCCGCCGTCCGGACGGCGAGGCGGGAACCGAGCCGGGTGATTCGCCGGGAGGCCTCCCGGTGAGCGCCATGGAACCGGTCGCGATCGTCCCCGGCCGCTGGCTGGCGGACCTTGTCGCCGGCGTCTTCGGCACTCTCGGCTTCAGCCCCGGGGCCTCGGCCGCGATCGCCGAGGACCTGGTCGACGCCGACCTCAGGGGCATCTCCTCGCATGGGGTGATGCTGACCCCGATCTACGCGGACCGGGTCCAGCGCGGGTCGGTGAGCCGGCTGGAGACCTTCGACGTGGTCGTCGACCGCGACGCGGTGGCGGTGCTCGACGCCGGCCACGGCCTGGGCCAGCTCTCCAGCCGGGTGGCGATGGACATGGCCACCGAACGCGCGCTGGCCCACGGCGTCGGCGCGGTGACGGTCCGGCGCGCCCACCACTTCGGCGCCGCCGGCCGCCACGCCCTGCGCGCGGCGGAGCGCGGCTGCATCGGCATCGCCTGCTCCAACACCACGGCCCTGATGCCCGCCCCCGGCGGGGCGAGCCGGGTCCTCGGCAACAACCCGGTGGCGATGGCGGTGCCCACGGCCTCCGGCCCGCCCCTGCTGCTGGACATGGCCCTCAGCGCCGTCGCCCTCAACCGCATCCGGATGGCGGAGCGGGCGGGAACGCCCATCCCCGACACCTGGGCGACGGACTCGGGCGGCATCCCGACGACGGACCCGGCCGCCGCCATCGCCGGCATGCTGCTGCCCGCCGGCGGCCACAAGGGCTTCGGTCTGGCGCTGATGGTGGAGGTCCTCACCAGCGTCCTCAGCGGCGGCGCCTGGTCGGTGCACTCGCTCTACCGCGACCCCGACCTGCACAACGACTGCTCCCACTTCTTCATGGCCCTGGACGTCGCCCACTTCATGGACGCGGACCAGTTCCAGGCGCAGACGGCGCAGCTGGGCAGGCTGATCCGGGAGTCGCCGCCGCATCCCGGCGTCGAGGCCGTGCACGCTCCTGGCGACGGGCAGTGGCGGCGCCGGCTCGAGCAGCTGGAGCGGGGTGTGGCGGTCAGCCCGACGGCGCTGGTCGAGCTTCAGGAATGCGCGCGGCGCCTCGGCGTCGACGCCTCGCTCCCCCAGGGAGAGGAGGGTGGAGATGCCCAGGCGTGAGATCGTCAGCGAGGCCCTGGCCCCGCCCAACGGCCACTACTGCCACGCCACCGTCGCCGAGGGAGGCGGGAGGCTGGTCTTCATCTCGGGGATGACGGCCCGGAGAAGGGATGGCTCGATCGCGGGCCTGGGAGATGTTCGTGCACAGACCAGACAGGTCTGTGAGAATCTCAAGACAGCCGTGGAAGCTGCCGGAGGTTCGCTCGGAGACGTGTACAGGGTCGACGTGTACGTACGCAGCCTGGCCGACCTCGCGGCCGTCCAGGAGGTGCGCCGCGAGTACTTCTCGGAGTCCCTGCCGGCGTCGACGCTGGTCGAGGTCTCGGGCCTGGTCGCGCCCGAGTACCTCATCGAGATGAACGCGATCGCGGTGGTCGAGGCCTGACATGGTAGAAGGACAGCCGCATCGCGACCGGACGCTGGCCGAGTCGGCGGCGACCGCGCTCCACCAGATGATCCTCTCCGGCCAGATCGAGCACGGCGCGCCGCTCCGCCTGCAGGAGCTGGCCGCCCGCCTGGACATGAGCGTGATGCCGGTCCGCGAGGCGATCCGCCGGCTCAGCGCCCTCGGCCTGGTCGAGGTCATCCCCCACAAGGGAGCCTGGGTCCGGCGTCTCTCGGTGGACGACTTCCTCGACACCCACGAGACCCGGCTGATGCTGGAGCTGCCCGCCGTCGAGCGCGCGGCGAAGCGCTTCGCCGCCCACGACCGCGAGATCGCCGAGGACCTGCTCCGGCAGCACGTGGAGCTCAGCCGGCTCGGCGACAGCCAGGGCATGCGCGCCGCCCACCGCGAGTTCCACTTCGCGCTGGTCCGGCCCTGCGGCTCGGTCTGGCTGCCGCGCGCGCTGGAGCCGGTCTGGCAGAACAGCGAGCGCTACCGCTTCGCCTCGCCGCCCGACGAGGCCGAGATCCAGCAGGTGGACGGCGAGCATCGCACCATCCTCGAGGCGTGTGCCGAGCACCGGCCCGAGGTCGCCGTGTCGGCGCTCGAGGCGCACCTGCAGCGCGCCTTCGAGCGCATGCTTTCCAGGTTGAAGGCCCGGGTCGACCGGGAGGCCGGCGAGAACAAGCCGGCGGATGACAAGCAGGGCTGATCCGTTCCGACCACGTCTGGCTGCGGATTCGGCAAAGGAGGGGGGTGAACCATGCATCTCGTGAATGCGCGCCCGACGAGGCGCGGCGTCCTGCGCACGGCGCTGGCCGTGGGCGGGGCCGGCGGGCTGGCGACGCTGATCGACGCCTGCGGCGTCCAGCCCAAGCCGGCGAGCGCGAAGACGGCGACCAGGACCTCCATCGGCCTGCAGCTCGACTTCCTGCCCCTGGGGCGCTACGCCCCCTACTACTACGGGGTGGAGAAGGGGATCTACTCGAAGCGGGGGCTCGACGTCACCATCGCCAGCAGCACCGGGACCGGTCCGGCGCTCCAGCAGCTGGTGGCGGGCCGGCAGCAGATGCTGTTCGTCGACATCCCCTCGATGCTGGACCTGATGGGCAAGGACCCGAAGCCGCGGATGCGCAGCTACGCCGTCGTCTACGCCACCGCCCCGGAGACGGTCTTCTTCTATGAGGGCGGCTCGATCAGGAACCCGAAGGACCTCGAGGGCAAGACCATCGCCACCTCGGCCGGGTCCACCGACTTCGAGCTCTTCCCGCTCTTCGCCAAGGCCAACGGCATCGACATGAGCACGATCAGCTGGAAGACGGTCTCGGCCTCGACCAAGCTGAGCCTGATGCTCGAGGGCGAGGTCGACGCCACCACCACCTACGTCATGGGCCTGCCCGGCGCCCAGGCCGGCGCCAAGAGCGGCAAGAAGGTCGGCCACTTCACCTACGGCGACTACGGGGTCAAGGTCTACGGCAACGGGCTGATCACGACCACCGAGTTCGCCTCGGCCCACCCGCCGGCGGTGAGCGCGTTCGTCCAGGCCTCGCTGGAGGCCTACAGGCAGGCCTTCGCCAAGCCGCAGGCGGCGGTGGAGGCGATGGCCAAGTCGGTGCCGACGCTGGACCAGGACCAGGCCATGGCCGAGGTGGCGATCGTCAGGAGCCTGGCCATGGGCCCGGCCCAGCGGGCCCACGGGCTCGGCTACCAGGACCCGACCGTGATGCACACCAGCTACGAGGCCGTGGTCAAAACCCTCAAGCAGCCGATCGGCAGGCCGGTCACGGACTACTACACCAACTCCGCGATCTGAGGCCATGACCGCCGCCCAGCCCCTCTTGCCGCCCGATCCCCTGGTCGAGGTGCGGGGGGTGAGCAAGGTCTTCGTGGGGCGGCGCGGGGCCTCGGTCGAGGCGCTCCGCCCGATCGACCTCGAGATCGGGCGGGGCGAGTTCCTGGCCGTGGTCGGCCCCTCCGGCTGCGGCAAGTCGACGCTCCTCTCGATCGTCGCCGGCCTGGTCCCGGCCAGCGCCGGCGAGGTCCTGATCGACGGCGCGCCCATCGAGGGCCCGTACTCGCGGCTCGGGATCGTCTTCCAGAAGGACCTGCTCCTGGAGTGGCGCTCGGTCCTCGACAACGTGCTGATCCAGGCCGAGGTGCGGCGGATGGACATGGTCGAGGCCAGGGTCCGGGCGCGCCGGCTCCTCCACCTGGTCGGGCTCGAGGGCTTCGAGCGCAACTACCCCTCGGAGCTGTCCGGCGGGATGCGGCAGCGGGTGGCGATCTGCCGGGCGCTGCTCCACGACCCCCCGCTGCTCCTGATGGACGAGCCCTTCGCCGCGCTCGACGCCATCACCCGCGACCAGATGTGCCTCGATCTGCTCTCGATCTGGTCGGAGCGGCGTCAGACCGTGCTCTTCATCACCCACTCCATCCCCGAGGCCGTGTTCCTGGCCGACCGGGTCGCCGTCATGAGCCCGCGGCCGGGCGCGTTCACCGACGTCCTCGAGGTCGGGCTGGAGCGGCCGCGCCGGCTGGCGGTGAGGGAGACGGAGGGGTTCACCCGCCACTCGGGCCGGATCCGTGAGCTGTTCGAGGCCCAGGGGATCCTCCGCGAGGCGAGGACATGAACGGCGCCTCACGACGGCCGGCGGCGCTCGGGGCCCTCTACCCGGTCGTGGCCGTCATCGTCGTGCTCGCCCTCTGGCAGGGTGCGGTCACCCTCTTCGACATCAACGTGGCCCTGCTGCCGGCGCCGGGCCAGGTCCTCTCCGCTCTGATCGGCTCGCGGGCGGCGCTGGTGCCCTATTCCGAGGTCACGCTGGTCGAGATCCTGGTCGGCTTCGGGCTGGGGGTCGTGATCGGCGTCCCGCTGGGCGCGCTGATCGTCTTCAGCGACCCGGTCCGGCGCGCCGTCTACCCCCTGCTGGTCGCCTCGCAGATGGTGCCCAAGGTCGCTATCGCCCCGGTGTTCGTGGTCTGGTTCGGGACCGGCCTCCCCTCCAAGTTCCTGGTCGCCTTCCTCATCTCCTTCTTCCCGATCGTCATCTCCACCGCGCTGGGGATGGGCTCGGCGGATCCGGACATGGTCCGCCTGCTCCGCTCGATGGGAGCGGGCCGGCTCTTCGTCTTCACCCGCCTGCGCCTCCCCGCCGCCCTGCCCAGCATCTTCGCCGGGCTCAAGGTGGCGATGAGCCTGGCCGTGGTCGGGGCGATCGTCGGCGAGTTCGTCGCCGCCAACAGCGGGCTCGGCTACTTCCTGCTCTTCGCCAACGGGCAGGTCGACACCCCCGCCGTGTTCGCCGGCCTGGTCGTGCTGACCGCGATCGGTGTCGTCCTCTATTTCCTGGTCGAGGTGGTCGAGCGCCTGGTCGTGCCGGCGCCGCTCCGCCGCCGGGCCGAGGAGAGCACGGCGACGATGTAGACGGTCAGCGGGGGAGGGGGAACCGCTGGACGACCAGCTCGGCGCCCATCCCGCTGATCATCAACCGCTCCTTGGTGTCGCTGAGAAGGCGCCGGGTCCAGCCGGTGAGGCCGCCGTCGACCAGCTCCAGCATCGCGCCGCCGCCATCGCCGGCGCGGACGTGCAAGCAGGCCGTCTCGTAGTAGGCGGCGCGGGCGGGCGGGGACGGCTCGAAGGAGCAGGCGACCCCTGGAAAGCGGGAGGCCAGGGGCTCCAGCACGGCCGCCTCGAGCAGCGGCGCCCTTCCTCCGGCGAGGTCGGTCAACGCGACCTCGACCCTGCCCACAGGCGCCCCCCTGGAGCGGAGCTCGCCGAGGAGTGACACATAGAAGGTGAGGTGGAGCAGCAGCGATTCCATCTCGAAGCCGAGCGAGCCCACGTCGCGCCCGGCGGTGGCCAGGGCCAGGAGCCGGAAGTGAGAGCGGGCCGAGGAGCTGGCATAGCGCTGGGGGCGGAGGACCCGCTGGCTGGTGGCCAGGCCCACCCGCTCCGAGCTCCGCGGATTCGTCGCGCGGATTCGGCGCCGGCGGAGGGCGCACTCCAGGGCCAGCGCCGAGGTGGAGTCGGCCGTGACCTCGGTGTTGCGGATGGTGGTGACCACCCGGTTCTGGTCGATGGTGGCGACGGCCGAGTTGGCGCCCAGCGGGCAGACCGGCGAGAGCTCGATCGCGCGGTGCCCCTCCGGCAGGAGGGAGTAGGCGAGCAGGTCGAGGGCGGCCAGGGCGGAGGGGTCGGCGGGGGACGGCTCGACCATGCGGTCGCGGCCGTACTGCTCGAGCAGCTCCGCCGGCCGGACGGCTCGCGCCCGGCGTTGGAAGACGGCGAGCAGCAGCGACTGCAGGTCGGCGCCGGGGAGCCGGCCGGCGAGACCGTCGAGAAGACCGGGCAGATGCGCCCGGCGCTCGATGCGGTCGACCCAGCGCCGGCGCTCCGAGTCCGGCCCGGATGGGTCAGGCGATCGCCCCTCGCTCATGGTTCGCACCATGGTGCCATCCCGCCGCCGGGACCGCCCCGGAACGGCGGCGCCGCTGCAGGTACAATCGGTCAGCGATCGGCGGGGATCGGCCTCGCCGTGGTCGGCGCCGTGGGGCGCGGCCAGCCCTGCTGGCGATGTAGCTCAGTGGTAGAGCGCACCACTCATAATGGTGTCGTCGGTGGTTCGATCCCACCCATCGCCACCATCTGATCCGGCCCGGCTCAGGCCGACGGCCGAAATCCTCCTCCCGGCGCGGTAGCGTGGTCGCGTGGCCCAGGCCTCCGCCGCCCCCCTCGCCAACGCAGTGCCGCCGGAGTCGGCGCGCCCGCTGCTGGTCGCGGTGTCCGGCGGGCCTGACTCGACCGCCCTGCTCCGCTGGCTAGAGGGGCTCGGCCGCCCGCTCGTCGCCGCCCACTTCGACCACGCCCTGCGTGACGACTCGGCCGCCGACGCCGCCCACGTCGCCCGGCTCTGCGCCGAGCTCGGCGTCGAGCTGGTCAGCGAGCGCCGCCGGGTGCCGATGCCCGCGGGCTCGGTGCAGGCGGCGGCGCGCACCCTCCGCTACGACTTCCTGGAGCGCGCCCGGGCCGGAGCCGGCTGCGAGCTGATCGCCATCGCCCACACCGCCGACGACGTCGTCGAGGGGGCGCTCATCCACCTCCTTCGGGGAAGCGGACTGGCCGGCCTGCGGGGCATGCCCGAGAGGCGCCCGCCCTACGTCCGGCCGCTCCTCCACACCTGGCGCGCCGAGATCGACGCCTATCTCGCCGGATGCGGCCTGACCGCTCTGCAGGACCCCTCCAACGCCAGGGTCGACCGCTACGCCCGAGCGCGGGTCCGCCACGTCCTTCTGCCCGCCCTCGAGCGCGAGCGCCCGGGGATCACGCGCCGGGTGCGCGCCGTCGCCGCCCGCGCCGCGGCCATGCAGGAGCGGCTGGAGGCGGAGGCCACGGCCCTGGGAGGCGACCGCCGGCGGCTCCGAGAGGCCCCCCGGATCGTCCGACTCGAAGCCTACCGCCAGCTCTACGGCCGGCTGCCGGCGCTGGAGCGCCGCCACCTCGACGCCGTCGACCGCCTCCTGCTCGAGGGCCGGACCGGCGACGGCGTCGACCTGCCCGGCGGGCGGCGGGCGCGGCTCCTGCCGGAGCGGCTCGAGGTCGGCGGCGCGGCGCCTCATACGGCTCCGCCTCGCCTGGAGGCAAGGATCTGCCCCGGCTGCGCCACCGGCCGTGGCCTGCATCTCCGCCCCGACCTGGACCCGGCGACGCTCCGCGTCGGAGTGCGCCGCCCCGGGCTCCGGCTGCGGACCACCGCCGGCACCCGCAAGCTGCAGGACCTGCTGG
>DATAXV010000094.1:0-2442 GCA_036272915.1 Candidatus Dormiibacterota bacterium
GGAAACCAGCACCCAGCTCGGCACCGCCGTCGGCTACAAGGTCAGGTTCACCGACAAGTCCGGTGACAACACCCTGGTCAAGGTCATGACCGACGGCATCCTCCTCAACGAGATCGCCAGCGACCGCGACCTGTACCGGTATGACACGCTCATCATCGACGAGGCCCACGAGCGCAGCCTGAACATCGACTTCATCCTCGGCTACCTCAGGCAGCTCCTGCCGCGCCGCCCCGACCTCAAGGTGATCATCACCTCCGCCACGATCGACCCGGAACGCTTCGCCGCCCACTTCGCCATCGACGACCAACCCGCGCCGATCATCGAGGTCTCCGGCCGCACCTACCCCGTCGAGGTCCGCTACCGCCCGATCACCGACCCAGAGCAACGAGACACAGAGGACCGCGACCAGATCCAGGCGATCAGCGACGCCATCGACGAGCTCAGCGCCAACGGTCCCGGCGACATCCTCGTGTTCTTCTCCGGCGAGCGCGAGATCCGCGACACCGCCGACGCCCTCAAGGGCCGCAAGAACCTCGAGGTCCTCCCGCTCTACGGCCGCCTGTCCGCCGCCGAACAGCACCGCGTCTTCGAGCTCCCCGCCAGCCGGACCATAAGCCACCGCCGCGTCGTGCTCGCCACCAACGTCGCGGAAACCTCGCTCACCGTCCCCGGCATCCGCTACGTCATCGACCCGGGCACCGCCCGCATCTCCCGCTACTCCCTGCGCACCAAGGTCCAGCGCCTCCCCATCGAGCCCATCTCGCAGGCTAGTGCCAACCAGCGCAAGGGCCGCTGCGGCCGCGTCGCCGACGGCATCTGCATCCGGCTGTACTCGGAAGAGGACTTCGACTCACGCCCCGAGTACACCGACCCAGAGATCCAGCGCACGAACCTCGCCTCCGTCATCCTCCAGATGGCCGCCGCCCGCCTCGGCGACGTCCGAGCGTTCCCCTTCGTCGACCCGCCGGACCCGCGCAGCATCACTGACGGCGTGCGGCTGCTCGAAGAGCTCAACGCCATGAAGAGCGACCGGCTCACCGACACAGGCCGGAAGATGGCCCGCCTCCCCGTCGACCCCCGCATCGCCCGCATGATCATCGAAGCGGACCGCCAGGGCTGCGCCCGCGAGGTCCTGGTCATCGCCGCCGCGCTGTCCATCCAGGACCCCAGGGAACGCCCTGCGGACAACCAGCAGGCCGCCGACACCGCGCACCGCCGCTTCGCCCAGCCGGAATCGGACTTCCTCACCTTCCTCGCGCTGTGGGACTACCTCACCGACCGCCAGCGCGAGCTGTCCGGCTCGGCCTTCCGCCGTATGTGCCGCGCCGAGTTCCTCAACTACCTGCGGGTCCGCGAGTGGCAGGACCTGCACGCTCAGCTGCAAAGCCTGTCCGCCGATCTCGGGCTGAGCACCGATTCATCGTCTTCTGAACGGGCCCGTGTTCACACCGCCCTGCTCGCCGGACTCTTGTCCCACGTCGGCATGAAGGTAGTGCTAACTGCCCGGCCTGGCACGCCCCCTGAGCGTGGCCGCCGTCCGCTGCCCGAATACCTCGGCGCCCGCGGCACCCGGTTCGCGATCTTCCCTGGCTCCGCGCTCGCCCGCAAGCCGCCGGACTGGGTGGTCGCCGCCGAGCTCGTAGAGACCTCCAGGCTCTGGGGCCGCATCGTCGCCAGCGTCGAGCCGGAATGGGTCGAACCGGTCGCCGCCCACCTGGTCAAGCGGTCCTACAGCGAGCCCCGCTGGTCCAAGAGCCGCGGCGCCGTCGTCGCTACGGAGAAGGTCACCCTCTACGGCATCCCGATCGTCGCCGACCGCACGGTGAACTTCGACCGTATCGACCCGGTCGCCTCCCGCGAGCTTTTCATCAGGCACGCCCTCGTCGAAGGCGACTGGGAAACCAGGCACCACTTCTTCCGCGACAACGCCACGCTGCTCGCCGAAGCCGCCGAACTCGAGCAGCGCGCTCGACGCCGCGGCCTGGTCGCCGGCGAGGACGCGCTCTTCGAGTTCTACGACGCCCGCGTTCCCGCCGACGTGACCTCCGCACGGCACTTCGACGCCTGGTGGAAGAGGCAGCGCCACCAGACCCCTGACCTGCTCACGCTCACCCTCGATGACCTGCTCAGCGCGGAGGCGGCGGAGGCGCTAGAGCTGGACTCCGCCTACCCCGAGGTCTGGACCTCGGAAACGCAAGGCCCGGCCGCGGCAGGCCAGCGAGCCCTGTCGCTGTCCTACGCCTTCGAGCCCGGCACGGAAACCGACGGCGTCACCATCGACATCCCGCTCAGCACCCTGAACCAGGCCCGGCCAGAGGAGTTCTCCTGGCAGGTCCCCGGCCTGCGCCACGAGCTGGTCACCGAACTGATCCGCTCCCTGCCCAAGGCCCTGCGCCGCGAGCTCGTCCCCGCCCCCGACGTCGCCCGCGAGGTCCTCGCCCG
>DATAXV010000095.1:0-9403 GCA_036272915.1 Candidatus Dormiibacterota bacterium
GACCGCCCTTCTCACGGCCTCCGCCAGGTCCACCTCGCCGGGGCGGTGAGGCAGGGCGAGATCATCACCCGATCGATGGATCGCGTCGACGATCCGAAGCGCCTCGCGCGCCTGCCTTCCGATGACGGCGACCGCCCCTTCGACCGTCCCCGCCGGTCCGGCGATGGTGCCGTCCTCGATCTGCGCCGCATAGCCGGCGATCACACCCAGCGGCTTGCGCAGCCGCCGGACCAGGGAGCGCGCCTCGTCGAGGCCGTCCCCGCCAGCCGGCCCTGGCCGGTTCACCAGGGCCACCACAGCCCCGCGCCCCGCGCCAGCGCGCGGTGCCCGAATTCCTTCCGCCGCGAACGCCTCCCCCGCATGCGCCCAGTCTGGGCTCCTTGCCAGGACAAACCACGGACAAAGTGAGCCCCCCCGGGATCACCGCGGGAGAAGGTTCAGGACACGGCTTCGCCCGAACCCACCGCGGCCAGGCCGCCCGTCTGCTCGCGGAGGATCGGCTCGATCTGCGGCGGCTCGTAGCTGCTGCCCTTGCTCACCTTGCCGTCCCAGCGGCTGCGCTCGCATTCGCCGCTCTTGGTCATGTTGGAGCGGTGGATCTCGCGGAAGATGGGCTCCAGATCGATCCCGTAGGTCACCGCGGTCCCGTAGACCACGTACAGCAGATCAGCAAGTGCGTCCGAGACCTCGACCAGACTCTCCGCGTCGCCTGCATTGCGGAACTCGGCCAGCTCTTCCTCGATCAGGGCCACCCTGATCCGGTGTAGGTCCTCGCCCGGCCATTGAGGCCGCTCGTTGCGGGCGATACCGAAGCGCTCGTGGAACTCGGTCACCATGCGCTGCTCTGCGTTCATGGTTCCTCCTTGCATGCCGCCGGCCGAGAAGGTGGACGACGCCGGTGGGCGGCGGCAAGTAGCCGTACGTCGTCTCGCGCAAGGGGCGGCCCCGGCCACCTCCAAAGGACCCCGCTGTGCTCGCGATCGCGCTGCCGCGTCGACCACCGGAACCACCGCAGCCCCGGTGGTCGACGCCAGCTCTGGCGCCTCAGCCTGCACCCCAAAACTATGACAGAGAAACGCGGGGATGGCCAGCGTTAGGGGCTGGCGTAGGCCTGGCGAAAGATCCCCCAAGGAGGGCCGGGACGGCCCCCTCGCCGGGCCTCCGTCCCGCCCCCTCCGAAGCCCCCGACGGCGCCGTCGACGGGCCCGTTCACGACGCGGGCGGAACATTCGACGACACCGGAGTGTTGTACTGAGGGAAATATTGAAGTGATTCACTATGAACGACTCCTCTAAGACCCCCGACATCGAACGCGACGAGGAGGGCAGGCTCTACGACCGCACCGTCCGTGGCCACCTGGCCGGTGTGCTCGGTCCGGAGCAGGCGCGGCGCCTCGAGCTCTACCCGGCCGTGCGCTGGCTGGTCCATTCGATGAACCAGGCGATGCGGCAGTGGCAGGAGCTGGAGGGCCTGAGCGAGGGGCGGATGCAGCTGCTGACGCGGCTCCGGTCTCGCAACCAGTGCCCGCTCGGCGAGCTCGCGCACGACCTGCACGTCAGCCCCCGCAACATCACCGGCCTGGTCGATCACCTGGAGCGGGACGGCCTCGTCGAGCGGGTGCCCGACGCGCACGACCGGCGGTCGGTCCAGGCCCGCCTGACCGAGCGCGGCGAGGAGATGGCGGACCGCATCTGGCGCCGGACGCTGGAGGTCGGCCTCACCTGGTTCGAGGGCATGGGGCAGGAGGAGCTGGATCAGGCGCGCGACCTCTGCCTGCGGCTGATCCGGAACGTCGAAGCGAGCCGCGGGCAGGCGGCGGCGGAACAAAGGAGTGACGGGTGACGAACATGGAGATGGGGACGGGGCGCAAGGCCCTGGCCACCGCCGGGGTGCTGATGGCACTGTTCCTGGCGGCTCTCGACAGCACGATCGTGGGGACGGCGATGCCCCGCATCATCGCCGACCTCAACGGCCTCAGCGACTACGCCTGGGTCACGACCGCCTACCTCGTCACCTCCACGGTGATGGTGCCGATCGCGGGCAAGCTCGGCGACATGTTCGGCCGCAAGCCCTTCCTGCTCATCGGCATGGCCGGCTTCATGGCCGCGTCCTGGCTCTCCGGCCTCTCCCAGACCATGGTCGAGCTGGTCCTCTTCCGTGGCGTCCAGGGACTCTTCGGCGGCGTGCTCTTCGCCACCGTCTTCACCGTCCTCGCCGACCTGTACACCGTCGAGCAGCGGACCCGGATGCAGGGCGTCTTCAGCAGTGTCTTCGGGCTGGCCTCGATCATCGGCCCCGCCCTGGGCGGCTACCTGACCGACAACTGGGGCTGGCGCTGGGTCTTCTACGTGAACATCCCGGCCGGTGTGGTCGGGCTGATCCTGGTCATCGCCTTCCTTCCCTACGTCCGCTCCCGGACCAGCTGGAGAGAGATCGACTTCATCGGCGCGGCCACGCTGACGGCGGGCCTGGTCCCGCTGCTGCTCGGCCTCTCCCTCACCGACAACCACGCCTGGACCTCGCCGCTGGTGCTGGGCATGTTCGTCCTGGCCGCGGTCATGATCGCCGCCTTCCTGTTCACCGAGCGGCGGGCGCGCAACCCGATCGTCGCCCTCGACCTCTTCCGCCACAACCAGTTCGCGGTCTCGGTGGTCGTCGGCTTCTTCTCGGCCGTGGGCATGTTCGGCGCGGTGAGCTTCATCCCCCTCACCCTGCAGGGCGTGCTCGGCGAGAGCGCTGCCAACTCGGGGACGCTGATCACGCCCATGATCCTGAGCATGGTCGTGGTCTCGACCCTGGCCAGCCAGGTCATGATCCGGATGAAGCGGTACCGCTTCCTCGGCACCATCGGCGTGGCGGCGATGATGGTCGGGCTCTGGCAGCTGTCGCTGGTCACCATCGGGACCAGCCAGCTCACCGCGACGCTCGACATCATCCTGATCGGGGCCGGCCTCGGTCTGACCTTCCCCATGGCCATGGCCGTGGTCCAGGCGGCCCTGCCCCGCCACATGGTCGGAGTGGCCACCGCCCAGATCCAGTTCTGGCGCAACCTCGGCGGCACCGTCGCCGTCGCCGTCCTCGGCTCGGTGCTGACCGCCCGGCTCGGCCCCTCCGTCGGCGCCCAGATCGCCGCTCTCCACCTTCCGCCCCGGTACGCCCACCTGGCCGCCGGTGCCGGTGCCGGCAGCGCCCAGTCGGCGCTCAACGCCGCCCAGCTGGCCCGGGAGCGGGCGGCGCTCCCGGCTGCCGCGCGCCCCGTCTTCGACGAGGTCGTCCACGCCGTGAAGCTGGGCCTCGCCGGCGCCATGCACGACGTCTTCCTGATCGCCGCAGCACTCCTCGTCGTCGCCCTCGTCGTCAGCTTCTTCCTCAGGGAGGTGCCGCTGCGAAGCGGCGCCCGGACGGCCACCGTCGAGGTCGTCGAGGAGCCCGCGCCGAGGGAGCTGCCCCGGGTGCGGCGCGGCCAGATCGTCGTCCGGACCGTTCTCGGCGCGGCGGCCTCAATGCTCGCCCTCTCGGTCGGGGTCTGGCTCCTGATCAGCCCCTGGGCGCTGAGCGGCGCCGGCGGCGGTGGCCTGAGCGGCGGCGAATGGGCCCTGGTCGGCACCGGCGCCGGCCTGCTCCTCATCGCCCTCGCCGGTGCCGTGGTGACGGCGGTCACCGCCCTCGCCGACCTGCGCGAGGCGGGGCTGGTGGCGGTCAGGACGCGAAGGGCGGTCGAGCCTCCGGTCGTGGAGGCCGTGGAGGCGGAGCCCGAGCCGGGCCCCGCCCCGGACAGCCGCGAGCTGGTCGGCCAGCTGGCCCGCATGCTCGCCGACGAGCTGACCCGGATCGAGGCCGAGGGCCCTGAGCCCGCCGCCGAGGTCGAGGAGGTGGCCCGATGATCGCTGTCCGGCGCAGCCTCCTCCTCATCGTCCTCGCCGGCCTCGGTACTCTGGCCGGCATCTGGATCGCCATCTCGCCCTGGGCGCTGGGATTGACCCGGGTCGGCGCCGGATGGTCGGCGCTCACCTCGGGATCCTTCTGGTCCGGCGTCGTGCTCGCCGCGGGCAGCCTGACCTGCCTGGCCGCGCTCTCGACGACCGCGGTCCGGACCGCCCTCCGGCTGGCGCCCCCATCCGAGGACGCCGCCGAATGACGCGCGGGGCTGGGTGGCCGGGGTGGGGGCGATGAAGGTCGCCCTCCTCACCCCCTTCACCTACCCCGTCCTCGATCCCTGCATCGGCGGCACCGGCGTCTTCTGCCAACGGATGGCGGCGGGCCTGATCGAGCACGGCGTCGACGTCTGCTGCTACGCCTGCGAGGGCTCGTCCATCCCCGGCGTCGACATCCGCACCTTCGGCGTGAGGCCGGATGAGATCACGTTCCGGCGTCCGATGGAGGAGCTGGACCCGGGCGAGGTGGCGGCGATCAGGGAGCGGGAGACGGCCATCTTCCAGCAGTGCCTGGACGACGCCATGGCCGATCCCGACGTCGAGCTGGTGCACAACAGCTCCTTCTCGGTGGTGCCGATCCAGGCCTCGGGAAGGCTGCCCAAGCCCCTCGTCCACACCCTGCACGTCCCGCCCGCCGGCGACGTCACCGAGGTCACCGAGGTCCTCGCCGGAGGCGTCGCCGAACAGCTCCACGTGGTCGCCGTATCCGAGTCGCAGGCCCGGCTATGGCGGCCCTTTCATCCCCAGATCCGGGTCATCCCCAACAGCCTCGACACCCGCCAGCTTCCCGAGTGCCGCGCTCACGACGGCAGCCTCGCCTTCGTCGGCCGGATCCATCCCAGCAAGGGCGTGGTCGACGCGATCCAGGTGGCGGTCCGCCTGGACCGGCCCCTGCACCTCTACGGGGGGATCCCGCCGACCGGGCAGAGCTACCACTCCGAGGAGGTGGAGCCGCTGCTCCGCCGGCACCCGAACGTGGTCATGCACGGGCTCGTCGACCAGCGCACCCTCTTCGCCGAGCTCGCCCGGGCCCAGGCCCTGCTCGTACCCAGCAAGTGGGAGGAGCCCTTCGGCTATGTCAACGCCGAGGCGATGGCCCTGGGCGTTCCCGTCGTCACCTACGATCGCGGCGCGGCGCGGGAGCTGGTCCCCGAAGGACTGGGCGGCCACATCGTCGCGCCCGACGACCTCGACGCGCTGACGGCCGCAGCGGCCGGGACGGAGGGGTTCGACCGCGCCGCCTGCTGCGCCTACGCGCGGGAGCGGTTCGACGCCGAGCGCTCGACCCTGGCCTACCTCGACCTCTACCGCGAGGCGCTCGGCCGCTGAGGCGTCGCCCGCCGAGGTCGATCCGGGCCGGTTCACCAGGCCCACCGACGCGGTTCGGTCCCGCGCTCAGGCGGAGGCCGCCTCCGGCAGCAGCTCCGACTCGTCGATGATCTCGTAGCGGTAGCCCTGCTCGGCCAGGAAGAGCTGGCGGTGCAGCGCGAACTCCTGGTCGCGCGTCTCCCTGGTCACCAGCGTGTAGAAGCGAGCGCCGCCGCCATCCGCCTTCGGCCGCAGCACCCGGCCCAGACGCTGCGCCTCCTCCTGCCGGGAGCCGAAGGTCCCGGAGATCTGGATGGCCACGTTGGCGTCGGGCAGGTCGACCGAGAAGTTGGCGACCTTGGAGACGATCAGGAGCTGCTCCTCACCGGTCCGGAAGGCGGCGTAGAGCCGCTCGCGCTCGTCGGTCGGCGTCCGGCCGGTGATCAGGGGGGCGCCCATCCGCTCCCCCACCTCGTGGAGCTGGTCGAGGTACTGGCCGATGACCAACACCCGGTCGGACCGGTGGCGGCGGCACAGCTCCTCGATCAGGTCGAGCTTCCGCGGGTTGGTGGCGGCGATGCGGTAGCGGTCGCGCGTCTCGGCGGTGGCGTAGATCATGCGCAGGTCCTCGGGCAGCGCCGTGCGCACCTCGGTGCAGAGCGCCTGGGCGATCCAGCCTCGCTCCTCCAGCTCGAGCCAGGGGGCGTCGTACCGCTTGGGACCGATCAGGCTGAACACGTCCTCCTCGCGACCGTCCTCGCGGACCAGCGTCGCGGTCAGGCCGAGCCGGCGCTTGGACTGGATCTCCGCGGTCATGCGGAAGACCGGGGCGGGCAGGAGGTGGACCTCGTCGTACACGATCAGGCCCCACTCCTCGCGGCCGAGCAGGTCCAGGTGCGGGTAGGCGCTGGCCTCGTCCCGGCTGCGCCCGGGGGCGTGGTAGGTCATCACCTGATAGGTGGCGATCGTGACCGGCCCGATCTCCTTCTGCTCGCCGGAGTACTCGGTGACCTGGTCGGGGGTGAGATCGGTGAAACGCAGCAGCTCCTCCCGCCACTGGCGGGCGGCGACGATGCTGGTGACCAGGATCAGGGTCCGGGTCTGGGCCCTGGCCATGGCCCCGATCCCGATCACGGTCTTGCCCGCGCCGCAGGGCAGGACGAGGACGCCGCTGCCGCCGCCGATCCCGCCGTCCACCCAGAAGGCGTCCGTGGCCTCGACCTGGTAGTCGCGCATCTTCGCCTTGAGCTCGAGTCTGAGGTCCGCGCCCCGGGCGTAGCCGGCGAGGTCATCGGCGGGCCAGCCGAGCTTGATCAGCGCCTGCTTGAGCCTGCCCCTGGCGTTGGCGTGGACGTCGAAGGTGAGGGGATCGACGCGCTCGCCGAGGAGGGCAGCGACGGTCTTCGCCCTGGTCACCTCGGTGAGCAGGGCCTCGTCGTCGGCGATCAGCCGCAGGCCGGTCTCCGATCGCTCGATCCGGAGGCGGCCGTAGCGCCGGGCCTGATCGCGGATCTCGGTGAGGACCGCTCCCGGCACGGGGAAGCGCGAATAGCGCTCCAGCGTGTCGACCATCTCCTCCGCCTCGACTCCGGCGGCCCTGGCGTTCCAGAGCGCGAGGGGGGTGATGCGATAGGTGTGGATGTGCTCCGGGCTGCGCTCCAGCTCGGCGAACCGGGCCAGGTCGGCGCGGCAGGCGGCCGCGTCGGGGTGACCGGTCTCGAGCAGCACCGTGCGGTCGGACTGGACGATCAGGGGACCGGTCGAGGACACCTGAGGCATTTTACGGGCGGGTGTGGAGCTCCCCCGGCCCGGGTGAGGATCGGGGGAGTCGCCGGGCCGTCAGGACAGCGGGCAGTAGCGCTGCAGCTGCGGGGCTGACGTCGGACTCGACAGCCTGGAGGGCCGCCGTCGGCTCCTTGCTCCATCTGCGTCTCGGCGGTGAGCCGGTCGTTCCAGTGGAGCGCGCCGACGGGGAGCGGCGGCCGGCTCTGGGTGATCGGGAGAGCAGCTTGTTGACGAAGATCATGTGCTCGGTCGAGTACGGGCTCTTGTCGCTGAGCAGCGAGTGCCCGGTCGGCAGCTGGGTGGTGCCGCTCGTCTAGTAGCGTGGCCGGGCTCCCCGGCGATGTAGCGCATGAACTCCCAGGCACCGTCCGCGTTCTGGCGCCCCTCGGCATCACCACGCTGAACGCGCCCGACCGGCTGCTGGGCTTGTCGCCCGACTTGGGGAGGGGGATGTGGATCACGCCGTACCGCAGCCTCGGGACGTACCGCTGGATCGCGCAGAGCAGGACGGTCTGTTCGGGAAAGGTGCCGGCGTCCGCCGTCCGGCCGTACGGCCCCACGAGACGACCTCTCGCCGCCTCCCGTCCCCCGCGACCGCACCGCACTGCCGCCCCCCGGAGGCAGCGCAGACTGGAGCGATGGGATTGGTGTCGGAGAGAAGGGAGGAGGAGGCCACCGGCTTTCAGGAGTCCGCGGCGTACGACGAATCGATCGATCTGCGCACCGACTTCGTCATGGCCTACGGCGTCGACGAGACGCTGCCGGCTCGCATCCGACGCTGGCGGGAGCGTGGCTACCGCGTGCACCTGATGACCGGCGTCTCCTGGGGCCAGTACCAGGACTACCTCTACGGGCGCTTCGACGGCCGGGAGCACTGGGACGAGGCCCAGACCACGGCCAACGGCCGGCCCATCCTCCACGGCAAGGACGTCCCCTACATGGTCCCCACGCTCTCCTTCCAGCGTTACCTGATCGAGAAGCTGCGAGGGGTGGTGGCGCTGGGGGTCGAGGCGATCCACCTCGAGGAGCCCGAGTTCTGGTCCCGGGCCGGCTACTCCGACGCCTTCAAGCGGGAGTGGCTCGCCTACCATGGCGAGGAGTGGCAGGAGCCCCACGCCAGCGTCGAGGGCCACTACCGGAGCGGCAAGCTCAAGCGGTACCTGCTCACCCGCTGCATGGACGGGCTGTTCGGCGCGCTCCGCGACGAGGCCGTGCGCCAGGGCCGGTGGGTGCGCCTGTACGTGCCCACCCACACCCTGCTCAACTACACCCAGTGGCAGATCGTCAGCCCGGAGTCCGCCCTCCGCCAGATCCCGACGTGCGACGGCTGCATCGCCCAGGTCTGGACCGGGACCGCCCGCACCCCCAACGTATACGCCGGGGTCGCGGCGACGCGGACCTTCGAAACCGCCTTCCTCGAGTACGGCATCGCCCAGGACCTCACCCGCGGCACCGACCGCCGGCTCTGGTTCCTGCACGACCCGATCGAGGATCACCCGCAGCGGACCTGGGAGGACTACCGGGCCAACTATCAGAGGACGGTGGTCGCCTCGCTGCTGCATCCGGGCATCTCCCGCTACGAGGTCGCGCCCTGGCCCTACCGGATCTACAACCGGCCCTACCGCACCGAGGCGGGCGGCGACGAGCGTTCGCCGATCTCGACGCGCTACGCCACCGAGCTCCAGATCAGCATGCAGACGCTGCGCGACATGGACCAGGACCGGATCCGCTGGGAGCACGGCGGACCCGGGATCGGCCTTCTTCTCTCCGACAGCGCCATGTTCCAGCGGTGGCTGCCCGAGGGCGGTGCGCAGGGCCACTACGACGGCCTCCAGTCGGCGCTCGACCCGGAGCAGGTGACCCAGCTGCGCTTCTCTCCCTTCTACGGGCTGGCCATGCCCATGCTCAAGCAGGGTCAGCCGATCACGCCCGTCCAGCTGGAGAACCTGGCCGACACGCCCGGTGCCCTCGACGGATATCAGATCCTGCTCCTCAGCTACGAGTTCATGAAGCCGCTCTCGGCGACCGTGCACCATGCCCTCGCCGGCTGGGTTCGCGGCGGCGGCGGTCTCCTCTACGTGGGCGACGGATCGGATTCCTACCACGCCGTCCGCGAGTGGTGGAACCAGGGGGCGAGACGTTACCCGACCGCCGCCCACCACCTCTTCGAGGTGCTCGGCGCCGACCTCGACGGCGAGGGCGTGCAGAGGGTCAGCGAAGGCGCCATCCGCGTGCTCCCGGTGCCCCCCGCCTCGCTCACCGACTCGGCCGCCGCCGCGGAGACGCTGGTGGCGGCGGCGAGGGGACTGATCGAGACGCGGGGTTACGCCTGGCGCCCCTCCAACCGCCTCGCCCTTCGCCGCGGCCCCTCCCTG
>DATAXV010000096.1:0-11827 GCA_036272915.1 Candidatus Dormiibacterota bacterium
CCCCGCTCGACGGGAAGGGCGTCGACCTTCGACTGCACCGCCCAGGGGTGGATCACGTAGGAGCGCTCGTCCTCCCTGATCCGCGCCGCCCGGTCCCGGTTCGTCTCTATGCCCGCCATGGCCGCACCTCCACCAGGCTCACCGAATGGGACGCAGTGGGGTTTCGCGCCGTCCCCCACCCCTGGAGTGTAAGGGCGATCCGGGGAGGCTCGGTTCGCTCCCGCGCTCGTGGTCCCGCGGGTCGAGCACGGCGTCGCCGGTCAGGATCGCCTGCGCCACCCGCCGCCGGTGCTCGGTGCGCTCGCGCTCGTCCAGATAGTCGCGAACGGCGAGGCGGACGATCGCCTCGAGGGCGCCCTCTCCGCCATCCGCCATCCGGCGCAGCCGAGCCGCCTGGACGTGGTCCAGCCGGAGGGCGAGGAGCAGCTCCTCGGCCCCGGGCACCGATGTCTTGGTCACCGCCATTGCACACTCCTTCGGCCTCGAGCAGGCATGGCGAGCCGGTCCCTGAAAACAGGAAAGCCACCCTCCGGCGGGTGGCTCATGGCACGCGGCTCGCAAAAGCTCGCGTGCCCTAGGTAATCAGGATGATCGCGCCCGGACGCAGCGCGCGGCGCAGGTCCCGGACATCGATCCTCATGGGCGGGAAGTATAGATGCTCACGCCGCCATCGCCGCCTGGACCAGGGTCGCGTAGGCCTGCTGGCCGGCGATGTTGGGGTGGTAGGACTCGGAGACCGGGTCGGACAGCCCGTTGATCCACTCGTCGGATGAGCACACGGCGTGTCCGGTGAAGGCGGGGCGGGCGTCGACGAAGGTGAAGCCGTAGGTGCCTGCCGCGGTCTGGGTGGTCTGCCCCAGCAGGTCGGCGGACTGGTTCAGCGAGGTCTGCTCCTGGGGGCTGATCCTGGACAGCGCGTTGCACTCGTCGCCGTTGAAGAGGCGCGGGTAGCCGACCACGATCACGTGCGCGTTGGGCGCCAGCGACCGGATCTTGGCGTAGAGCGTGTCGAGCAGGCCGGGCAGCGTCCCGGTGATGAAGGTGTCGGCGCTGCTGATCTGGCTGGTGCAGGTGAACGGCCAGGGCAGCGCGCACTGCTCGATCACGCTGGAGAAGCCGGCGTCGTCGCCGCCGGCGGAGATCGTGACCACCGCGGTCGAGGCGCTGAGGCTGGCCAGCTGCTGGTCGAGGACATCGGTGGTGGTCGCTCCCGAGCAGGCGGCGAAGGTGAGATCGAGGCCCTCCCTGGCGGCGGCCAGCACCGGATAGGCGTCGGGCGAGCGGTCGCAGCCGCCGCTGTCGGAATAGTAGTCGCGGGTGCCCACGCCCGAGGAGTAGGAGTCACCGAGCGCCGTGTAGGCGGTCCCCGCCGCCGACACCGCTGGGCCCCGCGCGAGCGCCAGCATCAGGCAGAGCAGCAGCCCCGCGCCGAGGCGGCCGAGGTTCGTCATACGTCGTGCCATGAGCATGGCAGCCCTCCCTCCAGAGCCGAACGCAACCAATCTCAGCTTATCCGGCAAACGTCTCGGGCACAAGCCAGACGAGGAAGCGTTCCGGCGGCTTGGTACCTTCTCCTCAGCGGCCCGAGGAATGTCGGACGTTAGCCCTATGAGGGGGACTGTGAGATGGCGGAGACCTGGCGACTCGGCGATGTCGAGGTGACCTCCGGCGTGTGGGCCACGATGCGGGACGGGTGCCGGCTGGTCGCGGACGTGTACCGTCCGGTGACCCGTACGAGGCCGCTCCCGGTGGTGCTGCTCCGCATCCCGTACGACCGCAGGCAGAGCAGTGAGACCAGCTACGCGACCCCGGCCTGGTACGCACGCCAGGGCTTCATCGCCGTCATCCAGGACACCCGCGGCCGGTTCGAGTCGGAGGGGGAGTTCGTCCCCTTCCTGCACGAGGCCGAGGACGGTTACGACACCGTCGAGTGGGCCGCCCACCTGGAGGGCGCCAACGGCCGCGTCGGCACCTACGGCGCGTCCTACGCCGGCTACCTCCAGCTTCTGACGGCGGCGGCCCAGCCACCCTCGCTCAGCGCCATCTGCCCCGCCGTCGCCGGGTCCGACCTCTACCGCGACTGGTTCTATCAGGGCGGGGCCTTCAACCTCGCCTTCGCCGCCTGGTGGGCGGCGACCCTGACCATCGACGTCGCCCGCCGGCGACGGGACGACGGCGCCCAGCCGCCGCTGGCCCGGGCGCTGTCCGACAGCTGGCGCTGGTACGGATCGGACGCGCCCTACGGACTCGACCCGATCGGCGGCGGCACCCCCTTCTACCGGGAGTGGCTCGACCATCCCCGGCGGGACGAGTACTGGCTGCGCCGCAGCGTGTCCGAGCTCCACGACCGTATCCGCGTGCCCGCCCTGCACGTCGGCGGCTGGTACGACGTCTTCAACGAGGGCTCGGTCCGCAACTTCGTCGAGCTCTCCCGCACCGATCCGGAGCAGCGGATGCTGATGGGGCCCTGGGCGCACCAGCCCTGGGGGACGACGGTCGGCACCCAGGACTTCGGCCCGAGGGCGGGCGGCCCGATCGTCGACCGCGCCCAGGTCGACTTCTTCCGCCGCCACCTCGACCCGGACGGTGCAGGCGAGGCGGAGGGCGCCCGGGTCCGCTACTACGTCCTCTTCGACAGCCGCTGGCAGGAGGCGGAGACGTGGCCCCCGGAGGGGGCGCGGGAGCAGGACTGGTTCCTGCACAGCGAGGGCACCGCCAACGCCGCCGGCGGCGACGGCCGTCTGGACTCCGAGGGGCCTGGCTCCGAGCCCTGCGACATCTACGCCTACGACCCGGCCGACCCGGTGCCCAGCCTCGGCGGGCACTCCTGCTGCCAGGAGGCGAACGCGCCGATGGGCGCCCACGACCAGGCCCTGATCGAGCAGCGCAAGGATGTGCTCGTCTTCACCGGCGAGCCGCTGGACCGCGACCTGCTCCTGGCCGGGCCGGTGTCGGTGACGCTGTGGATCGGCGCCTCCGCCGCCGGCGCCGACGTGGTCGCCCGCCTCTGCCTGGTCGGCGGTGGTCGCTCGATCAACATCGCCCAGGGCGTCTGGCGCGCCGATCAGCCCCTCGGCGTGGCGACCATGGACGAGCCGCTCCGGGTCGAGATACCGCTCCGCAACGTCGCCGCCCTGGCCCGGGAGGGGTTCCGGCTGCGCCTCCACGTCACCGCCGGGTCGTTCCCGATGTACGACGTCAATCCGCAATCCGGCGCGCCGGTGGCGCGGGCCCGGATCGACCAGCGGCGGCCGGCGACGCACGTCCTGCACCACGACCGGGAGCACGCCTCGAAGCTGACCCTGACCGTGCTCGACCGTTCCCCGGCCGACTCGGTGGCGCCGGCGCTGTAGGTGCCGGCCGGCTTCACAATCGCCGCTGGCGGAGGGGCCGGATGGCCAGCTCGCCAACGGTCACGCCGGGCGGCTGGCCGTAGGCGTAGAGGATGGCCCTGGCCACGTCCTCGGGGCTCAGCGGCGTCGACTGCTCGAGCAGCGGCGCCACCAACGGGCTGTTCCGCGTCAGCGGCGTATCGACCATGCCCGGCTCGATCAGGGTGACCCGGACGCCGACCTCGGCCGCCTCCAGCCGGAGCGAGTGGCCGATGCCGACCACGGCCCACTTGCTGGCGATGTAGGGCTCGCGGCCGGAGATCGAGGCGGTGAGCAGGATGTGGCCCTCCCCCCGCTCGCGCATGAGCGGGAACACCGCCCGGATGCTGTACAGGGTCCGGAGCACGTTGGTCTCGATGACGCGTCGCCAGCGCTCCGGGTCGCCGGTGGCGAACGAGCTCTGCTCGGCGATGCCGGCGTTGGCGACCAGGAAGTCGACCGGACCGTGGCGCTCGGCGAAGGCCTGGACCGCCGCCTCCAGCCGCCGGTGGTCGGCGACGTCGAGCTCGACCACCGCCGCCTGGCCGCCACAGGCCCCGACCTCCTCCTGCACGCGCCGTCCCTCCTCGGCGTCGATCGTGATCAGGAGCAGACGGGCGCCGAGCGAGGCGAACTCCAGCGCGGTCGCCGCGCCGATGCCGCTGGTGCCGCCGGTGATGACTCCGACCGGGCCCTGTGGCGCCATTCCGTCTCCTCCCCGGGACCTCAGGGCCGCAGTGGCCCGAGGCCGGGACCGCGGGCGAGGATGGGCCAGACGTCGGCGACCACGCCCTCCTCGACCACGTAGTAGACGTCGTGCAGGTTGACCGTGGTCGGGGCGTAGCCGGGAACGACCCGCAGTCGATCCCCCACCTTCACCGGCGAGGAGGCGGGCGCGTCCAGCAGCAGGTGCTCCTCGGAGAGGCCCCGTGTGCGCCATCCCTCGAGGTCGACGCGAGGCACGCCAGGCTCGCCGCCCACGGTCTTGCGACCGCTGTCGAGGACGACCGAGGTGCCGTGCCGGCTCACCACCGTGCCGAGGACGGTGAGGGCGACCGGGAACTCCGGCGCGAGCAGGCCGTGGTACGCGTCCATGAAGACATAGGAGCCCGCCTGCAGCTCGGTGATCCGGGGGTTGGCCCCGGTGATGTCGTAGGTGTTGGTCGCGCCCGCCGAGACCACCGGGCACTCGATGCCGGCGCCGGTGAGCAAGTCCGCCGCCTCGAGCAGCGCCCCGTTGGCGACGCCGACCTTGCGCTGCCGCTCGCCCCGGTCCTGCTCGCCGTTGCAGTGGCCCTCGTAGCCCATCACGCCGTGCAGCCGGAGACCGGGCAGGTCGGCCACCACCCGGGCCAGCTCCAGCGCCGCCGCCGGGCTGCGCACGCCGCCCCTGGCCATGCCCACATCGACCTCGACCAGGATCCCGATCGTGGAGCCGGCCTCCCGGGCGGCGGCGGAGAGGTCACGGGCGTTGCCGGCCTCGTCGACGGCGGCGGTGACCTCGCCCTCGCCGGCGGTCTCGGCCAGCGCCCGGATCTTCTCCGGACCCACCACCTCGTTGGCGATGAGGACGTTCGGGATCTGGGCGTGGACCATCATCGCCGCCTCCCAGACGGTGGCGACGGTGAGGCCGACGGCGCCGGCGTCGACCTGCATCCGGGCGATGGTCGGGTTCTTGTGCAGCTTGGCGTGCGGCCGGAGGCCGATGTTCAAGGCGGCGACGCGCCGCGCCATGTCGGCGATGTTGCTCCGGACCTGGTCCAGGTCGAGCAGCAGCGCCGGCGTGGGCAGGTCCTCGGGCGCGCGGCCGATCACCCGCCCGTAGTCCCATCCGGTCCGTTCTCCGAGCGACGACATCGCGACCTCCTTCCGGATCCAGCTGACGGGTGACCTCTCCCTCCCTGCTCTGATGTTGGCGCACGGCGATCCCCGGCGTCCACGTCGCGCCGCCGGCCGACCGGCTGACATACGCTTCCCCTGCCATGCTCGCCGCGATCGGCAACCTCTTCCTCGACGTGACCATCGTGCCCGCAGGCGAGCTGCGCGGCGACGACGACCAGGACGCGACCATCCGCGTCGGCGGCGGCGGCCAGGCCGCCAACTTCTGCGCCTGGGCGGTCCGCGCCGGGGCGCGGGCGAGACTGCTGACCATGAGCGGCGGCGACGTCCGGTCCGCGCGAGGTGGTGAGGCGACCGGGGTGATCGCGGTCCTGGTCGGTGCGGGGGGCAGGCGCGGCTTCCTCCGCCAGCGGGGGGCCAGTGCCCATCTCCGCGAGGAGGACGTCGATCCGGCCTGGCTCGACGGCGTGCGGCTTCTCCACGTTCCCGCCGAATGCCTCCTCACCGAGCCCATCGCCGGCGCCGCCCGCCGGGCGGTGTCGCTCGCCCGTGCCCGCCCAGCGCAGCTCTCCATCGACCTCTCCTCGGCCGCCGGCATCGCCCACCACGGATCGGAGCGGTTCCGTCACCTCATCGAGCAGCTGGCCCCCGACGTCCTCTTCGCCACCGAGGCCGAGGAGACAGCGATCGGGTGCTCGCTGGAGCGACTCGCACCGCTCCCGGTGCGAAAGCTGGGCGCCCGCGGCTGCCGCGTCGGCGGTCAGCTCGTCGAGGGTCCCGAGGTGGACGTGCTCGACGGCACCGGCGCCGGCGACGCCCTCGCCGCCGGCTTCTGCGCCGCCCGCTTCGAGGGCGCCGGGCCGGTGGAGGCGGCGAGCTGCGGCGTGCGGCTCGCCGAGGAGGCGCTGGGGCGGCTGGGAGGACGGCCGTGATCCGCGTCGCCGCCGAGATCGAGGCGGCCGTCCGCGCGGGACGGCCGGTGGTGGCACTGGAGACCTCCATCGTGGCCCAGGGCCTCCCCCATCCCCACAACCTCGAGGCCGCCCTCCGCTGCGAGCGTGCGGTCCGCGAGGAGGGGGCGCTGCCGGCCACCATCGCCGTGCTCGGGGGTGAGGTCCGCGTCGGCCTCGGTCGCGCCGCCATCGAGCGCCTGGCCGACCGCGGCCGGCCCGTGGCCAAGCTCAGCGCGCGCGACCTGGGCCGCGCCGCGGCGCTCGGGCTGGACGGTGCCACCACCGTCGCCGGCACCTGCCGCGTGGCCGCGGCGGCCGGTCTCCGCTTCTTCGCCACCGGCGGGATCGGCGGTGTTCACCGGCGGCGCCCGGGCCATCCCCTGGACGAGTCTGCCGACCTCGCCGAGCTGGCCCGGTCGGCGGTCGCGGTCTTCTGCGCCGGGGCCAAGACCATCCTCGACGTGCCCGCCACGCTGGAGCGCCTGGAGTCGCTCTCGGTGCCCGTGCTCGGCTACGGCACCGACGACTTCCCGGGCTTCTACATGGCCTCCACCGGCCGCCGCATACCCCGGCTCGACGGCGCCGACGAGGTCGCCCGGTGCCTCCGCGCGAGCTGGGATCTGGGCTCCGCCGGCGCCGTCGTGGCGGTGCCCCCGCCGATGGAGCTGGAGGGTGCCGAGGCGATGGCCGAGCGGGCGCTGGAGGAGACCCAGGAGGCGGAGGGGGCCGACGCCACGCCGGCGGCCCTGGCCCGGATCGCCGAGCTCTCCGGAGGCCGCTCGGTCGAGGTCAACCTGGCCCTGGTCGAGAACAATGCCCGGATCGCGGCCAGGTGCGCCGTCGCCTACTCGACCCCCGGGCGGAGTGCCTGACGCGCCCGGGCAGCGGCATACTTCGAGGCATGTGCATCACCAGCCCAGAGGAGCTCGCCGGCCTGCGGCGGGCGGGGGAGGTCGCCGCCTCCGTGCGAGAGACGGCGCGGGCAGCGGTGCGCCCCGGGATCACCACCCGAGAGCTGGACGAGATCGCCGCCGGGGCCATGAGCCGGCTCGGCGCCCGTTCGGCTCCCAAGCTCGTGTACGGATTCCCCGGCGCCATCTGCATCAGCGTCAACGAGGAGGCGGTGCATGGCATCCCCGGGCCCCGCGTGCTGCGGAACGGCGACCTGGTCAAGCTGGACGTCACCGTCGAGCTGGAGGGCTTCTACGCCGACACCGCGGTGAGCGTGCCCGTCGGCCCGTCCCAGCCGGAGCTGGAGCGGCTCTGCGCCGCCGGGCGCTCGGCCCTGACACGAGCGGTGAGCGTGGCCACCGCCGGTCTGCCCCTCTGCCAGCTGGGACGCACGATCGAGGACGAGGTGGCCCGCCACGGCTGCTCGGTCCTGCCCATGCTGACCGGGCATGGCATCGGCCACACCATCCACGAGGCGCCGACCGTCCCGCAGCACTGGGATCCGATGTTCGAGCAGCCCCTGCGCGACGGTCAGGTGATCGCGGTCGAGCCGATCATCTGCCTCGGCGGGCGCGGCGTGTGCGACCTCGACGACGGCTGGACTGTGGCCACCGCCGACGGGACCGTCTCCGCGCACTTCGAGCACACGATGATGGTCACCCAGGGGCGTCCGGTCGTCCTGACCAACGCCCCCTGCTGAGTCACATGGACGTCACCTTCAGCGAGGACGCCTCCTCGCTCGACATCGATGTGGTCGCGCTGCCCATCGCCGCCGGCGAGGCGCTGGACGGCCCGGCCCTGGCGCTGGACCGGACCGTCGACGGCCTGATCGGGAACGCGCTCCGAGCTCGCGAGCACCGCGGCCGGCTCCATGAGGTCCTGCCCCTGCCCGTGGGCGGAAGGCAGCTGGTCCGGCGAGTCCTCCTCTACGGGCTCGGCGCGCCCGACGACCTCGACGGCCAGCGGATGCGCTTCGCCCACCACGAGATGGTCCGCGCGGCGCGCAGCTACGGCTACCGCCGGCTCGGCGTGGTCTGCTCCGGCGCCGTGGGGCGCGAGCACCTGGGCGACGTGGTCGAGGGCTGCGTCCTCGGCACCTGGGACCGGCGCGGCTGGGAGGGCGGTGGCGGACTCGGTCTGCAGGAGCTCCGGCTGGTCGGCTTCGGCGACGGCCGTGAGGACGAGGCCGCCCTCGCCCGGCTGCTCGGGGAGGCGACCAACCGGGCCCGGGACTGGCAGCAGGCCCCGGGCAACGCCTTCGGGCCGGACGAGCTCTGCCAGGTCGGCGCCGACATCGCCCGGCGCCACGGGCTGGAGCTGGAGGTCCTCGGCGAGGGAGAGCTCGAGGCCGAGGGCTGCCGCCTCCTGCTCGCCGTCGGGCGGGGCTCCGACCGCCCGACGCGGCTGCTCCGGCTCCACTACCACGGCGCCCCCGGCCGGAGCCGGACCCTGGCCCTGCTCGGCAAGGGGATCACGTTCGACTCGGGCGGCCTCTCGCTCAAGTCGACGGCGGGGATGGAGACGATGCGCGGCGACATGGCCGGCGCGGCGGCCGTGCTGGCGGCGATCGACGTCATCGCCGAGCGGCGGATGCCGGTCGAGGTGATGGCCGTGGTGCCGGCGGCGGAGAACCTGACCGGCGCCTCGGCGCAGCGCGTGGGCGACGTCTGGCGCAGCGCCTCCGGCAAGACGGTCGAGATCGTCGACACCGACTGCGAGGGCCGGCTCGCCCTGGCCGACGCCATCACCGTGGCCATCCGGCGCGGCGCCACGCACCTGGTCGACCTGGCCACGCTGACCGGGACCGCGGCCCGCGCCCTCGGTCATGCCGCCACCCCGGCCCTGAGCAGCGATCCCGCCCTCTGGCAGCTGGTGCAGGGCGCGGCCCAGGCGGCGGGCGAGCGGATCTGGCCGCTCCCGGTCTACCCCGAGTACCGGACGCTGCTCCGATCGCCCAGCGCCGACCTGCGCAATTCGGGCTACGGCGAGGCCTCGACGATCATCGCCGGGATGTTCCTCCAGGAGTTCACCGAGGGCCGACCCTGGGTGCACCTGGACATCGCCGCCAGCTCCTGGAACGACAACTCGCAGCTGGGCAGCATCCCCCGCGGACCGCTCGGAAGCGGGACCCGGACCTGCGTGCGGTTGGCGGAACTGTTCGCGGCCGAGGGCCGTTAGGCTGGAAACGACGTGCTCGAGAAGATCCACTCACCCCAAGACCTCCGCGACCTCGAGCTCCCGGAGCTCGAGGCTCTCGCCGAGGAGATCCGGTCCTTCCTCGTGGACCACATCTCGAAGACCGGCGGGCATCTCTCCCCCAATCTCGGAGTGGTCGAGCTGACGCTCGCCCTGCACCGCGTCTTCGACAGTCCCCGCGACGTGATCGTGTGGGACACCGGCCACCAGGCCTACGTGCACAAGCTGATCACCGGCCGGGCCTCACAGTTCGAGAGCCTGCGCCAGCCGGGCGGCATCTCCGGGTATCCGTCCCGGAGCGAGAGCCCCCACGACGCGATCGAGAACAGCCACGCCTCGACCTCGCTCTCCTACGCGCTGGGCATGGCCGAGGCCAGGGTCCGCCGCGGCGAGGGGGGGCACGTCATCGCCGTCATCGGCGACGGCGCCCTGACCGGCGGCATGGCCTACGAGGCCCTGAACCAGATCGCCCACCTCAAGCCGCCGAACCTGATCGTCGTCCTCAACGACAACGGCCGCTCCTACGCGCCCACCGTCGGCGGGCTCGCCCAGCACCTGGCCCAGCTCCGCCTCGACCCCCGCTACGACCGGCTCAAGGAGGAGGTCGACCTCCGCCTCCGCGAGCTGCCCGCCCTCGGCCCCCGAGCCCACGAGGCGGTCCGGCGGGTCAAGGAGTCGCTCAAGCAGCTGTTGCAGACGACGACCGTGTTCGACAGCCTCGGGCTCAAGTACGTGGGTCCGGTCGACGGCCACGACATGAGCACCATGGAGAACCTGCTACGGCGGGCGACCCGCCGCCAGCTGCCCTCGGTGATCCACGTCGTCACCGACAAGGGCCATGGCTATGCGCCCGCCATCGACGACCAGATCGACCGGCTGCACCAGGTCAGCGCCCATTCCGACCCCCTGACCGGCCGGCCCCGCGAGGTGGAGCTCACCTACAGCGCCGTCTTCGGCCAGGCCCTGCTCTCGGCCGCGGCCCGCCACCCCGACGTGGTCGCCATCACCGCCGCCATGGCCTCGCCGACCGGGCTGCTCGACTTCGCCGCCGAGTTCCCCGAGCGCTTCTTCGACGTCGGCATCTGCGAGCAGCACATGGCGACCTTCGCCGCCGGCCTGGCCATGGGCGGGAGGCATCCGGTGGTCGCCGTCTATTCGACCTTCCTCCAGCGCGCCTTCGATCAGACGCTGATGGACATCTGCATGCATCGGCTCCCGGTCGTCTTCGCGATCGACCGGGCCGGGGTCACCGGGCCCGACGGGGCCTCCGCCCAGGGCGTCTTCGACCTCTCCTACCTGCGGCTGATGCCCAACATCAAGATCTGCGCGCCGGCCGACGCGACCGAGCTCTGCGCGCTGCTCGAGACCGCCCTCCACCACGACGGGCCGATCGCCATCCGCTACCCGCGGGGGGTCGTCCCGGCCACTCCCGAGCTCCCGGTCGAGCCGATCCCGATCGGCCGCTGGGAGGAGGTCCGGAGGGGCGAGGACATCGCCTTCCTGGCCGTGGGCCGGATGGTGGAGGTGGCCATGGTCGCCGCCGACCGCCTCCAGCAGCAGGGCGTCTCCTGCGGCGTCGTCAACGCCCGCTGGATCAAGCCGCTCGATCCCCGGCTGGCGACCGACTTCGCCCACCGCTACCAGCTCCTGATCACGGCCGAGGACAACGTCGGCACCGGCGGGTTCGGCGCCGGGGTGCTGGAGGAGCTGGGACGGGTCGGCCTGGCCGGGAAGGTCAGGGTGGTCGCCCTGCCCGACGAGTTCCTGACCCACGGGCGGCCGGCCGAGATCCTGGCCGAGCACGGGCTCAGCCCGGACGGGCTGGTCGAGACCGCGCTCTCCTCGATCCAGGCCCACCGGCAGAGTCAGCGCTGACCGGCGCGGCACCTCCACCAAGGAGTAGCCTCGCCTCAGCCTCCCATCGACGAGGGGGCGTCAGCGAACCGCGGCCGAGAGAGGAGGACCATGGCTTCATACGACGGCATGCTGGCCGAGACGATCCGCATCCAGGGGCACGGCGGCGACGAGATCCCGGCGTACCTCGCCCGCCCGCTCGGGGCCGGCCCCTTCCCCGGAGTGGTGGTCATCCATCACATGCCCGGTTGGGACGACGCGACCAGGGAGATCGCGCGCCGGTTCGCGGTCAGCGGCTACAACACCATCTGCCCCCACCTCCACCACCGGGAGGCGCCCGACGCCGGCCCGGAGGACGCCGCCGCCGCCGCCCGCGCCGCCGGCGGCGTACCCGACGAGCGCATGGTCGGCGACATCGCCGCCTCCGTCCGCCATCTTCGCTGGCAGCCCAACGCGAACGGCAAGGTCGGCGTGATCGGCTACTGCTCGGGCGGGCGCCAGTCCTACCTGGTCGCGGCCAGCCTGGACGTCGACGCCGCCGTCGTCTGCTACGGCGGACGGATCGTGGCCGGGCCGGACGAGGTCGACGAGCGCCGGCCGGTGGCCCCGATCGACATGACCGACCGGATCTCCTGCCCGGTTCTGGGGCTGTTCGGCGACGAG
>DATAXV010000097.1:0-66309 GCA_036272915.1 Candidatus Dormiibacterota bacterium
GGGGCTGCTCAGGTAGGCGTCGTATTTGCCTCGCCACCACCCGCCGACGAAGGTAACGGCATCATCAGGGCTCAGGGCTCTCGGTATGGAGCGCCAGTCGACGGCGTCCAGGCGACGCAGCGTCTGCCCCAGCTCATGCAGCAGCCCAGCCTGGGCGGCCGATTCGAGTTGCCGTAGGGGCATATCGGGAACCGCCGTAGTCACATGGAAGACCTCGCCGAGGTCAGGGAACTGGTCGCCCGTCCAGCACACCTCGAGTACGGGAAAACCGTGGGCACGCAGCGCAGGCAGGGAACGGCTCTCCCGCCAGACTGGCGCCGGCTCGTCGGGGAAGGCGAGCTTCAAGGCGTACCTTTCGCCCCCTGACTCAACGACGAAGACGTCCGCTTCGTCGCTGGGCACCCAGGCAAGATCGTTGGGGGCGGTGCCCAAGACGCGGGCGAGGACCGTCTCCGCCCGGCGCAGATCGGGAGATCGGTCACGCGGGCGCGGCATGGCCTCAACCGTAGCCATCGACACCCCCCAGCACGATGCCTGGGCACTGCTCTGCACGGGATGTCCGAATTGCCGTCCGGACATCCCGTGGGCCGAGGGCTACTCCGAGATCTCCTCCAGCGCTCTGCCCTTGGTCTCCTCGCCGAGGAGCGCGATGGCGACGACCGCGACCAGTGCCACCGCCCCGACCAGGCCGTAGGCGGCGGCCACGCCGGAACCGGCCAGCAGCAGCGGGATCACGGCCGGGCCGACGATCCCCGATACGAGCCGACCGAAGCCCTCGGTGGCGTTGGTGCCGGTCGCCCTGACGCGGGTCGGATAGCTCTCGGTGGTGTAGACCTTGACCGCCGGATCGACGCTGATGCCGAAGAACGACATCACGCAGGCGAGAAGGACGATCAGCACCGCGCCGCCGGCGACGCCGCCCAGGAAGGCGAAGAGGAAGCAGGCGACGGCGGCGATCAGGGTGAAGCTGATGATTACCGGCTTCCGCCCCCAGCGCTCGATCACCCAGGACTCGAACAGCTTCCCGGGGATCGACACGCCGACGATGATCGCGGTGAAGGCGAACGCCGAGGTCAGCGTGAAGCCCAGCTTGAGCACCACCGTGGGCATGAAGACCTGGATCGAATAGAAGATGAAGAAGGTCCCGCCGAAGAGGATCCAGAGCATCAGCGAGCGCCTGGCGTAGGTCCGGTTCAGCAGCGTCCCCAGCGGGACCGAGCCCCGGCTCTGGACCACGGGCAGGGGCGGGCCCACCGCGGGCAGCGGACCGTTGCTCCGCTCGACGCTGCGCTCGATGTCGGCGACGATCGCCTCCGCCTGCTCCGGCCGGGCCTTGACCTCGTGCCAGCGCGGCGACTCCGGGATCCACCTCCAGGCGAGCAGCGCGAAGACGATGGGCAGCCCGCCGAGCAGGAACATGGTCCGCCAGCCGCTGCTGGTGGTGGTCGGGATCAGCCAGATGGCGAGCAGCGGGGAGATGAAGTAGCCGATCGAGAGGAAGGCGTCGGCCATCCCCGTGAAGCGGCCCCGGATGCGCCCGGGCAGGAACTCGGCGCCGATCGCGTAGGGAAGCGGGAACACCGCGCCCATGCCCAGTCCGGCGAGGAGCCGGAGCAGGAAGATCGGGACCATGCCGGAGACGAAGCCGGTGGCGAAGGTGAGGACGGCGTAGACGATGGTCCCGGCGATGAGGACGCGCTTGCGCCCGATCCGGTCGGCGATGTAGCCGGCGGGCAGGATGCCGACGACGATGCCGATGGTCGAGGCGACGGCGACCAGGCTCTTGTCGCCGGCCGTGAAGTGGTACGTCGCCGAGAGCGAGGGCAGGACGTTGCCGATCAGCCCGATGTCGTACGACTCGACGAGCCAGGCCAGGAAGAGCAGGCCCACGGTCCGGAAATGCCAGACGGACGTGGGAAGACGATCGAGCCGCTCGGCGCTGTGGACGCCGAGGCTCGGCTGTTGCACGGACACTAGACAGCCTCCACCTGAACGCGTGCCTCGTACGACGCCGATCCGGCGGGGAAGGCCTTGGCGGCCGCGTCGGTGACGGTCCGGGCACCACTTGAGAGCCGGTTCAGGCCCTCGTAGCCGTCGTGCATCCACACCACCCCGGGCGGGACCCGGTCGGTGACCTGGGCCACGGCGATCATGTCGCCGCGGTCGTTGTGGATGCGGATCCGGGCGCCGTCCACCACGCCTCTTGCGGCGGCGTCCTCGAGGTTGAGCCACAGCCGCGGCTCGGGGTCGATCCTGGCCAAGGAGGGTAGCGCCCGCCCATGGTCGTAGAAGGAATGGAAGTGGGTCAGGGTGCGGCCGTAGGTCAGCACCAGCGGGAACCGCCGGGCCGCGAGCGCCCGGACGTGATTCTCGACGGGCGGCTCGTAGACGGGCAGCGAGGGCAGGCCGAGCTCCACAGCCCTCTCCGAGACGAACTCGAGCCTCCCCGACGGGGTGTCGAACTCAAGATCCGGGTGAGCCACCGGGGACACCCGAAGGGGCACGTTCCCCGACCCCTCCCGAAGCTCGGCGATGGTCACGTGACCGGTGGCGTCGTGGTCGAGGATGCGGTCGAGGGCGGACTCGGCCGAGCCGCCGGGCAGCAGTTCGGGCAGGCCCAGGCGCCCGCCCAGCTGGTCGAGCAGCCACCAGAGGGGACGGCTCTCGCCGCGCGGCGCCAGCATCCGGTCCATCAGGTGGACGTTGGTGTTGGTGACCTTGCAGCCGGTCTCCTCCAGCCAGGAGGTGCCGGGCAGGGAGAGGTGGGCGAAGCCCTCCGTCGTCTCGTTGGGGAAGAGGTCGAAGGAGGCGACCATCCGCATCCGCGACAGCGCCCGCTCGACTCGCCTGCTGCTGGCGAACCCCGAAACGAAGTTGGATCCGGGCAGGAGGATGACCTCGATCCGGCCCCGCTCCAGCTCGTCCAGGATCGACTCCATCTCGCTGACCATCGAGGTCGAGGCGGGCTGGGGCACACCGATCGAGCCCAGGCCCATCCCGTGCGGCGAGGCGCCGTGGCGGGGCCCCATGCCGGCGCCCGGCCGGCCGACGGCGCCGGTCAGCCCGAGGAGGCTGGAGATGGCGCGTGCGGCGTGCCAGGAGTTGCCGCTCTTGTGCATCGAGCTGCCCCCGGCCAGGATCATCGACCGGGGCGTGGAGGCCAGGCGCCGGGCGAGAGCGATGATGCGCTCGGCGGGGACGCCCGTCTCGCCCTCGGCCCAGGCCGGAGTCAGAGGGTGGACGTGCCGGCGGAACTCCTCGAAGCCGGCCGTGTGGCGCTCGACGAAGTCCCTGTCGTGAAGGCCCTCCTCGACGATGACGTGGGCCATGGCCAGGGCCAGCGCGGCGTCGGTGCCGGGGCGGACCAGGATGCCTTCGGTGGCGACGCCGAAGGCCTCGTTGACCCGGACGTCGATGGCGACCACATGGGCACCGCGGCGCCGAGCGGCGGCGAGGTGCGGCCCGGTCAGCGGCTGGCTGGCCAGGTTGGCACCCCAGAGCAGGACCAGGTCGGCGTTGTCGGCCAGGTCCTCGCCGGTGTGGACCTCGGTCACGCCGGTCAGCCAGAAGCCGAGGCCGCCGAGGCCCCAGCAGACGATCGATGGATGCCACCACTGGGCGCCCAGCTGGTAGGTGAAGCGGCGGGCGATCTGGCCCCCCAGCGTGCTGATGAACACGCCGTGCCCGGGCCAGACGGCGGTGGCCCCGGGACCGGCCTCGCGGATCGCTCCCGCCAGGCGGTCCAGCGCCACGTCCCAGGAGACCGGGCTCCAGGGCCGGCCCGGCGCCTCCCTCCCCATCGGGGTGAGGATGCGCCGGGGGTTGTCCACGATCTCGCCGGCCGCCCTGCCCCGCGGGCAGAGGAAGCCATGGCTCTCGGGGTTGTCCCGGTCCCCGCGGACCCGGACCACCCGGTCCCCCTCCAGCTCGACGAGCATGCCGCACTGCGTGGGCATGCAGTTCATCGGACACATGGTCCTGACCGTCTGCCGCGCCGGCACCTCCGCCGTCATCGCTGTCCCTTATACCCTCCCGGCCGAAACCGTCTTCCCAGAACCGGGTAAGAAGACGGCCAGGTCTCCTCGGCCATCATCGTATGCGCGCCGGCGCCGCGGCCGAGCCCACCGACACCTCGACGACGCTGTTCCGGAGCCGGCCCAGGCCCTCGATGCTGATCACGACCTCATCGCCGGGCCGGGCGGTGTAGTCCGGCTCGGGCACGATCGAGGTGCCGGTCATCAGCCAGGCACCGAGGGGGAGGGTGAGCGCCGAGTGGAGCACCCCGGTGACCTCGTCGGGGCGGCGGACCATGTCGTCGAGCGACGCCGTGCCCTCGAAGACGGCCTCGCCGCGGCGCCGGATCTCGAGCCGCATCTCCTTCCCCGCCGGCTCGTACTCCCAGGCCAGCACCGCGATCGGGCCGATCGCGCAGCTGCGGTCGTAGACCTTGGCCTGGGGCAGGTAGAGCGGGTTCTCGCCCTCGATGCTCCGCGAGCTCATGTCGTTCCCGCAGGAGTAGGCGACGACCTCGCCGCGGCGGTTGCTCAGCACCACCAGCTCCGGCTCGGGCACGTCCCAGCTGGAGTCGGAGCGCACGCCGACCTCCCCGCCGGGGCCGACCACCCTCCAACCGCTGGCCTTGAAGAAGAGCTCGGGGCGGGCCGCCTCGTAGACGAGGTCGTAGAAGTCGCCGCCCTGCGAGGACTCCTCACGGCGCGCCTCCCTCGACCGCCGGTAGGTGACGCCGGCCGCCCACACCTCCTGGCCCTCGACCGGGGCGAGCAGGTCCAGGCCGGACGGATCGACCTCCTCGCCCACCTCCTCCAGCTCAACCCGGATACGGTCGAGGGGCCGCTCGAGCAGCGCGTCGAGGGAGGTCCCCAGGCGGCGGAGGCGTCCGTCACGCCAGAGCAGGAGCGCGACCACGCCCTGGGCATCACGGGCTCGGACGAGCGCGGGGAGATCGGGCAGGTCGGTGCTGTCGATGGGCATACCCCGATTCTCGCCGAGAGCACGTTCTGAGGCACATGTGCTAGGCTCCGCAACCGGTAGCAAGCCGGTGGACCCTGGGGAACGGGTCCGCCATACAGAAGAACGGGGGGTAGCGTTCTTTGTTACGGCTCGCGCGGCTAGTGACGCATGCCGTGGTGATCGTCATCGCCGTGGCTCTCGTGTCCTATTCCGCGATCAGCAAGAATTCGAATATCACCCTGGGCCTGGACCAGTCCAGCGCAGCCGGGGCCTCGTACCTGCAGGGCGGTCAGGTGGGCAACGTCGAACTCGGCGGCAGCGCCACCATCGTCAAGCCGGTCGAGATACCGACATCGGCTCCGGCGCCGCACACAGCGAGCACGTACACCGTGGCCGGTGACGACGACCTCGCGTCGATCGCGCGCAAGAACCACGTCACGGCCGAGGACATCCGCTGGTCGAACCCGTCGCTCCTGACCGAGACGACGCTGGTCCAGACCGGAGAGAAGCTGCTCCTGCCCCCGATCGCGGGCGTCGTCATCACCGTCAAGCACGGGGACACGCTCGACAGCCTCGCCCAGACCTGGCACGTCAGCCCTCAGGACATCGTCGACTTCAACTACATCCGCGACCCGTCGACCGACATCATCTCGGGGATGTCCTTGGTCATCCCGAACGCGCAGGGCCCCAACCTGCCCTCGGTCGACGACCTGCCTCCGCCCACCACCTTCAGCGCCTCCGGCTTCGTCAAGATCGGCGGGCCGATCGGCAGTGAGCTGGTCAACCACTTCCCGCTGGGCGAGTGCACCTACTACGCCGCCTCGCGCGTCTATATACCGTGGATGGGCAACGCCTGGCAGTGGTTCGGCAACGCGCAGGCGGCGGGCTGGTCGACCGGCCAGCTGCCCCGGGTCGGCGCCCTCATGGTGACCTGGGAGAGCGAGGTCTACGGACACGTGGCCTACGTCGAGCAGGTCTACTCGAACGGGTCCTTCCTGGTCTCGGAGATGAACTACTACGCGTGGGACGTGGTCGACGAGCGGCTGATCCAGCCGGGCGGCGTCCCCCTCATCGGGTTCATCTACCCGACCTCTCCTGCCCAGTAGAAACTAGGGACTCCCACTCTTTTTCCAAGCCCGCTAGGATTAGCGTGAGTGGCGGTCATCGAAGTACCGGCGTATTCCCAAGCTCTGTCGTCGTTCACCAATGACGAGCTTCGACGATATGCTGACGTGGCCGTCAGCCGGTGCCTCGACCTCCGACCCGGCGAGCTGCTGGTCCTGGAGTTCGAGCCCGAGCACCGCCCGCTCGCCGTGGCCCTGGCCGAGGCGGGCTTCCGTCACGGTCTCCGCGTCTCCTTCCGCATCCGCGACCCGCTGATCACGCGAGCCGAGCTGCAGTACGCGCCGGAGCCGGCGCTGGGGGTGACCGAGCCGTGGACCAGGGACGTCCAGCTGGCCCGCTGCGAAGAGGGTGCCGCCCAGATCTGCATCAAGGGCGAGGAGATTCCCGGGGTCTTCGAGGGCTGTGACCCCGCGCGTGTCAGGCAGCGCGCCCAGCGCGCGCTGCAGGCGATCGGACTGCTCTACGAGCGCGTGCGCGAGGGCAGGGACGCCTTCACCATCGTCAGCTATCCGACGCTGGCCTGGTCGCGCCTGGTGTACCCCGACCTCGACACCGAGGCCGCGCAGCGGGCGCTCGCCGACGACCTGCTCCGCTTCTGCCGGATCGGGGCCGACGACGGGCCCGACGCCCTCGAGCGCCACATCGCCACGCTGCGGCGCCGGGCCGAGGTGGCCAATCGCCTGAACCTGCGGCAGCTCCACTACCGGGGGCCGGGCACCGACCTCCATGTGGGCCTGACCGACGACACCCTGTGGCGGACCGCCGAGATGCGCAACGCCTACGGCCGGACCATGTTCCGCAACCTGCCCAGCGAGGAGATCTTCACCGCCCCGGCGGCGTCGGCCACCGAGGGGGTGGTGCGCTGCACGGCGCCGGTCGTGGCCAACGGCCTGGTCGTCGAGGACGTCCGCCTGGAGTTCCGCCAGGGCCGGATGGTCCGCCTCGACGCCCGGACCGACGTCCAGCGGGACACCTTCCTGGCCCGGCTCGACGTGGACGAGGGCAGCCGCCGCCTCGGCGAGGTGGCGCTGGTCGACCGCTCAAGCCGGATCGGTCAGGCGGGTCGCGTCTACTGGAACACCCTGCTCGACGAGAACCGCACCTGCCACCTGGGCGTGGGCCTCGGCTTCCCCGACTGCCGCGAGCGGGGCGGGGAGTCGGCCGACCTCAACCACTCCCGCGCCCACTTCGACCTGATGATCGGCTCCCCCGACGTCGAGGTGACGGGCGTGACCGCCGACGGCCGCAGCATCGCCGTCATCCGCGACGGCGAGTGGCTGCCGGGCTGAGCCCGGTCAGCCCAGCCCCAGCGCCTGCGCCGCCCGCTCCGGCAGGTTCGGGTTGGCCGGCGCCCCCGGATGGTCGGCGAAGACCATGATCAGCAGGTCGATCCCGGTCTTGCGGTAGGCGTCGCCGATGTCGGCGATCTCCTCGTCGGTCGCACCATAGGGAATCCCGATCCCGAGCGAGGTGGTGACCTCGGGCCTCTTCGCCGCCTCCAGCTCACGCCGGAAGGCATCCAGCACCTCGCGGCACCAGGCGGGGTCGGCGCCGCCCCAGGCCAGGTTCCAGCCGGCGGCCTCCCGCGCGGCCAGCTTCAGCATCCGGGGTCCCTTGCCCGCGATCCAGAGCGGTGGGGGAGGCGCGGACTGGAACACCGACGCGTCCTGGAGGCGCTGATAGCGGTCCTCGCGGTCGACGCGCTCCCCGGCGAGCAGCGGCTTCAACGCCGCCACCTGCTCCTCGAGGCGGGAGACCAGATGGTCGAAGGGGATGCTGAAGGCGTCGAACTCCGGCTTGTGCCAGCCGGCACCGAGCCCGAGGATGTAGCGGCCGCCGCTGGCGTCGGCGAGGGCGGTGGCCTCACGGGCCAGCTGCCAGACGGGCCGGAAGGGCGCGCCCAGAACCAGCGTGCCCAGGCCGATGCGGCTGGTGTTGGCGGCGGCGTGGGCGAGCTGGATCAGCGGGTCGTGGGCGGCGTTCCGGCCGTTCCCGTTGTCGATGAAAAGGTGATCGGCGATCCACGCGGACACGTAGCCCAGATCCTCCAGGCGGACGATGTCGGCGGTGACGTCGTCGATCGGACGGCCGTTGGTGGGGAGATAGCAGGCGAAGTCCACCTGAACACGCTAATGGGTCGGCCCTCGCCACCGCAACGGCGGGATCCCGAGCGACACCCCTCAGCCGATGGTGAGGATCAGGCCGTCCCCGGTAGTGACCACGTCGATCCCGGTCAGATCGCCGACGCGGGCGGCCAGGCGCGCCTCGACCGGCCTCGCCCCGACGGCGATCGCGGTCATGCCCGCCGCTCGAACCGCCTCCAGCCCCGCCGCCGAGTCCTCGAAGGCCACGCACCGGCCGGCGACCACGCCGAGGAGCTCGGCACCGCGCAGGAAGCCCTCCGGGGCCGGCTTGCCCTCGACCACCTGCTCGGCCGTGACCAGGAACTCCGGCATCGGGATGCCGGCGGCACGGATCCGGGCCGCGGCCAGGGCCATGGTGCCCGAGGTCACGATCGCCCATCGTGCCGGTTCGAGGCGGGCGAGGAGCTCTCTGGCACCGGCGATGGGCACGACGCCGTCGGTGTCCTCGATCTCCCAGGCCAGCATCCGCTGGTTGTCGGCGAGGTTGCGCTCGGAGGGGCGGCCGGGAAGGAGTTGAGCCATCACCTCATGGCCGCGCCGCCCGTAGACGGTGTGCCGGAAGCCCTCGTGATCGAGGCCGACCTCATCCGCCCACCGAGCCCACATCCGATCGACGACGGCGTCCGAGTCGACCAGGGTCCCGTCGAGATCGAAGAGGAGGGCGCCCGCCTCGATCCGGATCACGGCCGCCCGCTCAACGCTGGATGTCGCGGCCCTGCTGGTCGAGCAGGCCCTCCACCGCGTCCCGGTCGAGGGTGAAGAGGTCGCCGTGCAGCGTCATCTTGAGCGCCGCCATCGCCGCGCCCCATTCCAGCCCATGGCCGAGGGAACCCTCGAGGTGGCCCCAGAGCACACCCGCGGCGAAGGCGTCGCCGGCACCGATGCGGTCGATGATGCGGACCTGGTGGGATGGACGCTCCCAGCAGAGGTCGCCCGCCATCGCGACCGAGGGCAGCGGTCCCCTGGTGACGACCACCCGGGGCGACTGGAAGATCTCCTGCAGCGAGCCGGCGATCTCCTTGGTCTCGCCGCCGCAGCCGAAGAGGTCGCGAGCGTCGTCGGCCTTGCAGATGAGGATGTCGATCTGGCCCGACAGCGCCCTGAGGGCGTCGCTGGCCTCCTCCTTGGTCCAGAGGCTGGAGCGGTAGTTGACGTCGAGCGACACCTCCCGCCCCCTGGCCTTGGCCTCGCGAACGGCGGTGAGGGCGATGTCGTAGCCCTGCGGCGAGATGCCCATGGTGATGCCGGAGACGTGCAGCACCCGGCAGTCGCAGACCTGGTCCCAGTCGAACATGTCGGGCGTGGCCACGGCCATGGTCGAGCCCGCCCGGTCGTACACCACCGTCGTCGGCCGCGGCGGTACCGCCAGCTCGACGAAGTAGGTGCCCACCCGGCCGCGTTCGGTCCAGACCACCGTCGAGAGGTCGACACCCCCGGAGCGAAGGGTCGAGGCGATGCGCTCGGCCAGCGGGTTCCGGGGCAGCACCGAGGCCCACGACGCGGCCAGTCCGACTCGGGCCAGCGCATGCGCCACGTTGGCCTCGGAGCCGGCTACGTGGATCTGGTAGGCGGGCGCGTCGGAGATCCGGTCTCCCGGCCGCACGGAGAAGCGCAGCATCGCCTCCCCGAGGGTGGTGACCTGGAAACGAGGGCCCGGGTTCACCTGCCCGCCGACCCGACCGCTTGGAGCAGCTCTCGCGAGCGCTCGCCGATGACGGCCGCGCCGCCCCTGACCAGCGAGCCGCCGACGCCGACGGCCACCGCCCCGGCGTCAAGCCACTCCGCCGCATTGCCGGCGTCGATGCCGCCGGTCGGGACGAAGGGCACCAGGGGCAGCACCGGCCGCAGGGCCTTCAGGTAGCGGACCCCGAGGCTCGAGGCCGGGAACAGCTTGACCATCTCGGCGCCGGCCTCCATGGCCGCGACCGCCTCCGTCGCCGAGGCGGCGCCAGGCAGCGCGGGCAGGCCGAACCGGTTGGCCGCCCTGATCACGTCCTCGCGCATGCCCGGGCTGACCAGGAACCTGGCCCCGGCGTCGATGGCGAGGGCGGCGGTGCCGGCGTCGAGGACGGTCCCCGCACCGAGCACGTCGCCCTCGCCGACGTCACGGGAGAGGGTGCGGATCGCCTCCACCCCACCCGGAGTCGTCAGGGCCACCTCGAGCACCCGAATGCCCGCGTTGAGCAGCGAGCGCCCGACTTCAACGGCTTCCTCCGCCGAATTCGTGCGGATGATGGCGATCACACGCTCCCGCACGATCCGTTCGGCAACTTCCCAGCGATATCCCACCCTTCGCAGCATAGCGGGCGGGTCATACGTCCCTGGGGAGTTGGGCGCAAAAGGTCGCCCGGAAGCCTCTCGGTCAGCGCTCCCAGACGGGAACGATCCTGGCCCTCGCCAGCGTGTGGAAGAAGAGGTTGAAGCCCAGGTAGGCGGGGGTGGCGCCGGCCTCGATGCCGAGCGAAGGAACATCGACCGCGTGGACGACGAAGAAGTAGCGGTGCGGACCGTGCCCGTCGGGCGGCGCCGCGCCGATGTAGCCCGGGGCGCCGGCATCGTTGTGCAAGTGGAATGCCCCCTGGGGAAGCCCGGATCCGTCCGAGGCCCCGGCCCCGGCCGCAAGCACGGTCACCGAGGCCGGAATGTCCACCAGCTCCCAGTGCCAGAATCCGCTCGCGGTTGGCGCATCGGGGTCGTAGCAGGTGACGACGAAGCTCCGGGTGTTCTCGGGGAACCCGCTCCAGGCGAGATGGGGAGACCGGTCCTCACCGCCGGCGCCCATCACGCCGCTCACATGCGGCTGTGCCAGCATCTGCCCGTCGGCGATGTCGTCGCTGCGCAGGGTGAAGGCGGGTACCTGGGGAAGGAACGAGTAGGGGTCGGGTATACGCTGCTGGACGCTCATCTGGCTCCTCCATGCGCTCGATGTGCGGATGCGCCGGGCGGCGCAGGCCCAAAGATAGTCGCGTCGGGCGTCGGCCGGGCCGTCCCGGTCGAATCGCGCGGACGCCGGCGAATTGCCATCTCACACCGGACGGTGGACAACGGCGCCGTGGTTCCCGTTCGGAGCCCACCAGTCGACCGGCAACACGGGGCAGAGCTCTGCACCTGCGGTAGGCAGGCGGAGAAGGTCATCATCGCCGCTGAGAAGCCTCGGACGACGAGCACCGGATCGGCCCATTGGCGCCACCTCTCAACGGAGGCCAGGTCGTCACCCAGATGCCCGCGACCAGAGCTCGGCTGAAGAGGCCCTCACCGCAGGGCGGTGGGGGGCCAGGGAGCGGTTTTGCCGCATGCTCGCGAAGTTGCCCAACCCTTGTGCATAATGGTTGGTGATCACCCCTACCGCTTCGCCCGGTAGGGCCCGGGGTCGCCTACGGGCGGCTCCTTTTTATTTCCAGTCCGGCGGCTTCTTGATCCGAAATCCTGACTGGTCCACGAAGCCTGGATGCGTGGGTAGCTGGCTTGCGCGCAGCGCACCAGCTGGAATCGAACGGCAAAAAGTCGCCACCCTCCGCAGCTCCCGACTGGCCTGTCGATGTGGATGGAGGACCCCGACCGGCTTCTTGAAGTGCTGCGACACGGCCACGATAGGTGCCATCAGGTCCGAGTCGTTGGACACAACCACAGCCTCCTCGAAACGGCTGCAGGCGGCATCCACCAGCAGCTCGGTGGCCAGGTTCACGTCTGAACCCTTCTCCTCCGTTTTCAGCACGCGAACGAGTCGGGAACCCTTTGCGGGAGGCTTCTCGAGGGGTAGGAATGTCGGGTTCACCAGGAAATGCCCGTAGTGCAGAGAGATCTCCGGAAAGGTACCCAGGGCTCGGAGATAGGCCTCTTGGCGGCGGGGCTGCTGGCTGTCCGGCGGCATCGCGCTCACGCGCGCGGTGAAGTAGCGGATCTGCACGACATCGTGTTGGGGAAGCAGTTGACGGACAAGCTTCTGTAGATCGAGCCACTTGTGGGCCGTGCCTTTCAGCGAGCCGTAATAGAGGTTGAACCCGTCGACGTACACATAGGTTTGAGGCTTGGCCATATTCCTTCCGGCCGGAAGCCTACACCCACCAGCGGTGGGGGATCCGTCACCCTCCCATACAAGCGACGCGCCCTCATGCCGGCGGCCGGTCCCCGCCAAGGCCGACCTTCTCAGGGATCGGCTGTGGTGCAGGATCTCTCCCAACCGCACCGTCCCAGCACCCGAAGGTGAAGGCCATGCTCGAGTGCGCGCTGCCCCGCGCGCCACACGCCCGAGCCGAGGAGGTCCACCGGACCCACAGGCAGTGCGCTCTCTCCGTCCCCGCGACGCCCGACCCTCGTCGTGCATGGGGAACACGGTCGATGCGATCGCCGGGTTCACGGGCTGATTCGCGGGCGCGTCCGACATCGGGCGGTGGCAGCGCGAGCGAGGTCGGCCAGACACGGTTCCGCCGGATCCTGCGACCCGCTCGGCGCCCGGACCCGGCGGACCTTGATCGGCGGACTCGATCAGAGGACGCGGGCGACTCCTGGGATCCTGCGGACCAGCCCGGCGACGGTGAAGCAGAGCGGCAGCGCGATCACGATCGAGAGCAGGAGCTTGAGGAGCGGCTCCAGGGGCAGGGCGAACAGCACCAGGGAGAGGGCGACGACGATGGGGAAGTGCAGTACATAGACGCCGTACTGGCTGCGGGAGAGCTGGTTCCAGATCGCGCCGGCCCGGTTTGCCCAGCGCCGGAAGATGACGAGCAGGCCGAGGAAGACGCCCACCGACAGCGTGGAGTCCCAGAGCGCGTAGGCGGCCGCCTGCCAGTGCAGGCCGCCGACGAAGGAAGGGCTCTTTCCGGCGGTGGCCAGAGCGGGGATGAACAGGACGATCGTGGCCACGGCGGAGACGGCGAGACCGGCCCAGCCCATCCGATCCGGGATCGATCGGAACCAGTCGCGCCGGGCGGCGACGATACCGACCGCGAAGAGGCTGACGTACTGCGGAAGGTAGGCCGGGGTGGGCAGATCGACAACCGGGAATGCGGCGCCGACGGGAACCAGAAGACGGAACGCGAAGGTCACGCCAGCCAGGATCAGCGTGAAGAGGACGATGGCAAGGACGCTCGGAGGAGCGGCGGGGTGCATTCGCGGCCCCGGCGTCGAGCCGCGGCGCAGCAGGCGGAGGGCCGCGTAACCGCAGCCGAGAACGAACAGCACCTCCAAGAACCAGAGGGGTCCGGCGCCGGTCATCGCAAGGTACGAGCTCCATGTCAGCGGCTGCTGGCCGTAGGTGTGGAAGCCGATGGAGAGAAGAACCGCCGACACCGGGTTGAGCAGCAGGTAGTAGACGATCAGTGGGAGGAGGAGCCGCACGAGGCGGCTTCCGAGGAAGCTGCGCAGACCTTTGCGGTCGTACGAGGAGGGCGTGAAGTACCCGGCGATCAGGAAGAACGCGCCCATGAAGAACGCCTGGTCGATGAGAAGGATGAAGGTGGCCACGATGGTCGGCACCGTGCCTGCCAGGAGCCCGAAGAGGGCGAACACAAAGGTCAGGTGGTGGATGACAACCAGACCGGTCAGCGCGACACGGAGGTGATCGGCGAAGAAGATCCGGCCGCCCTTCTCCTGGCTGCGGCTGGCTCCGTCCGTGGCGACCGATGCCGACGCCTGCGCCGCGTCGGTGGTGAGGCCATCCATCCGCGGCGTATCGATGCTTCCGTCAATCTCCGGCAACGCTCGGGTCATGCCTTTTTGAACCCTCCACTGACGACAACCTCGATATCGTGATGATATCACCCCGATATCGAATCTGGATCTTTTCCTCGAGCGCGCCGACGGGCCTGGCGGTGCGTGCCTGCTCGGGGGGACCTGGCCGCCTGGCCGGAGTTCGGGAAGCGGCCCCCCGCAGAGGCGCCCTCCTCATCGATCAGGACCTCCGCCGCGCGCCCGAGCCCAGGTCGAGAGTGCCCCGGACGCTCCCGCGAGCGGGCGCCCGCCGTGGGGACCCCGCTCCTCGAACCTGAGCCTCCGGGGCCATCCGACCAGATCAAATGCGGCGTCGCCACGACCGCGCTTCATAGACTTCCTTCGCGTGAGTGCTCCGGCGCTGGGGGTCCAGGACCTCCGCAAGTCCTACGGCGGACGCACGGCACTCGACGGCCTTTCGCTCGAGGTCGAGGCCGGCACCGTGACCGCGATGCTCGGACCCAACGGCGCTGGCAAGACGACCACCGTCGAGGTCTGCGAGGGCTTCCGCCGCCCTGACGCGGGAAGCGTGTCGGTGCTCGGCCTCGACCCGCAGCGGCAGGGCTCGGAGCTGCGACCTCGCATCGGAGTGATGCCGCAGGAGGGCGGCCTCCACCCCTCGCTTCCGGCGGGAGTGATGCTGCGGTCGGTGGCCAGCTTCTACGAGCATCCGCTCCCGCTCCCCGCGCTGGTCGAGCGGCTGGGGCTGGAGCGTGTCATCGGCACGACCTGCCGACGGCTCTCCGGAGGCGAGCAGCGCCGGCTCTCGCTGGCCATCGCCATCGTCGGCAGGCCGCAGCTGGCCTTCCTCGACGAGCCGACCACCGGCCTTGATCCGCAGGCGCGGCTCGCCACCTGGGAGCTGATCCGGGATCTGCGCGCGGACGGCGTCACCGTGCTGCTCACCACCCACGACATGGAGGAGGCGGAGCACCTCGCCGACCAGGTTCACATCATCGATCGGGGGCGCCTGGTGGCGAGCGGGACCCCGGATGAGCTCAGGGCGGGGATCGGCCCAGGCCTCCGCTTCGAGGCGGCGGCGGGCCTTCCCCTATGCGGCCTCATCCACAGCCTGCCCGAGGGAGTCTCGGCCCGTGAGACGATGCCGGGCGTCTACGCGGTGGAGGGCGACATCGACCCGGAGACCGTCGCCGCCGTCACCGCCTGGTGCGCCGACCGCCACATTCTCATCCGCCGCCTCGAGGTGCGGGGCGGCACGCTCGAGGGCGTCTTCCTCGAGCTCACCGGCCGGGAGCTGCGGTAGCCGTGGAAGATTCCGCCGGCGCCGAGCCCCTCCCCCGCAGCCAGCCGGGCGGGTTCGCCCCCGACCCGGGCGCGGCGCCTGCCCTGCGCCGCATCGCTGCGCAGACCCTGGTCGAGCTCAGGACCACGCTCGGCAACGGCGAGCAGCTGCTGCTGCAGCTCGCCTTCCCGGTGCTGCTCCTGATCTTCCTGACGGCAGTGCCGGTCCTCGACCTCGGCCCCGGGCCCCGCGTCGCCTTCCTCGCCCCCGGTGTCATCGCCCTCGGGGTCATGTCCAGCGCCTTCACCGGCCAGGCCATCGCCACCGGCTTCGAGCGCCGCTACGGCGTCCTCAAGCGGCTCGGCGCGACTCCGCTGGGGCGGCCCGGGCTGCTCCTCGCCAAGACGGCGACGGTGATCCTGACCGAGGTCCTGCAGGTGGTGGTGCTCGGCGCCATCGCCGTGGCCATGGGCTGGCGGCCGCACGGCGCGCCGGCCGTGGCCGTGCTCCTGGTCCTGATCGGCACCGCCGGCTTCTCCGGGCTGGGCCTGCTCCTGGCCGGGACCCTGCGCGCCGAGGCAACGCTGGCCGCGGCCAACCTCATCTACCTGGTGCTGCTCGGACTGGGCGGCGTCTTCTACCCGCTGACGCTGCTGCCCGGCTGGCTGGCGGCGGTCAGCTCGGCGCTGCCCATCACCGCTCTCAGCCAGGGTCTTCGCGACACGCTGGAGGGAGGCGCGGCGCTCCCCATCCACTCCCTGATCGTGCTCCTGGTCTGGACCGTGCTCGGCCTCGGGGCGGCCTCGCTCACCTTCAGGTGGGAGTGACCGCCGTGAGACCGGTTCAGGACATGCGGAGCGGCTGTCCGACCCCCAGCTCGCGCGCCCGGTGCAGCGCGACCCAGGCCGCGGCGGCGTCCTGAACGGCGATCCCGACCGGGTTGTAGAAGATCACCTGGGCCGGGTCGAGCCGGCCCGGGTCCTCGCCGATCAGGACCTTGCCCAGCTCGACCAGCTGGTCCTCGCGGCAGAGGCCCAGCTCCAGCGCCCGGATGATCGGGCCGCCCAGCGCCATCGCGCTCTCGCGCTGATCGACGACGATGCGGCCGGCGCGCTCGAGAAAGGTGTCGTCGACCTCGCGCCGGTCCGGCATGTTCGAGCCGACGCTGATCACCACGGCGCCCGGCTCGACCCACTCGCCGAGCAGGATCGGGGTGGCGCTGTGGGTGCAGAGGGCGACCACGTCGGCGCCCTGCACGGCCTCCTCGATGCTCTCCGCCGGAGCGACGTCGACGCCCAGATCCTCGGCCAGCTCGCGCCGGCGCTCGGGCGTCCGGCTGTGGATCCGAACCTGGCGGATGGGAAGGGCGCGAGCGATCGCCATGGCATGGGCGCGACCCTGCGTGCCGGCGCCGACCACGGCCAAGCGGCGGGCCGAATCCGGGGCCAGCGAGGCGGCGGCGACGGCGCTGGCGGCCGCGGTGCGAAGGGTGGTCAGCGAGCCGGCGTCGATGAGGGCGGCGAGCATGCCCGTCCTCGGATCGAGGACGGCGGCGACGCCGACGACCAGGGGCAGGCCGCGGCGGGGGTTGCGCTCGACGACGCTCACCAGCTTGGCCACCACCCCGGCGTCGGGGGTGACCCTGGCCGCTGAGTAGATGGTCTCCGGGGCCGGACCGAGGGCCTCGATGGTGACCGGACCGGGGACGACCGCCTCACCCGTGGCCAGGCTCATGAAGGCCATGACCTGCGACTCGAACGCCGCCTCCAGGCCGAGGGCTCGTTCCACTTCCGCCGGCCCGAGGGTGATCGCGGGCTGGTATATGCCGGCGGCCAGGGAGCTCAGCTCCTCGTGGTCCCGGATCGGTGACGTGTTCGATCCACCACCCGTGTCAGGTACTCGTCGAGACCTGCGCGTGTTGACAGCCATACTCGTGCCCCCATTGCAAACGCCCTCCCGAAAGCGGCAAGCACGGCCACCTTCCGCAATTCCTCTCACCGTGCTGCATCGTCATGGTAGTACGGTCGGCGAGTTCGAAGCAAGTCGAAATCGCCTACCGCCGGATCACCGCCAGCCGGGCTGGCGGTCCAGGAATCCGTCGTCGCCGGGGGCCTCGGGAAGCAGCTTGTGAGGGTTGAGGATGCCGTTGGGGTCGAACATGTCCTTGAGCCGGTGCCACCATCCGACCACGGCCTCGCCGTGCTCCTGGAAGGCGAAATCCCGCTTCAGAGCGCCCAGCCCGTGCTCCGCGGAGACGGTGCCGCCGAGCTCGAGCGCGTCACGGAAGACCTGCGCCGCCAGGGGGCTGATCAGGGAGCGCTGCGAGTCGTCGAAGACGAAGGCCGGGTGCACGTTGCCGTCGCCGATGTGGGCCACGGCGGGGATGGTCAGGTCGTGCTGCCTGCCCAGCTCGGAGATGCGGTGGATCAGCTCGGGCATCTTGGAGATCGGCACCGCCACGTCCTCTCCGAACACGTTCTTGCGCTGGGCCCTGACCCGCTTGCCGTAGGCGCGCCGCGCCTCCCACAGCCGCGCCCGCTCGTTGGGGCTCTGGGCGACGCGGTCCTCGGCGCCGTCCAGGATCTCGACCATCTCGGCCAGCTCCTGGAGGCAGAAGTCGGCGTCGCTGCCGTCGCGCTCGACCAGGAGCGCCGCCTCCCGGTCCGCCTTCATCCCCGGCGGGAGGAGGTCCGCGACCAGCTCCATGGCGGGGCGGTTCATGAGCTCCAACGCGGTCGGCAGGTAGCCCCGCCCGAGCAGCCGGCGCGCGGCCTCGGCGGCGCCCTCGATGCTGTCGAAGGTGATCATCGCGGTGGCGTGGTGGCGCGGCCGCGGCACCAGCTTGAGGACGACCTCGGTGATGACCCCGAGCGTGCCCTCGGAGCCGACGAAGAGCGAGAGCAGGCGGTAGCCGGAGGCGCGCTTGCGCAGCGGCCCGCCGAGCCGGAGCACGGTGCCGTCGGCGAGGACCACGGTCATGCCCAGCACGTAGTCGGCGGTGACGCCGTAGGCGAGGCAGCGGAGGCCGCCGGCGTTGCAGGCGACGTTGCCGCCGATGGTGGAGATGGCGATCGAGCTGGGGTCGGGCGGGTAGAGCAGGCCCTGCTCGGCGGCGGCCGCGTCGAGGTCCGCGACCATGACCCCGGTGCCGGAGAAGGCGACCAGGTCCTCGGGGACGATGCGCAGGTCGGTCAGGCGCTCGGTGGAGAGGACGACGCCCCCGGCCAGGGGGACCGGGCCGCCGGCCAGGCCGCTGCCGCCGCCACGGGTGGTGAGCGGCGTCCTGGTCTCGTTGCAGAGGGCGGCGACCGCCGCCACCTCGTCCGTCGACCCGGGGCGGACCACGACCGCGGGCCGGGAATCCATGAAGGTCTCGTCGTGTGAGTAGTCGGCGAGCTCGTCGCCGGTCAGCACGTTGCGCTCGCCGACCAGCTCGCGCAGGCGTGCGGTCACGTCCTCAGTCATCACGGCTACCGTACGGGTCTCAGACACGCGCCCGCGCCCCGGTGCCGCCGCGCTGCCAGGGCCGCGGTCCCTCCAGCGGCCGGTAGTTCACGCCGAGGGCGTCGAGGCGGCCGAGGTGCTCGGCCAGCCGCCGCATGAAGTCCTCCCGGTCCTTGGGTCCCGAGGTCCAGCCGACCTCGGCCAGGGCGCAGGCTCGCGGGTAGCTCATGTACTCGACGTCGCGCGGCGTCGGCTGCCACTCGGTCCAGACCTGGAACTGGGTGCCGATCACCCGCCGCCCCTCCTCCTCGGAGAGCTCGGCCTGGATCGGGTCCCAGTCGTAGACGTTCTCGACCGTGTTGTGGCCACCGATGGTGCGGGGCTCGTCGTCGCGGTCGGACTGGTAGTAGTCGAAGTAGGTGGGCGCGACCGGCGACATGATCACGTCGTGGCCCGCGCGAGCCGCCTCCACGCCGCGCTCGTAGCCGCGCCAGGCGTGGATGGTGGCGCCGGGGACGTCGCCGTGGTCGCAGATCTCGTCCCAGCCGACCAGTGAGCGGCCGTGCTCGGCGAGGATGGCGCTGAGCCGGCGGGTGAACCAGCCCTGGATCTCCTCGACGTCGCCGATGCCGAGCTCCCGCATCCGCTCCCGCGCCCTCCCGCTGCCGCTCCACTCGTCGGTCGGGCACTCGTCGCCGCCGACGTGGAGGAAGCGGCCGGGGAAGATCTCGGTGACCTCGCCGATGATGTCGGCGCAGAACTTGAGGGTCTTCTCCTCCAGGTTGAGGACGTGGGTGATGACTCCCCAGCCGGTGGCCACCTCGATCCGGCGCGATGGGTCGTTGCCCAGCTCCGGGTAGGCGGCGACGGCGGCCTGAACGTGACCGGGCAGGTCGATCTCGGGCACCACGGTGATGTGGCGGCGGGCCGCGAAGGCGACGACCTCGCGCAGGTCCGCCTGGGAGTAGAAGCCACCGTGCGGCGTGCCGTCCCCGCTGGTCTCGCGCCGCCAGGACCCGACCTCGGTGAGCAGCGGATAGAGCCTGCTCTCGAAGCGCCAGCCCTGGTCCTCGGTCAGGTGGAGATGGAGAACGTTGAACTTGTGCAGGGCGAGCAGGTCGATCAGGCGGAGCAGATCGGCCTTGGGCACGAAGTGCCGGCCCACGTCGAGGTGCCCGCCGCGCCACGAGAACCGGGGCGCGTCCTCGATGACGACGGCCGGGATCTCCCAGCGCTCGCCGGGCGCGGTCGCGCTCCGCAGGATCGCCGGGGGCAGCAGCTGGCGGAGGGTCTGGAGAGCGTAGAAGACGCCGGCGGCTCCACCGCCGATGAGGCGGACGCGGGACGGCTCGACGGTCAGCCGGTAGGCCTCGGGGACGAGCGTGTGGTCGACGTCCGCCTCGATCAGCCCGTCCTCGGCCGCCGTACCCGAGGGCAGCGCGAACCCGGTGGCGGGGCCCAGGGCGTCGCGGATCGCCGTGGTCAGCTCGCCCGGCCCGCGGAGCACGGTGCGGGGCCCGAGGGTGAAGAAACCCTCCTGAGGGGTCTCGGCTCCTGGCCGGGGTATGACCATGTCTACCTCCATCTACCTTCTCGCTTCCGTGGGCGGGGTCGAACCACCCGGGCGGCTTCCCACCGCGCCCCGCGCTCATGCCAAAGTACCGTCATGGGAGCCACGAGCACCACTCACGTCTACGTCGGCACCTACGCGAAGGGCGATGAAGAGAGCGTCTTCGTCCGCGCCCTGGACGAGGAGACCGGCGCGCTGAGCCCCGTCAGCGCCGTTACCGGGATCTCCCGCCCCTCGTTCCTGGACCTGGGGCCGGGCGGGCGGACGCTGTACGCGGTCGCCGAGATCGAGGAGGAGCCCGGGGGCGCCCTCAGCGCATACAGAGTCAGCGACGACGGCACCGAGCTGACGTTGCTCAACCGGCAGCCGACGGGGGCCAGGGGTCCGTGCCACGTCAGGGTCGTCCGCGAGGGCAACTACGCCCTGGTCGCCAACTACGCGGGCGGGGCCGTGACCGTGTTCCCGATCGCCGAGGACGGGAGCCTCAAGGGGCGCTCGGAGCTGGTCCACCACACCGGCAGCAGCGTCAACCCCGACCGCCAGTCCGAGGCCCACCCCCACTCCTGCAACCTGGACCCCTCGGAGCGGGTGGTGCTGGTGCCCGACCTGGGCATGGACCGCATCGTGCTCTACCGCCTCGACCGCAGCAGCGGCCAGCTCGAGTCGAACTCGGTGCCCTGGGCCCCGGCCCGTCCCGGCGCCGGGCCTCGCCATCTCGACTTCCATCCCAACGGCCGCTGGGTCTACGTCTGCAACGAGCTCGACTCCACCATCACCGCCTATGGCTACGACGCCGAGAGCGGGGGCATGGAGGAGATGCAGACGCTGTCGACGCTCCCCGACCGCTACCAGGGCGTGAGCTACACGGCCGACGTCCACGTCCATCCCGAGGGCGGGTTCGTGTACGTCTCCAACCGGGGCCACGACAGCCTGGCCGGCTTCGCCATCGACTCGGACGGGAAGCTCACCGCGATCGGTCAGACCTCGACCGGCGGCGAGATCCCGCGAAACTTCGCCATCCACCCCGACGGCAAGCTGGTGCTCGCCGCCAACCAGCGGACCAACAACGTGGTCGGATTCCGCTTCGAGGCCGGGACCGGCGCCCTGAGCCCGACCGGCGCCGACACCTCGATCCCCTCCCCGGTCTGCCTCCGCTTCTCCCCTCGCTGATCGATCTCGCCCTGGCCTGTCCTCGAGGTCCGGCGTAGCATTTCTGCTGCGCCAATGAGACCGAATAGGGCAGGCCGCGGGTGGCGGCCGGCGCTCGGGTCACCCCGGCGCGTGACCCGGAGCGGGCGCTGGCCGGGATCGGGGAGAAACCTCGGAGCTCGTGGCGGGACGTTCCGCCGGCGTTACAAGGCCGCGTGTCTGTCCTCACGCTTCCCATGACGGGAAGCCGACAGATAAGGACGAAGAGCTCATGCAGTGGATCGGCGTGGCCATCGTCGTCATCCTCGTCGTGCTCGTGGCCGTCACCGTCTTTCGCGCGGTTCGCATCGTCAACCAGGGGCTGGTCGGGGTCGTGCTCCGCATGGGCCGGTTCCACGTGGTGCGGCAGCCGGGCCTGACCCTGCTCCTCCCCTACCTCGACCGGATGATCACGGTCGACATGCGGGAGACGCCGAGGACCGGCGACCGCCAGGACGTGATCACCCTGGACAACGTCTCGATCACGGTCAACGCGACCATCTTCAGCCAGGTCGTCGAGCCGCGGATGGCCCTGTTCGCGGTCAGCAACTACTTCATCGCCGTCGACCAGCTCGCCCGCACCACCCTCCGCTCGGTGATGGGGGCGATGAGCCTGGACGACTGCCTGAGCCAGCGCGACCAGATCAACACCCAGATGCAGACGCAGATGGAGCAGGTCGCCGACAAGTGGGGCATCCGCATCAACCGGGTCGAGATCCTCGACATCGTGCCCCCGCAGCAGGTGCTCGAGGCGATGTCGCGGCAGAAGGAGGCGGACCAGGGGAAGCGGGCCCTGATCCTGCAGTCGCAGGGCCAGCAGCAGGCCGCCATCAACGTCGCCGACGGACGCCGGCAGGCCTCGGTCAAGCAGGCCGAGGGGGAGAAGCAGTCCCAGATCCTCCGCGCCGAGGCCGAGCGGCAGAGCGCCATCCTCGGCGCCGAGGGCTCCAAGCAGGCGCAGGTCCTCGAGGCCGAAGGCCAGGCCCAGGCGGTGCAGAGCGTCTACAGCGCGATCAGCGGCGCCAGACCGACGCCGGAGCTGATCGCCGTGCTCCAGCTGGACACGCTGGGCAAGGTCGTCGAGAGCGACAACGCCAAGGTCGTGGTGCCGGTGGAGGCGGCGGGGCTGATGGGCGCCGCCCAGGCGCTGCGCGGCGCGCTCGACCAGGTGCCGGGGACGGAAGGGGCCGGAACCGAGGGCGCCTGACGGGGACCCTCAGGCGAAGCGGGGCTTGGGCAGGACGACCTTGAGCACGCGGGAGATCTCGTAGATCACCCTGGGCACGTCGGCCAGACGCTGGTGCAGCGCGATGGTCACGCGCTGGTGGACGCCCGGCAGGCGTCGGCGGACTCCCGCAGCTGCAGTTGCTCCTGCGCCCCGCCCCCGATGGTCGGCGCGTGGGCGTGGACGGCGCTCGCCGTGCCCGCAACAGCTCGCCGATCGGCTCCAGCGGCTCCGGCGCGCCATCCGCCGAGATCTGCGGCTCGACCTCCTCGCTGGTCGCCACCATCGAGGAGAGCGATGACGACGCGACGCTCCAGGCGGTGACGCCGAAGGAGTGGCCGAGGAGGAGGAGGCCGACACCGGAGGCGGTGGCCACCTGCTGCTGATGCTGATCCGGAGGCTCTCGTAGATGGTGACCTGGACTCCGGCCATGTCCACCATCGGGGCCCAGCAGGTTGCCGGTGTCGCTGCCGGGCACGAAGCGGGCCAGCTCCCAGGCGACGGATGCGGCGACCGCCGGCCTGAGCATGCGCAGGCCCGTCACCCGCTCGCGGCGGACCCAGTGACGGAAGCCACGCACGCGGTGGGCGGCGAGGCCACGTCGAAGCAGAAGGTTCGGATGGGGGAGAGCAGCACGAGTGGGTCAACGCACGCGGCGCCGGCTTCATTTCGGATCGGAAGCCGTTTAGCCCGCGTTCATCCTCGGGCATGATCATCGTGAAAAGCCTGTTGGGAGAAAAGCAAAGATGAACCAGTTCCAAGGCAGTCCGTTCACCGGCTACGCGCCGCCGCTGGCCAGGACCACCCTGAACCAGGTGCTGAGCCTGCTCGGGCTGGCGGCGCTCTTCACCGCGGGCGGCGCCTTCGCGGCCCCCTATCTCGGCGGCGGGGCGTTCCTGATCGGCCTGATCGGCGGGCTCGTCTCGCTGCTGATCCTCACCTTCATCCGCGAGCACGCGCCGTGGAACCTGATCTTCCTCTTCCTCTTCGCCAGCCTCGAGGGCCTGGTCCTGGGCGGCGTGCTCCAGAACTACCTCGCCGCCGGCCTCGGCGATCTGGTCCTGGCCGCGGCCTCGGCCACCGGCGTCGTCGTCTTGGTCGCCGGCGGCATCGGCTACACGACCAAGCGCAACCTGGCCGGGCTCGGCGGGTTCCTGTTCATCGGGCTGCTGGTCGTGATCCTGGCCGGCGTGGTCGGCCTCTTCGTCCACCTGACCGTGCTCGAGATCGGCATCTCGGCCGCGGCGGCGCTGCTCTTCACCGGGTTCCTCGTCTTCGACCTCAACCGCATCGCCCGGACGCCGGCGGTCAGCCAGGGCACGGCGATCATGCTCGCCGTCTCCGTCTACCTCGACATCTTCAACCTCTTCCTCAACATCCTGAACCTGCTCGGCTTCGCCAGCCGCCGGGGCTGATCCCCCGCAGGCTCTCCTCTCCTACTCCACCCCGGGCACCGCCCGGGGCGTCACCACCCACCGGCGGCGCCCGGTGATCTCGCGGATGTGCGCGACCCGGGCGATCACGTTCTTGAACTCGGAGTAGAAGAGCGCCGAGAGGACCATGTAGCCCCAGAACCAGCTCCGCCGCCGGCGTAGCTCGGGCGCCGAGCGGAGATAGGAGAGGAGCACCTGGCCAGGCCCGACGGAGAGGGCGCAGATGGTCGTCCCGATGAAGATCGGAACCGCCATCTCGACGCCGTTCAGGCCATGGCGCCAGACCAGATAGGCGATCACCGGCAGCATCTGCAGGGAGAGCCAGGGGTAGACCTCCCGCCAGCCGAGCAGGAAGAGCAGTCCCATTTTGTTGCGCAGGCTGATCCGGTCCGAGCGGAGGCCCCTGCCCAGATGGCGGCGCGAGACCTGCGACCAGCCCTGGGCCCAGCGCAGGCGCTGGTTCCAGAGCGCCCCCGCGGTGGCCGGTGCCAGCTCGCGGCTGAGGAGCCCGGGGTCGTTGACCAGCCGCCGTCCCCGGAGAAGGGTCCGGATCGAGCAGTCGATGTCCTCGGTCAGCATCTCCGAGCGCATCCGCACCTGGCGCAGAAGGTCGGTCCGCCAGAAGCCGTTGGAGCCGCAGAAGAGCCCGAAGCCGTGGAGCAGGTTGCGCCCCGGATGGCTGACGGCGTAGATGGTCTCGAACTCCACCGCCACCGTTCGCGCCACCCAGGAGGCCTCGCCGTTGCGGATCACGCAGTGGCCCTGGACCACGTCCATGCCCTCGGCGATCCAGTGCCAGGCCCGGCGGAAGGCGTCGGGGGCGGGCTGGTGGTCGGCGTCGAAGACGGCGGTGAACTCGCCTCTGACCAGGTCCAGGGCGGCGTTGACGTTCTGGGCCTTGGAGGTGCTGTGCTCGACACGGAGGGGGATGAACCGCGGATCCTCCTCGGCGACGCGTCGCAGGTCCGCCTCGACCGGCATGTCGCGGGGCGTGTTGTAGGCGAGGACGACCTGGAGCGGCCCCGGATAGCGCTGGGCCAGGACCGAGCGGACGGTGTCGAGTATCGTGTCCGCCTCGTTGGGCAGGTAGGCCGGGATGATCGCCGAGGCGGCCGGGTAGGGCGCCGCCGGTCGCTCCGGAGGGGCCGGAGGCCGCAGCGCGTGCAGACCCTCGACCCAGATCGTCGAGGCCGTGATCACCAGGGCCAGAACCGCCGCCAGGTAGACGGGGGTGATGATCTCGATGCCGTGGGACTGGCACTCGGCCAGGATCGCGAAGGGAATGCCGAGGCCGACGACCGCGCTGAGCATCAGTTCGGCCGCGGTCCTGAGCCGGTCGGGCGCCCGGAGCCGGGGGCGGGACGAGCCCAGGGAGCGCCACCGGCGCGGGACCAGGTCGAGGTGCTGGGCGGAGGCGTCGGCGGCGGCGCCGGCCCGGGTCAGCAGCCGCTCCAGGTCGGCCTCCCCCGCCCGGCGCCGGGCTCGGACCCATCCGACCACCGGGGTGGCGACGACGCCTCGATCGGCGACGGCCTCGAGGGCCCGGAGGGTCATGTCCTCGAGGCGCGCCCTGATCGCGCCCTCCCGCCCCCCCTGGAGCACCAGCACCAGGCGGCCGTCGGCTCCGATCTCGATGCGCTCGGAGTCGGAGAGGACCGGGGAGATCCGGCGCAGGGCCTCGGTGAAGAGTTCCCTGGGCAGGCCTGCCGGGGCCAGGTCGATCACCGCCAGTACGGGTGGCCGAAATCTCCAGCGGGAGCCGCACAGTGCGCTCCCGACATCCTGTCGCGGACGCGATACAGACCCGGACGGTTCCAGGGCCGCATAGTTCCCGAAACGCGGAGTTACCTCGTTCGTCGACACGTGCTTCCTCCACTGTGACCGTCAGTTGGAAGGGAGATCAGACGCCTGTGTTCGCCGGGACGCGGTTGAATCCGCCGAACACACGTCATCGCCACCCGGGGTGATGATGTCCAACTCAAACCGGGGGCGTGGCGGAGAGCCGCGCCCCGACGCTATCTCCTCAGCGGAGGATCCCTGTCAGTCGCCGCCGCATCTATCGATCGCTTCCCCTGTGCTCAGCCATCGATGTCCGTGTGGGAGCCGCCCAGGACACCATCACTGTCGCAGCCAGCCAATGCCATGATCACGATATTAGACGACACAGTGCGATCGTGCATAGTTCAGTGAATCGTGCGCCTTCACAGAAGGGCCCGGCCACCGAACCATTCGTCGCACGTCCATCAATTCACAGTCGATGCGCTCACTCTTGCACTGAACTCAGGAGCCGTGCCACATGCGCCTGGCAGCGACGGCACGAACAGTCGGAGTCGATCAGGGCGGAGAGACCGCCCGCGGGAGCCGACACATGCTCCAGGACACGGTCCCAGTGGCCGCGTCGCTCCGCCACGCCGCCGCCGGCGAGCAGGAACGTCTCCAGCCGGCCGGCCAGCTCCGGATCCCATTCGCGGAGGTCGGGGAGCAGGCGCTTGCTGCTCCGCATCCAGCGGCCGCGGAGGCGGTAGTGCAGGCCGATCAGGCCCCCGACGCCCATGGTCATGGCGAGCAGCGCCGACGCCGGGTCGGAGTCGACGAGGCGGTCGACCTTGTCGGCCTCGTGCCGGAGCAGGAACCGGATCTCGCGGATGGCGTCCGCGCCGACGGCCCGCGGCCGCACCTGCCTCGCCTCCCGGCGGAGGTGGCGCAGCGACCCGTCGCGGTCGAAGAGGATGGCCGACTCGGCGATGATGGGCACCCTCTCCCTCCTCTCGATCTCGGCCGCGGTGTTCCGACGCAGACGCTCCATGGAGGGAGAGGAGAGGTCGAGCTTCACGCCGCCGATGCGGGGATGGCTGAGGTTGAGGCAGGGCACCTCGTCGCCGACCACGATCACGGCGTCGACGTCGCTCCCGGGACCGCCCTCGCTTCTGGCCAGGGATCCGAAGACGAACGCGCCGAGGTAGCGAGGCTCGCGCTCCAGATCTCGCAGCGCGCGCACGGCGTTCCGGAATCGAGGTTGCACCTGGTCGGGATCCAGCTCCACGTCCACAACTATCGACCCGACGACCTGTCGATTTCCGGCCGTCGCCGTTCGTCGGGATGGATGATGGGGCCGTCCCCGGTCCCGGCTCGAACAAGGAGTGAGGTCAGATGGCCAACGGTGAGATCTGCTGGTGGGAGATCGAGGTCCCCGACGCCGAGCGCGCGAAGGACTTCTACGGCAGGGCGTTCGGCTGGGACTTCGAGCCCATGCCCGGCTACGACGGCTACCTGATGGCCAAGCTCGACGGCAAGACCATCGGCGCGATCCAGGCCTCGCAGGAGCCCGTTCCGGCGGGCAGGGCCGTGCGCCTCTACGTCGAGACCGACGACCTCGAGGCGGCGGTCCGCAGGACCGAGGACGCGGGCGGGGCGGTCGACATGGCCCGAACCCCGATCGGCGACACCGGCGGCTGGTTCGCGCTGGTCCGGGATCCGTTCGGCAGCCGCATCGGCATCTGGACCGGCCAGGCGGCGGGCTGACCCGCACGCCGCGGCCTCGCTCCTGGCATCCTGGGGCTCATGGCCGCCATCAGCGAGGAGCACTACCGGGCCGCGTTCACAGCCCAGACGGATGGGATCGCCCGGATCGCCGAGACGGCCGATCCGGGCACCCCCATCGCCACCTGCCCGGGATGGACGCTGGCGCATCTGATCCAGCACGTGGGCAAGGTTCACCGGCGGGCGGCCGCCACCGTCCGGCGCGGAGAGCGCGTCCCCGATGAGGAGCTCGAGGACACGGTGCCTCCGGCCGGCGGCGAGGGGGACTGGCTGCGAGCCGGAGCGGAGCGCGTGGTGGAGGAGATCGGGCGGCGCGGACTTGACGCCCCGGCCTGGCTCTTCGCCCGACCCGGCACGGCGGGACTCTGGCTGCGCCGCGTGACCCACGAGACGACGGTCCACCACGCCGACGCGGCCTTCAGCTGCGGGCGCGAGTGGTCGGCGCCGCCCGACCTGGCCGCCGACGGCGTGACCGAGGCGCTGGAGTTCTTCTGCTCGCCCGGTGCCGCGGCCAGAAGGCCCAGCCTGAAGGAGCTTCGAGGCCGGGGCGAGACGCTCCACCTCCACGCAACCGACGAGGGCCTCGGCTCCGCTGGTGAGTGGCTGGTCGAGCGGACGCCGGACGGGCCCGTCTCGAGCCAGGAGCACCGGAAGGCCGACGTCGCCGTGCGCGGCCAGGCCGAGGTCCTGCTCCTCCTGCTGATGAGGCGAGCCCCGGCCGCCGATCCACGCCTGACGATCTTCGGCGAGTCCTCGCTTCTCGACCACTGGCTGGACCACACCGCCTTCTGACCGCCCGGGCGCGAGCGTGGTCGGCCGCCCGTCTCGAGCCCTCCGCCAACCTTTACCACCAGCCGGTCACCCTCCGCTCACCGAGATGCTGCCGGCGCGGTGAGGAACTCGGGCCAGCAGACCTCGGTCTGGTGACGGGCCTCATCGGCGGTGTCGTAGGCGGAGACCATATAGTTCTCGCGGATCGGCCCATCCACGCCGATCGCCCTCTCGGTGACGAAGCCGCCGAGGGCCCCGTAGGTCGTGTCCAGGTCGTCGAACGCCCCGCGATGCACAGCGACGGCCAGCTCGGCTCCGGGCAGCTCGAGCACCCCCGGCTGGCGGGAGGGACCCGGACCGCCCGTCACCGGAATGAAGGCGGTGACCTCGCCGAGGCCGGCCTGGAAGAACTCCGCCGGGTAGAGTGCACTGTCGGGTCCGGACCGCTGCAGGCCGGCGATGGTGAGCGCCTCGTGCAGCTGGTCGAATGCCGCGCCCCACCACTGTCCGACGTCGTCCATGGCCACCCGGGACCGCAGCCCGAACACGTGCGCCGGGGGGATGGACCTGTATTCCACCGCGATCGTGGGCGGCGGCTCCTCGAGCAGGCGCCGCAGCGAGGCCACCGTGGCTCGGGTCTGCTCAAGGTGCCGCTCCATATGCCGCGGGTGAGCGGCGATGCCGGCGTTGCGCGCGGCCGTGTCCGGCGCGGCCAGCACCACCCTGATCTCCTCCAGCGGCATACCCAGGTCCCGCAGCCTACGGATGACCTGGGCCGCCGGGACCTGGTCCGGCCGGTACCGGCGTAGCCGGTCTCCGGGTCGATGTCGGCGGGAACCAGCAGCCCGGTGTCGTGATAGTGGCGGAGTGCCTTGATGCTGAGGTAGGTCATCTTGGCGAACTCACCGATGCCGAGCAGATTCACCCGTGCTTCTCCAGAGTGGCCCTGATCGTCCCGAGTCCCCGCTCCATGAGCTCGCTGACGGTGGAGGCGAGGTCGTGGGGAAGCAGGTCGGCGGTCCACACGAACCGCGTCCGAGTACCCCGTCGCCGAAGACCTGCGCGGACGCGCCGTAGTGGGTGAGGCCCAGCGAGCCGTCGGCGACCGCCCACGCCAGCCGCCTGGCCTGCTCGTCGGCACTGACGAACAACTCGCGGACGACCGAGCCGTTGAAGAACGTCACCACCCTGTCCGCTCCGTCGACCTGCGCGTCGAGCAGAAAGCCGGGAACCAGCCGCCGATGTACCGCTGCCCAGTCACGGAGGGCGTCCCAGGCGATCTCGGGATCCACGTCGATGGTGATCTGTCGGATAACAGTGGCCATATTTCCGTCCTCAGCGTTTCTCTGCAGGAGCTCAGCGATCGCCGGGCAAGGGGTCCCAGCGGAAACCAGGCACCGGGCGATGACGATCACGGTGCCCCCTCCCCCTACCGGAGAGTCAAGCTCGCGCCGCGCCGAAGCTCGGCCTCGTTCCCTCGGGCGCGACGGCGAGGTGGACACTTCGACGTGGGGGCGCCAGCTGCCTCTCCGCCCTGGCGCGGCGAGGCAGCCGGAAGTCCCACATGGCCAATCGCCCTCGAGCAGGTCCCGTCGCGGGCGCCACGCTGACGGCCGGCGTCAGAAGGGAGGCCGGCTCCCGGGTTGGGCCCGCAGGTTGAGCGGTCCGGGGAGGGCGCGCTCGGCGGTGTCGATCAGGCGCGCCTCGTTCTTGCGGACGATGACGAGGCTGGCGAGCACCACGCCGACCGCGAACACGATCAGGCCGAGCTCGACCGGACCGCTGAAGCGCCTGATCACGCTTCCCGCCAGGTAGTAGCCGAGGCCGATCAGGTTGGCCCAGAGGATGCCGCCGATCAGATTGGCGATCTCGAAACGGATCCAGCCCATCCGGTTGAGCCCGCCCAGGAAGGAGACGTAGGCGCGGAGCACGACCAGGAACCGGCCGAGGACGATGACGCCGGCGCCGTAGCGCATGAACAGGTAGCGCCCGACCTTCAGCCTGCCCTCGCTGATCCGGAGCGGGCCGGCGACGCGGACCAGCACCGGAGCGCCTCCCCAGTAGCCGATCGAGAAGCCGATGTTGCCGCCGATCAGCGCGCCGACGGTGGCGGCGGCGATCACCCAGCCGATGCTGAGCTGGTGCAGCGTGGCGGCCAGGATCGCACCGGCGATGAGCGCTGTCTCTCCGGGCACCGGGATGCCCAGGTACTCCAGAGCGACGATCCCCAGGATCAGCCCGTACGCGGGTCCCGCCGGCAGCTTGTTGAGGTCGATGCCGAGGATCGAGTGCTGGGTGATCAGGTCGTGGAGCGGGTTGTGGTGCGCGATCAGCCGGTGAATGACGTCGTGGTGAGCTGTCGTCAGGTACATCCGTCGGCCTCCTGGCCGGACCGAGCTCGGCACCCGCCGGAACCGAGTGGTGGGTGGAGCGTGAACGCCATCGTCGTCTGGAGTCTACCTGCGCTTCCCCGGACGCGGACGTCCGCCACGCGAGCGATGAGCCTCAGCCCTGGCGGGCGGAGATGACCCGGGTCAGGTCGGCCGGTGAGAGGATCCCGACCAGCTCCTCGCCGTCGAAGACCAGCACCCGGCGCTCCATGGCCGGACCGAGGCGGGCGAGGAGCTTGTCGAGCGGCTCGTCGCGGGTGGTCCTGGGCATGCGCTCGATGGGAATGGCGACGTCCCGCAGGCGCCGGCCCTGCGCCGCCGGTCCCGCCTGGACCACGTCGCCGAGCCGGATGACACCGCTCAGCCTGCCGCCGACGTCGTGCAGCGGGAACGTGGAGAAGCGGCGCTGGGGGGCGACCGAGGTCAGGAACTGCTCGACCGTCAGCCAGTCGGGGATCGTGTACACGGGCGAGCTCATCGCCGCCGAGACGGGCACGCCACGGAGACCAGCCCTGGCCGTTGTCGCCGAGTCCTCGGCGCTGGCCGCGGAGAGCAGGAACCAGCCCATGAAGACGATCCACATGCCGTCGAGGATCGAACCCAGGAAGAACTCGATGAGGCCTCCGACGATCATCAGATAGGCGACGGCGCGTCCGACCAGGGCCGCCCGGTGGACACCTCGCTGACGGCTTCCGGAGCGCCACCAGAGCAGCGCGCTGAGCAGCCTCCCGCCGTCGAGCGGGAACGCCGGGATCATGTTGAAGACGGCGAGGGCGCCGTTGAGGAGGGCGAGCCAGCCGAACACGGTCGAGACCAGCGGCCGGCCACCGGTGAGGAGGGCGCCGCCGAGCGCGACGCCGCCGACGGCGAGGCTGGTGAGCGGGCCGACGACCGTGATCAGCGCCTCGGACCGGGCGCTGTCCGGCTCGCCCTGGAGCTGGGAGACACCGCCGAAGAGCCAGAGGGTGATGCCGGCGACGCGGACTCCGCGGCTGCGGGCGACCAGGGCGTGGGCCATCTCGTGGGCGAGCAGGCCGACGTAGAAGAGAAGGGCGCCGACGACGGCGGCGACCCAGTACTCGACGGCGGGCTCACCCGGCGCCGACTTGGGCAGGACCGTTCCGGCCAGGGTCCAGGCGATGAGCGCGAAGACGAAGACGAGACTCCAGTTGACCGCGATCTGGATGCCGAAGATCCTGCCGATGCGGAAGGTGGGCGTCATGGTCTGCTCCGCCTCTACGGAGGAGAGTCTATGGACATTCCGGGGCGCTGCCCAGCCCGCTGAGCCGGTCGGCGGCCGTCAGTCGCCTCCCGGCGCCGTGGGCGTGCCGAGCACGGCCGCGGCGATGCGGTCGACCTCCGCGCGCTCCTTCGCCGTCAGCGTGCGCAGCGGCCCGCGCACCTCCTCCTCGATGGGCACGCCCCTCAGGTGGAGGACCCGCTTGAGGGCGGCCTGGAGGGGAAGGCCGGTGAAGGCCCGGCGCAGCTCGCCGACCGCCCGCTGCGACTCCTCCGTCCGCTCGTTCACGGTGCGGACGACGATCTCGGGGAAGGCGGCGGCCATGCCGGAGACGGCGCCGACGGCGCCCCTGTCCATGCCCTGGCCGATCAGAGGCTCCGCCCCGACGAAGATGGCGAGGCCCTCGAGCAGGTAGGGCTCGAGCCGCTCCCAGGGCCGGTCGGAGACCTTGAGGCCGGCCAGGTTGGGCAGCCGCTGGCGCAGCTCCGCGATCACGTCGAGCGGGATCGGATAGCCGCTGCGGTCGGCGAACTCGTAGATGAAGAAGGGGACCGGATCACAGGCCCGGCCGGCGGCCGTGAAGTGGTCGAGGAGGGCCTGCGGGTCGGCCGGATAGTAGGGCGGCGCGATGACGGCGACGGCGTGGGCCCCGATGGTGGCGGCGTGGCCGGCGAGCTCGACCGTGTCCCGTGTCGTCTGCGCTCCGCAGTGGACCATGACCGTGAGCCGGCCGCGGCCCGCCTTCATGAAGGCGTCGGCCACCTGCCGCCGCTCGGCCGGGGAGAGGAGGATCCCCTCGCCGGTCGTGCCCAGGGCCAGCGCCCCGTCCAGGCCGGAGGAGGCGAGGAGCTCGACCATGGGCCCGATCGCGGCCAGGTCGACCTCGTCGCCACCCGCGGTGAGCGGCGTCACGCACGCCGCGACGGTGCCCTTGAACGATCTCATCTCTAAACGTCCTCCTTGACTGCCGGGTCGCCGACTCCCGCTCTCCAGCATCTCATGCCGCCCCGTCCGCCGCGGGACGCCGCCGGGACAGCGGAACTGGCGGGCGAGAGCCTCCTACACCTGGACGTCGCCGCCCTCAACGTCTGGCGCGCGGGCGGCCGGCTCGTGCTCGCCGGCCGGGGATCGGCGGCGGTTGGGAATCCCTGGCTCGACCGCCACCTCCCGCTGGTCGCGCTGGGCGCCGAGGGCCAGCAGCCGCTGCTGACGCCCTCCCGCGACTCCAATCCGGTCCTCTCCGACCTTCGTCGGCGCCGCCTGGCGGTCGCGCTCGCCTGGGCCGCCCGCCCAACCCGGCCTGAGCCGCCGCCGGGGCCTCGCCCGCCATCTGAACCCCGGAGTCAGGCGCCCCAGGCGCGGATGAAGTCGGTGGCGGCGCGGCGGAAGAGCAGCCGCACCCCCTCGGCTCCGCCCGGGAGCGCACCCGACAGGCCGAGCATGGCCAGCCCGTGGATGGTCCCCCAGAGGACCATGATCGCCTCCACCTTCTCGGCGGCGCCCAGACCGGGGGCGGCGCCGTGCACCAGCCGGCCGGCGATCTCGGTCAGCCGCCCGGACTCGGCGGGCCAGGGGTCGGCGCCCGCACCGGCGCCGGTGAGGTCGTGCATCAGGAGATAGACGTCGGGGTTGGCACGGGCGAAGTCCCAGTAGGCCTCGACCGCGGCGAGCAGCCGCTCGCGGGGATCGCTCCGGCCGGCGATGGCCAGCGCCGCGGCGTCGGCGAGCTCGGCGAAGCCGGCTCTCCGGAGCTCGGCCAGCACCTCCGCCTTGCCCGCGAAGTGGTCGTAGATGACCGGCGGGCTGTACTCGATCCGCTCCGCGATGCCACGAATGGTGAGGGCCGGCCAGCCTGATTGGGAGGCGATCTCCCGCGCCGCGCGAAGGATCCCCTCGCGCTGCTCGGCCCGATGCCGCTCCCGGCGTTCCCTGATCCCCATCTGCTGGTAGTCTATCGAGCGTAGAATTCCGAACATCGTTAGGAAACGGCGGAGGAAGTCGCGATGGGAGCTGAGCCCGAGCACCTGGGGCCGGAGATGGAGCCGTTCGGCTGGTACCGGACGATGCGCGAGAGCACGCCCGTCCTCCACACCGACCGCGGCGCCTGGAGCACCGGAGGCGTGTGGATGGCCTTCCGCCACACCGACGTCCAGCGCGTCCTGTCCGACCACGACGCCTTCTCCTCGGAGTACGGGAACCTCGGCCTGATCAACACCGACCCTCCCCGTCACCGCCAGCTTCGCAACCTGGTCACGCTGGCCTTCACGCCCCGCTCCGTCGAGTCGCTCAGGGCGCGGATCACCGAGATCGTCGGGGACCTTCTCGACGGCGTGGCCGAGGCCGGCGGGATGGACCTGATCGACGAGTTCGCCGTTCCCCTCCCGGTCACCGTCATCGCCGAGCTGCTCGGCATCCCCGTCTCCGACCGGGAGCGCTTCAAGCTGTGGTCGGACGCGATCGTGACCGGCGGCGGCGACCGGATGAGCCACTCCCAGGCCATGATCGAGATGGGTGCCTACTTCACCGACCTCCTCGAAGAGCGCCGCCGGCATCCCCGCGCCGACCTGGTCAGCGAACTGCTCGCGGCCCGGATCGACGGCGAATCGCTGAGCCAGCAGGACCTGCTCAGCTTCTGCGTCCTCCTCCTCATCGCCGGCAACGAGACCACCACCAACCTGATCGGCAACGCGATCATCTGCCTCGACACCCATCCCGAGGCGCTCGAGGAGCTGCGGGCGGATCCGGCCCTGCTCCCCACCGCGATCGAGGAGGTGCTCCGCTTCCGATCCCCGGTCCAGTCCATGTTCCGGATGACCAAGGTGGAGGTCGAGCTCGGCGGTGAGCGCATCCCGCCCGGCAGCCAGGTCGTGGCCTGGATCGGCTCCGCCAACCGCGATCCCCTGCAGTTCCCCGATCCCGACCGGTTCGACGTCCGCCGCTCGCCCAACCGGCATCTCGCCTTCGGGCATGGCATCCACTTCTGCCTGGGCGCGCCGCTGGCCCGCCTCGAGGGGCTGGTCGCGCTCGACGCGCTGCTGCGCCGGCTGCCCGGGCTGGCGGTGGACCGCAGCCACCGGCTGCACCGGCTGGAGAGCAACATCGTCTACGGCGTGCGAAGCCTGCCGGTGACGTTCGAGCCGCACCCCGCCGTCTCCGCCTGAGCCCAGACCGGGGAGAGGAGCACACTCTTATCCACGCGGCCCCTCTCGGTTCCCATCCGCTCCCGGCCGCGAAGTGGAGGTGTGTCGCGTGGATCTGGAACTGGCTGGAAAGGTGGTCCTGGTCACCGGAGGTTCGGACGGCCTCGGCGCGGCAACCTGCGGGCGGCTGGTCGCCGAGGGCGCGCGGGTCGCGCTGTGCGCCCGGCGCGAGGACCGGCTCCGGGCCACGGCAGCGGAGCTGGAGGCGGCCGGCGGCGACGTCCTCGCCGTTCCCGCCGACGTGAGCAGCGCCGACGACGTCGCCCGGTTCGTCGACGCCGCCCACTCCCGGTGGGGCCGGATCGACGGGCTCGTCAACAATGCCGGCACCAGCGCCGCCACCCCCTTCGAGTCGATGTCCGACGGCGACCTCGAGGCGGACCTCCAGCTCAAGCTGTTCGGCGCCGTCCGCGTCTCCCGGCGGGTGGTCCCGCACATGAGCGCCGCCGGCGGCGGCGCCATCCTCAACGTGCTCGCCATTAGCGCCAAGGCGCCGGCGCCGTCGTCGATCCCGACGGCGGTCTCCCGCGCCGCGGGCATGGCCCTGACCAAGGCCATGTCAAAGGACCTCGGCCCTCAGAACATCAGGGTCAACGCCGCCCTCGTCGGCCTCATCCAGAGCGGCCAGTGGGTGCGCCGGGCGGAGGCTGGGGGCGTCCCCGTCGAGCAGGTCTACGAGCGCATGGGGAAGGAATCCGGGATCCCGCTGGGGCGCATCGGACGGGCGGAGGAGTTCGCCGACCTGATCGCGTTCCTGGTCTCGCCCCGAGGCGCGTACATCAGCGGCACCGCCATCAACGTCGACGGCGGGCTCTCGCCGGTTGTCTGAGGAGGCGGAGATGAGCGCGATGGATCGGAGCCGGATCGCCGTCATCACCGGCGGCGGCACCGGCGTCGGCCGCGCGGTGGCCCTAGCCCTCGGCGCGGAGGGCTATGCCGTGGTCGTGGCCGGACGCCGCCCGGGACCGCTCGAGGCCACCGCCGGAGAGCTGGTGGCGGCGGGCGTGGAGGGCCTGGCCATCCCCACCGACGTCGCCGACCCGGCATCGGTGGAGAACCTCTTCGCGGCCGTCCACTCCACGTTCGGCCGGATCGATGTGCTCTTCAACAACGCCGGCATGGGAGCCCCGTCGGTGCCCCTCGAAGAGGTTACCTGGGAGCAGTGGCAGTCGGTCGTCAACACCAACCTCACGGGGACCTTCCTCTGCACGAAGGAGGCCTTCCGGATGATGAAGTCACAGGATCCCCGCGGCGGCCGGATCATCAACAACGGGTCGCTCTCGGCGCACTCGCCCCGGCCCAACTCCGCTCCCTACACGGCGACCAAGCACGCCATCACCGGGCTGACCAGGGCGACCGCGCTGGACGGCCGCGCCCACGACATCGCGTGCGGCCAGATCGACATCGGCAACGCCGCCACCGACATGACCGCGCGGATGACGAGCGGAGTGGCTCAGGCCGACGGCAGCCTCGCCGTCGAGCCGCGGATGGACCCGGAGGACGTGGCCAGGGCGGTCGTCTACATGGCCAGCCTCCCGCTGACCACGAACGTCCCCTTCATCACCGTGATGGCGACGCGGATGCCGTTCATGGGGCGCGGCTGAACCGAGTGCCCAAGGGTTCGCAGGTCGACGACCCGGTCCCGCGCGACGTGACCGCACCCGCGCGTGGGCCGGCGCATAAGCGAACGGGCTGAGCGGCCGCGAGCCGCGCCCGAGGTCGTACGGTAGTCGGGCATGCCCGAGACCACCGTCGCCGCCATCATCCACCCCGAGGAGGGTGACGAGCGGATCCTGCTCACCAAGCGCGGCCGGCTGGGGACCTTCCCCGGGTACTGGTGCATCCCCGGTGGCCACATCGAGGCGGAGGAGCCCTTTCGCGACGCGGTCGTCAGGGAGGTCCTCGAGGAGACCGGCCTCGACTACGAAGCCGTGTTCTTCCGGCCCTTCGACGAGATCTTCCCCGAGAACGGCATCCACTTCGTCGCCCTGGTCTTCAGCGGCGTCGGCCGGGGTCGCCTCCGCAATCAGGAGAGCGAGGTCGTCGAGAGCGCCTGGGTGCCGCTCGAAGAGGCCAGGGCGATGACCCTCGCCTTCACGCACAACCAGGTCCTGGACGCGTACGCGCGGCGAGACGCCTCGGCCTGACCGCCCTCTCTCCATCAGGTACGGTTCGGACCGTCGGCATCGATCCCAGGCCAGCCGGCGGGCCTGGCCACTCAGGAAGAAGGAAGGAGGGAGGGATCGTGGGCCCAGCCGGGGACTTCGATTACGAACGAGGCGGTGCGGGCTACTCGCGGCAGCGGCGGGCGGACCCCCGCATCGCGGCGCTGGTGCACCGGGCGCTGGGCCCGGCGCGCACGGTGCTCAACGTGGGTGCGGGCGCCGGGTCGTACGAGCCTGAGGATCGCTACGTCATCGCCATCGAGCCGTCGCCGGCGATGCGCGCCCAACGGCCGCCGGAGCGGGTGCCCGCGATCGACGGCGTGGCCGAGCGACTCCCCCGTCGACGACGATGCCGTCGACGCCGCCATGGCCATGGTCACCGTCCATCAGTGGCGGGACGTTGAACGGGGTCTCCAGGAGCTGCGGCGCGTCAGCCGCGGGCCGGTGGTGGTGCTCACCGCCGATGGCGACGCCCTCCACAGGTTCTGGCTCAGCGCGTACTCGCCCGAGGTGATCGAGGTCGAGCGTGGCCGCTACCCGGCGATCGGGCGCATCACCGCGGCTCTGGGAGGAGACTGCGCGGTCCTGCCGATTCCGATCCCACGCGACTGCGTCGACGGGTTCTCCGAGGCCTTCTACGCCCGGCCCGAACGCCTCCTCGACCCGGCCGTTCGGCAGGCCCAGTCGGCCTGGGGCTTCGTCGCCGACGCGGACGAGGAGCGGGCGATGTCCGCCCTCCGCCGCAACCTCGACTCCGGCGCCTGGGACCGCGCCCACGGGCACCCCCGGTCGACACCCGAGTTCGAGGGCTCCATGCGCCTCATCGTCGCCAGCCCCCTCTCCTGAGGCAGCGCGGGCCCGGTCTCCCCTCAGCGCGCCCGCTCCTCGCCACGCTCGGGGGTATCCCGCAGGCGGACCTCGGGAGCCGTCCTCTCGGAGGCGGACCGATAGAGCTCGTCCACCCAGACCATCGCCTGTATCGCCGAAGCCGTGGTCATCATCGGTTCCCCGCCGGTGCGCAGGGCGGTCATGAAATCCCTCCACATCTGCGCGAACTCGTAGCCGCGAGCCTGCGGGTTGCGCAGCGGGACCTGCTCCCAGGAGCTGTCGCCCCGACGAGCGATGTAGAGGAGCTCCCTCCGGTGGTCCTGGTCGCCGACCCGCTCGGAGCGCAGCTCGCCCTCGGTCCCCTGCACGTGGACCGTGTGTTCGGTCACGTCCGACGGGCGTCCCAGCGTTCCAAAGGCCAGGTGCATGGCCCCGCCCCTGTAGCGGATGATGGCGGCGGCGTTCTCGTCTGCGGCGAAGAGTCGCGAGTTCGGTCCGCGCGACACGTCCGAGACGATGCTGTGGATCTCATCCCCGATCAGCCAGGGGACGAGGTAGAGGTTGTGGAACATCTGGGTCCCGACGACGCCCTTGGCATCGGTGCGTAGCGAACCCATGCGCAGAATCAGCTCGGTGCCCTCCAGACCGTTGGTCTGGACGGTGGTGGGGGTGCCGATCCCGCCCTCGGCGATGATCTTGTGCATCGTCCACATGGCGGCGGTGTAGGCGCGGTTCTGGACGCCGAACACGCGCCCTTTGCTGGCCCGCTCCGCGGCCAGGATGCTCTCGCACTCGTCAAGGCTGTTCGCCACCGGCTTCTCGAGGACCACGTCTTGTCCGCGCGCAGGGCGGCGATGGTCAGGGGGGCGTGGGTCGCCGGCGGCGTCAAGATCCCGATCACCGGGACGTCCGGGTCTTGGAGGAGGGCGTCGTTGTCCGGGTAGACACGATCGATACCGAAGCGCTCTGCCACCCTCCGCGCCAGGCTCAGGTTCAGATCCGTGACGCCCGCGCACAGGAAAGCATCCGCGGGCGGACATCGAGCGGACGGTTGGGGACGGCCGCGGGGGTCGGTGGACTCGGGCCGCCCTCGATCAGCCTCCGCTGCCGTAGATGCGGACCGGATCGATGAGGACGACCGTGCGCCGCTGCTCGGCCATGACCCGGTCGTACTCGTCCCAGTCCTCGTGGCTGCCTCCGGCGGCGGCGAACACCTCGCGCCGGAGAAGGCGGAGGCGCTCGGCGTCGAGCCACGGCCGCGGGTCGTCGGGCCCGGCCAGCTCGGCGCGCCCCTCCACCGTCGCCCAGCTCCAGCCGCTGCGGAAGGTCGCGGTGGTCTGCGGCCGGGCTCGGAGGTTGGCCAGCTTGACCCGCCCGTAGGTGACATAGGCCAGCGTCGGCGTGCCCGTCGCCGGGTGAGGAAGGACGCCGGCGTTGACCAGCGTCGACTGGATCGTGCCATCCGCTCGCAGCGTCGAGACCACGACCAGGCCGTGGTCCTCCCTGGCGAGTCCGGCCGCCTCCTGCAGTGTCGTCATTGCTGCTCCCACAACTTCCTCGATACCGTCAACACGATCAGCCAAGCGCCCGATCGACGCACCCTCACCTCGTGAGAGACTTCACCGGGAAGTGTGCCGTATGACCCCGGTCCCGTCCACCGTCCGGGGCCCGGAGGCGAGCCGCTGACGTGGCCGCGAGCCCACGCCCGGCCGGCTATTCGGCCACGCCGCTGGCGAGGAAGCTGGGGATCAAGGAGGGACACTCTGTCCAGCTGATCGGCGCGCCGAACGCCTGGCGGATCCCGGATCTGCCCGATGCGGTCGATGTCCGCCGGGCGGAGGGGCCCGAGGTGGACCCGGAGGCGCTGGTGGTCATCGCCTTCTACCGGAGCGCCGCCGAGCTCACCCACACCGCCCCCGAGATCGCCCGCGGGCTCGCCCCCGCGGCCGCCCTTTGGGTGGCCTGGCCCCGCCGTGCCGGCGGGCACCACAGTGACATCGGCGACCAGCTGCTGCGGGAGGTGCTGCTCCCGGTCGGTGTGGTCGACGTCAAGGTGGCGGCGCTTGACCAGCACTGGTCAGGCCTGAAGTTCGTCTGGCGCCGGGAGAACCGTCCGAGAGCTCGCTAGGCGAGGTCCGGGCGGGGGATCCCCGGGCTCGAGGCGAGCGGGCATGCCGAAGCGGGGGAACAGTGCCGGTTCGCAGAAGAGCGTGATGCCGGCGATGCCACCGGCGGAGATCGTGAGCGCGACGATTGCGAACGGCCGGTGGACGCCACTGGGGTCGCGCTCGTAGGAGGCGGTCCCCAGCTGACCGTTGACGCGGATCGGGATCAGGCGCCACTCCCCCGGCGTCCGCAGCGCATGGCGGACGAAGACGGGCATGCAGGTGATGAGGCCCTTGAACCAGGTCCGGGAGGGGGTCATCTCCAGCGCGATGTCGTCTCGGATCACCCGTCGGAGGGCGCCGGGGTCAGATGCCTCGAAGGCCGTGATGTAGCGCTCGAGGAGGGCCTGCGCCTCCGGTTCGGAAGGCTCGTCGACCGCCTCCGGCGTGACCTGCTCGAGCCGGACACGAGCGCGCTGTAGCATGCTCTTGACGGCGACGACGCTCATGTCCAGGATCTCCGCCACCTCCGCCGCCGGGAAGGCCATCACCTCGCGGAGGAGCAGCACCGCGCGCTGCCGGGGCGGGAGGTACTGGAGGCTGGCGACGAGGGCCAGACGGAGCTGCTGCCGCGAGGCGACGATGACCGCCGGATCGTCCGATTCGGGCGCCACCAGCGCGTCGGGCACCGGCTGCAGCCAGGCGATCTGGGGGTCCGGCGGCCACGTCCCCGCCTCGGGGTCGTCGCTGGGTGCGCCCAGCCCGGACGGAAGCGCACGGCGCCCGACGTACTCGAGCGCGGTCAGGCTGGCGTTGGTCGCGATCCGGTAGAGCCAGGCGCGGACGGTCGACCGGCCCTCGAACCGGTCGTACCCGCGCCAGGCACGGACGTAGGTCTCCTGGACCACGTCCTCCGCCTCGTCGATCGATCCCAGCATCCGGTAGCAGTGGGCGAGGAGCTCCCGCCGGAAGGGCTCGGTGCGGGCGATGAACTCTCCCGACTCCGCCGTACCGCTCATGGTCGCCATGTTGCCCCCCTGGGCGCCCGGCATGAAGCGCCGGCGCATCTCGGCCCTGCGGTGAAGCACGGCGCCGCGATGGCGCCGCCTCCAGGTCCCCGGCCCCGCACGGCGGGCCGTGCCGCGATCGCCACGGTCAGCCGGCGTGCTCCGGGCTGCCCTGATACGCCTCGACCCGCCAGGTCCCGCCCCGACGGCAGAGCACCCAGGTGTCCAGGCTGGAGGTCTCCGGGACCGCCTCGCTCTGGCCGGGCATCACCACGGCGGCGCGGCCGATGACGATGGCCACGTCCGGGCTGATGAGGCGCACGCTGACCACGTCATGGGTGGCCCGAGTTCCCCTCAGCCTGCCCGCGAACTCGGCCTCCATGCAGCTGCGGACTGTCTCCCTGTCGCGCAGGTAGGTGCCCGGCAGCTGAGCCGTCGCCTCCTCGGCGTAGCCGGCGACGAAGGCCTGCGCGTCGTTCTCGGCCCACGCGGCGTAGACGCCGTCGATCACGGCGCGGACGGCCGTCTCGTCGGGGGCGGATGTCGCGATGCTGGTGCTGCTCATCGATCCTCTCCTCGGGTGTCGATCCTGCTCTTGGCGGCCGCTCCTGATGCGGCTTCGTCAAACAAGACCGGGGAACGAGGCGAAAGGAATCGCGCCGTAGGATCGCGGCGACCCCGCCCCCGCTGATCGGAGCACCGCATGCCCATCTGGAAGCTGATCGATCTCTCCATGCGCCTACCCGAGGATGAGGCGGTGCGGGAGCTGCTGCTCCCGGCGATCGGAGCGCCGACCGACGCCAACGTCGACGCGATCCTGGCGCGCTACGGCGGCGATCCCTCGTGGGCGCTCCTCGGGTACGAGTGGGGTGGCGTGCCGGTCGGATGCATCGGCCTGTCGATCGGCCCGCGAGGTGAGGCCGTCATCAGGCACATCGCCGTCCTGCCTGCGCGTCGCCGGGAGGGGATCGGCGCCTCACTCGTCCGGGATGCCCTCCGGGCCTTCGGCATCACCGTTCTGACCGCGGAGACGGACGGGAGCGCCGTCGGCTTCTACCGTCGGTGCGGCTTCGTGACGCGGAGTCTTGGCGAGCTCTATCCCGGCGTCGAGCGCTTCTCATGCCGGCTCGTCACCTGACCGGACTCAGGGTTCCGGGATGTCCTCCGGGCCCTTGAGCGACTCGCTCCCGAGGGGATCCTCCTGGGTCTGGGGCCCGTCGCGATTCTCGATGTACTGCGTGTGCAGGCTCAGCTCGTTGTAGTCGAGGAGCTCCTGGACCTGCGGCTCGTACGGCTCGACCCCGGACTCGTAGCGCAGCCCCGTCAGCTCGCGTAGCCGTGCGAGCCGGAGATCCTCGTTGATCTGGTCGCCGGACAGGATGGTGGTCAGCTCGGTGTTGCCGCCGCGGACCTCCTTGAGCGCGACCCTCTCCGCGTCGGGGTCGGGGATGACCAGGATCTCCCGTCTCGACCCCAGGAGCGGACCGATGAGCGGGATCTTGCTCCGCTTCGGGGACATGTCGAAGACGATGGTTCCCGTCGCCTTGAACCCGCCACCGGCCAGCGGAGCGATCGGAGGCGGTGCGTTGACGGGCGGCGGACCGGCCATGAAGCCCGGCTGCGTCGGGCTCACCAGCGGGTCGGTTCCCTTGATCCCCTCCGCGAGAGCGACCTCCGCGGGGGTGAACTTGCCCATGTACGGGGTCGGATCAACCTCGAATCGGATGGTCATAGTTCGAAATATACGGAGTAGGGCAGTAGTTTCGTGCAGAAACGTTACAGGGTTAATGGTCGGTGAGGCAGGCGGGCAACCCGTGTCGGGCGCGCGGACTCGGACCGCCCACCCGACACTGTCGTGGCCGCCGTCAGCTCGGGCTGGTCGAAGCCGCGATCCGCGAGGCCGAGGTGCCCAGACCGGTGGGCAGGAAGCGGAAGTCCCCATTCGTCTCCCGGGGCTGATCCCGGCGGAGGTCCGACTCGGCGTAGCGATGGGTCGTCCGGTGCCACTCCAGGATGCCGGCCATCCAGTCCTTGAGGTTGGCGGCGCGCCGGACGATCGCGGCCCGGACCGCCCCGTCGATGCCAGGCCCGTCGAGCAGGGCCGGCAGATCGTTGGCGAGGAGGTGCTCGAACTGGCGCATGCGGGCGGCCATCAGGTCGGCGACGACGTCCCTGGCCATGAGCCGGTCGACGCCCAGGAACCTCTGCACCACGAGCACCAGGTTGTGGAGCTCGCCCTCGAACTCGACCTCCTTCTGATAGGAGAAGAGGTCGTTGGTGAAGCCACCGTAGTCCTGGGCGGCCGTCTCCATCTCCCGCACGACCCGGTGCCGCCGCACCGCATCGGGTATGACGACCGGATCGGCGAGCCAGCTCAGGCTCATGGTCAGGTCGGAGCCGAAGGTCCGGCGCCGCATCTCGACGTAGTCGACCGGATCCGGGATCCGGTTCAACGCCTGGTTGGCCAGCTCCCACAGCCAGCTCTGGGTCATGTCCTCGATCGCCCCGCGGAAGAGGCCACGCGCGGGAGGACTCATCGGCTCGGCGGTCCGCTGCCAGAGGTCGGCCAGGCCCGCCTCAACCGGGTTCTGCGGCGGCGCCGCCCCGGTGCCCTTTAGATCGAGAGGCATGAACATGGGCAGCCGCTGAGTCTGGAGCCGGGCCGCGGCGAGGTTGCGCGTCGAGCCGAATGCCCGGGGGTAGAAGTCGTCGGCGTAGGTGCCCCAGGTCAGCCACAGGGCGCTCAGGTCGACCTCGTCACCGCTTCCGTCGGGATGGATCATCGCCGCGCAGTTGGCGAAGTCGTAACCGGCGAAGGCCTTCTCGTCCCAGATCCGGGCCATCCCCGCCTCCGGCGCCGGCTCGAGCATGCCCATCCGGCGCGCCCACTCCAGCGCGTGCTCGCGGGCGCGGCTCAGGTGCGGGCTGACCTGGACCGGGTAGGGCATCGGGAAGTCCGGCAGCGGGAGGTGGCCCACCGGCTCGAACGGAACGTGGGCGTGCCGCTGAAGCCGCCGCTGCAATCCGAGGCGGGAGACCGAGCGCGCCAGCCCATCTGTCGACGCCAGCGTCGGCTGCGAGCCCGCCACCTCCTCGTTCATGTACCGGCTCGACCGCGCGTGCCACTCGTGGCCGCCGGCCTGCCAGTCCTGAAGGCCCCTCACGTACGCGGCGACGCGTGCCTGCTCGTCCGCCGATGTGGCGTTCTCGGCGAAGAGTGTCGGGACGTCGGTGAGCGCCGTGTCCTCGAACTGGTGCAGCCGGGAGGTCAGGAGGGTGTTGACGAGATCCGCGGCCTCCTGCGTCGAGCAGCGGAAGAAGCGCTCGAAGACGAGGACGGCGTTGGAGTTCTCGCCCTCCTCCTCGACCTCACGCTGGTAGGAGAAGAGGTCGTTGCGCAGGTGCACGCCGTCGGAGAAGGTGTCGGACAGCACCTCGATCGACCTCGCGCCGGCCAGCGTGGCCGGGATCTCGGCCTTCGACGCGAACTCGACCAGGTTCGCCGACCAGGGCGCGCCGCCGACCCGCCGCCGCATCTGCACGTATTCGATGGGATTGGCGATCCGGCCCTGGTCGATGTTCTCGAGCTCCCACATCGACTCGACCATGAGGTTGTGGGTGCTGTTCGTGAATCGCGTGCGCCAGTCGGGCGACATGGAGGGCACGGTCCTGGCCCAGAGGTCCGCCAGCCCGGTCTCGGCGGGGTTGGTCGGCTCCGGCGCCATCTCCCCGTCGGCGGTCATGAGCAGCTCGAGGTGATCGAGGTACTCCTGCGCTCCGCGCGGATCGTGGCGGTACTTGAACTGCTCGAGGAAGTGGTCGTCGAAGAAGAAGACCCAGACGTACCAGTCGGTGATGAGGTCGAGGGTGGGCCCGTCGCAGTCGGGATGGGTGTAGGCGCACATCAGGCCGTAGTCCATCCGCGTCAGGGCATCCTCGTCCCAGACCACGCCCCCGCCTGGCTTGGGCGCGTCGAGCATTCCCGCGGTCCTCGCCCATTCCATGCTGTGGCCCCGTGCGCGCTCGACGTTGGGATTGAGCCTCGCCGGGTACGGCATGTAGAAGTCGGGCAGTCTGAAAGGCGGCATACGCACGTCCTCCTCCTGGACGAATCCCCACAGCAGCAGCGGCCTCCCAGCGTACGGGAGGGTCCGTCCGCCTGCCTACCCCGCTGAGCTGGCGGAGGGTCGGGAAGGAGGGGTGGCGGCCGAGTCCGCGGGGACCACCACCCTCGCCCGGATCAGGGCGCCGCGACGGGCGCCCCGGAAGCGGGCTTAATGGCCGAAGCCGTCGTCGTCCGCCGATCGCCCGTCGACCTTGGGTTCCTGGGGCGGCTCGGCCGGTAGGCCCCTTCCTCCCAGGCCCCCGAAGAACGCCGTCTCAATGGGCGTGCGGCCCGTCGTCGCCTGGAGGAAGGCCCTGTCTCCGGAGCGCCTGGCCCTCTTCTCTTCGTCTGATATCTCGTCTGTACCCATGGCCGCCATCAAACCCGACCGGGGCGGACGTTGAGCGGACGGTGTCGGGACACCCCTTCCGCCATTTCGGGATCCACGCACCGTCCTCCACCGTGTAGTCGCCGAAAGGGGCCGGACACTCCGCGCGCATGATCGTGCCGATCTTGCCGAAGACAAGCCGGATCTCCTCCTCGGCGCCGGCCGCGGTCCGCGCCTCGATCGTGTATCGCAGGGTGCGGACGTTGGCGGTCCAGAGCACGGTAGTGGCCATGCCCTCCGGCGCCAACCTGCGCATGAACGAGGTCTTGTGCTTCTTCTTGGAGAAGTCGCCGCCCTCATCGTCGAGGCCGAAGGGCTTGGCCATCCAGGGCCGTGAGGAATATCCGCGAGAATCTGGCGCCAAGGGGAGCGGCCGAGCTGGACGGGCCGGAGAAGGAACACGGGGACCGATGACCGTCTTCCTCGCGATCGGAGAGGCGGCCGGGACAGTGGTGATATGCGCAGCGGCCCGGACCGATCAGTTGGACGGTTCCGCCGCAGCTCCCTGGGCACCGAAGGCGATCAGCGCCCCCTCAACGCACGGATGACGGCGACCAGGCGGCGAGCGCGGGCATCGCTTCCCATCGCCAGAAGGAGCAGAGCGGTCATACAGAGCACGCGGGCCACCTGGCGGCAGCGGCCCAGTGGTCGATAGCATCGGCGAAGGCACCACCACCGATCCCGGCCAGCACCAACGCAGCGCGGACCATGATCGGGGCGCTCACCCTCGCCAGTAGACCCAGAGGGTGGCGGGCAGGTCGATCAGCTGGTCGAGAAGAGACCTCAGCCACTCGCCCCGGCTCTCGGCCATCGCCAGGCTCGCCAGCTGCTCCGCTTGGAAGCACCCCCGGTCCGCCCTCGGCAGGAACGCTGCAAGGAGGAGCAGCACTCCCTCAGACAGGTACCGAGGAACGGGGCTGGTGCCCCAGTGGCTGGGCGGTGCTGCAGCGATCGAGGCGGCGGCGGCGGTGACGGTCCTATTGGCCGCCAGACGCGCTGGCGCGGGCACGTGAGACGTTGACTCGCTGCTGGTGATCGGGGGCGGCCGCCTCCGTGGGATCATCACCGCTGGCGACATGGTGCAGCGCATCGCTTCTGACGCTGAGCCCGACTGCGCCACCATCGGCCCATGCATGACACCGGATCCGACCGTCGTGGCGTCGGACGCAGAGCTCCCCGAGGCGATCGAAAGGATGCTCGAGCGGCACGTCCATCACCTTCCGGTCGTTGACGGGGAAAGGGTGGTGAGCGTGCTCAGCGCGGCCGACCTGCTCGACGCCGGCCGGGAGCCGGCGGCAGCCACCGGCGAGCGCTGAGCTACCGGACGCCTCAGGTGCCCGCGAGGGGTATCCGGCAGGTGATCGTAGTGCCCTCGCCGGGGATGGAGGCCACGTCGACGCCGCCCCCGAGCGCGTGGGCGCGCTCCTTCAGGTTTCGAAGGCCCCACCCGCTGTTCGTCCGCTCGTCGATGACGAAGCCCCTCCCGTCGTCGTCGACCTCGAGCACGGCGTCCAGGCCTTCCTGACGGAGGGTGATGCGGCAGGTGGTGGCGTGGGCATGCCGGGCGACGTTGGAGAGCGTCTCGCGGACCAGCTGGGTCAGATCGGGGCTCCTCACCGACAGCCGCGACGCGGTCACCGGATCGATGTCCAGGGCGCAGGCGACCCCAGCCTCCTCCTCGAGGCGCTCGGCCAGCTCCTGGAGGGCACGGCTCAGGTGACGGTCCGCAGCGAGCTCCGGACGCAGACCGAAGATGTAGTTGCGGAGGTCCCTGATGACCTCGTCGATCTGGCCGACGACGTTGTTCAGGCGCTCCTGCATCGCGGTGCTGGTCGAGACCTGGGCCATGGCCTGGAGGTTCATGCCGACGGCGAACAGCGCCTGGATCGCGCCGTCGTGCAACTCCCGGCCGATCCGCTCTCGGTCCTCGACCAGAAGCACCTGCTGGAGATCGTCCCTCACGCGGGCGAAGTCCAGCGCCACCGCGGCCTGGGCGGCTAAAGGCTCCAGGAGGGTGGCCTCGTCGGCCGAGAACGAACCGCCGCTCTGGGGTCCGATCAGCATGATGACGCCCGGATGGCCGCTGGCCGAGGCGAGTGGAACGACCAGGGCGGGCCCCGATAGGGCGGGATCGTCGAGGACCTCAGAGGCCTCGGCGATCTGGAGAGCCGCGCCGGCCGGCGCGAGCTCCCCCTCGGCCTCGAGCCGGAGCGCCATCAGCGCCCCGCGGCGCGGCCCCGCTGCGGCGCGTGCGGTCAACCGGCCGCCACCGTCGGCCTCCACGGTGAGGAGCACGGCATCGGCGGCGCCCGTCAGCGCGCGGACTCTCTCCACCACCAGGTCGCATAGGTCCTCGTCGCTCGACTGGCGAAGGACGGCCTGGGCGACGTCGAGCATGGCCTGGACGCGCTCCTCCTGACGCCTCCGGCCGGTGATGTCGCGGACCGAGGCGACAACGAGCCTCCTGCCCCCGATCTCGGCAAAGCCCAGTGAGATATCGGCCGGGAACTCGGCCCCGTCCCGCTTGCGGAAGCGGATGTCGAGGTGCGAGCCCATGGGCCTGACCGCCGGCTGGCGGTTGTAGTGTTCGCGGTGGGCGACATGCTGCCCGCGAAGGCGGCCCGGAACGAGCAGATCGACGGACATTCCCTCGAGCTCCTCTCGCGAGTACCCGGAGATCTCCTCCGCCTGCCGGTTGGCGTACGCGATGGTTCCCTCAAGGTCGACGACGAGGACCCCGTCCGGCACCGCGTCCAGCAGCTGCGCGACCGCCTCATCGCGAATGACCGATCTGCCTTTCACCTGGTCGCGATAATACTGGCCTCCCTCCCCCACTCCAGCAGGCGGGAGTCCCCGGGACCTTGGTCCCCCGCGAAAGGGGACCTTTGGCGGTGTCCACGAACGCCTCCGGTGCGCGACTATGGGGAGTTAGATGGCCGATCAGAGAGTGCCGGAGAATGCACCGAGCCGGGTCCGGATCATGCTCGTGGACGATCACGAGGTGGTCAGGGACGGGCTCCGTGCACTCCTCCAGCCGATGAGCGACATCGAGGTCGTCGCCGAGGCCGGCTCGATCCGGGAGGCGCTGGTCCAGGCCGAGCGCACCCAGCCCGACGTGGTGGTCATGGACGTCCGGCTGACCGATGGCAGCGGCATCGAGGCGACGCGCGAGATCAGGGCCCGGCGCCCGAGCACCCGCGTCCTGATGCTCACCTCGTTTGCCGACGACGAGGCCCTCTTCGCCTCGATCATGGCCGGGGCCAGCGGCTACGTGCTGAAGCAGTTGCGGGGGTCTGAACTGCTCCACGCGATTCGAACCGTGAGCGACGGGCAGAGCCTGCTCGACCCCGCCGTCACCGCCACCGTGCTCGAACGCCTACGCAGGGGCAAGAACCTGCTCAAGGACGAGAAGCTCTCGCGGCTGTCCCCTCAGGAGGAGCGGATCCTGAGCATGATCGCCGAGGGGCTCACGAACAGGGAGATCGGCCAGAACCTGCACCTGGCGGAGAAGACGGTGAAGAACTACGTGTCCACCATCCTCTCCAAGCTGGAGGTGGCGCGCCGCTCCGAGGCCGCTGCCTACCTCGCCCGCCACTCGAGGCTGCCCGGCAGCTGAGCCTAGGCGCGGTGGGGGCCGTCCCGACGAGTTCTACTTCGCCTCCTAGTCATCGGCACCGATCGGGGCCTTGCCCGGAACGTGCTCGACGGTCCTCCTCTCCCACCACGCCCGTCGGGAGCCGGAGGGGTCCTGCCCTCGCGGGCCGATAGTCCCCCCGGCCAGGGGCCTCCGGCATATCCACGAGCGGGTCGTGTGGCCGCTGTGGGAGAGGGGTGCCCGGACCGACGATCAGGGCATGGAAACCGCAACCAGGACCCAAAACCCAGTCAGAGACCAAACCGCAATCAGGACCAACTCAGGAGGATCGTCAGCGATGCGCACCCCTCGCCTACAGACCCTGTTCGTCTCGTTCGTCCAGGCCGCCATCGGGTTCGAGTGGATCAAGGCGGGCTGGGAGAAGATCACCGACCCGGCTTACCTCTCGAGCATGACCGGGACCCTCGGCGCCTTCGCGGCCAAGGACCCCTTCGGTTGGTACAAGAGCTTCCTCACCGGCGTCGGCATCCCCAACGCTCACGCCTTCGGCGTGCTCGCCGAGTGGGGCGAGCTCCTGGTCGGCCTCGCCCTCATGGTTGCGGCGGCACTGTACCTGATCCGGCTGCCGGCCATGATCAGCGGCTCGGTCAGGTCGATTGCCCTGGTCAGCCTGGTCGTCGCTGTCTTCATGAGCGCCAACTACTGGTTCGCCGCCGGCTACCTCTCCGTCTCGACCGACGGCCTGAACATGCTGATGGCCCTGATCGAGATCGGACTCGCCACCGTTACCGGTGCCTCCGTCCTCGCCGCTCTCCGTGGGCGGGCGGTCGAGCCGGCGGCGAAGGTCACCGACCGGGCTGGTCATGCCGCGGCGGCGTGACCGGAGCCCCCTGTCCGATCCGGTTTCCTACGGGTGCTGCCAGGACCTGGCGGCACTCGTCTTTTGCGTGGAGGGAATCAGCCAGGCGGGTTGACGCGTACACGTCTACAACATGGTCCCCACAAGTTATCGATTACGGGACCTTACCCTGACGCGGTGCGGCATCCGGACCACTCGGGCCATGGCCGTCTAGTTCGAGACTGCACAGGGCCTGGTGTCCGATCTCGGGTTGCCGGGACTGTGACGTTCTCCCGTCGACGCGTGGATCCAGCTGTGATCCCTCCGAGGAGGTGTTTGATCGCGAGCACGGTAGAGGGGAATGTGAGGTCAGGAGCTGGCTCAGCGGCCGGCGAGGTGTGCGGGGAAGAGTTGATCCAAATCGTCTGTAGCCCGGCAGATCTGCCGCCGCCCACATCAAGGTCAAGGCTGTCGCCGATCATCCAGCCCAGGCGGAGGTCTCGCACTCCACAGCGCTCGGCGGCCTGTTGGAAGATCCTCGGGCCAGGCTTCCGGATGCCGGCATCGCCCGAGATGCACCATCCGCGTACGACCAGGTCGAGGCGGTTCCGTCGGATCTTTGCCAACTGGCCATCAGCCTTCCCGTTGGTGACGATCCCGAGTCCCCACCCGTCGCGGTCAGGTGATTCCAAGGCCTGGAGCACGCCGGGCCAGCAGTTGCATAGCTCGGCGACTCGCAGCCGGTAGTGGTCCCAGAGCTTCTCGACCGGCTCGGCCGGTTGGAAGTACTCGCGGATCCGGAGGAAGAGGCCCTCCTTGGAGCCGAAGTGGGAGGCCTTTGCGTCCAGCAGCCAGGGTACGGCCTCGCCGCTGAGTCCGTGATCGTTGGCGGACTCCTCAGCCCAGGCGGCATAGGCCGTCTCGTGATCGATGAGGGTGTCGTCGAGGTCAAAGAGCGCGAGGCGCATCTACCGCACCCTCCTCCTCATCAAGCAGGCGGTTGAGGTCGAGCACCGCGTCCCACCAGTCGTCGGCCTTGGGTGAGAGCTGTTGCACTTCCCTCGCGCCTTCCACAACCTGGAGTAGGTACGCAACGTCCGCGGCACTGACGTCGCCGGTCTGGCCAAAACGCTCCTGGATCGCTGCCCATCTCCGCATCGGCTCAGTCTCGGGTCGCTCTATTCGATCGTCAATCAGATCGCCGCGCTCCGCCGCGGTCATTTGCGTACTCATCCCGCATGCTGATGCGAGCCATTCAAAGGTTGCTCTCTAGGGCGGATGTCCGCGGAGTACAGGAAGGAGTTCTGAAATGGCGCTGTATGTGGCTTTGTGTTACTACGACCGCGACCGGTACTGGGACGAGCCTCCCGAGACCGAGTTCTCTCCCGAGTACACGGAGTTCGCCCGGCGGGCCACCGAAGCGGGGGTGATGCGCGGCGGTGAGGCCCTTCACCCGGTGACCATGTCGACGACCATCACCGTTTCGGGCGGCAAGGGCGGGGACCTGATGGTGACCGACGGACCATACGCCGAAGCCAAAGAAGTGCTGGCCGGCTACTTCGTGCTAGAGACAGCCGATCTTGACGAGGCGATCGCCTGGGCGGCCCAGATCCCGGCCGCGTGGAGGGGCAAGATCGAGCTCCGCCCGATCGCGCCACACCACGCCTAGGCGTCCCCCCATGGATGCCAGCGACGCCCTGGTCAAGGTGCTCAGGGAGGAAGGCCCGAGAGTGCTCGCCATCCTGGTGCGCCAGCTCGGCGACTTCCCGGTGGCCGAGGACGCCCTCTCCGAGGCCACGATCGCCGCCCTTGGCGCCTGGCCAGGGTCGGGGATCCCGGACAACCCCCGGGCGTGGCTGACCGTGGTGGCCCGGCGCAAGGCGCTCGACTTCCTGCGACGGGAGTCGACCAGAACCGACAAGGAGACGGTGGCGTTCCGATGGGGAACCCAGGGCGCGACAGACCAGATGGAGGATGTGATCGACGCGATGGAGACAGAGAGCCAGTTGCGAGACGACATGCTGCGCCTGATCTTCACCTGTTGCCACCCCGCTCTCAGCCGAGAGGCCCAGGTGGCCTTGGCCTTGCGCACGCTGGCCCGCCTCGAGGTCGATGCCATCGCCCGAGCCTTCTTGGTGCCCGAGGCCACCATGGCCAAGCGCCTGGTACGGGCGAGGTCCAAGATCGCCACCGCCCACATCCCTTATGCCATTCCCTCCGACGCGGAGCTCCCCGATCGTCTGGCCGCGGTGCTGGCGGTGGTGTACCTGATCGCCACCGAGGCCCACGCCCCGAGCGGCGGGAACGCGGTCGCCCGGGTGGATCTGGAGGTCGAGGCCGTCCGCCTAGCCCGCTTGTTGGTGGAGTTGATGCCCGACGAGCCCGAGGCGCTGTCCTTGCTGGCTCTGTTGTTGTTCACCTCAGCTCGCACCCCGGCGCGAAGCGACGCCCAGGGCCACGTCGTGACCCTCGCCGACCAGGACCGCGGTCGATGGAACCGGGAGGCCATTGCGGAGGGATCGCGGTGGTTGTCTATGGCTGTCATCTTGTCGGGCGGTACCGCTCGGCCTTACCAGCTCCAGGCTCACCTGGCCGCGGCCCACTCCACCGCCACGAGCTGGTCCGAGACGGACTGGGACCAGATCATCGAGCTCTACGACCTGCTCGGATCCGTCGGAACCAACCCGGTGGTGGCGCTCAACCGGGCCGTTGCGGTGACTGAGCGCAATGGGCCCGAGCACGGGCTGGCCGCACTGGAGGCCATCGTCGGGCTGGAACGTTCCCATCTCTGGCACGCCGCACTGGCCGACAATCTCCGACGGCTTGGCCGGACGGCAGAGGCTGCCGGAGAGCTGGAAACCGCCGCCTCGCTGGGCGCCCACCGAGGGCGAACGACGTCTGCTCCTGTCCCGTCTCCTCGACGTGAGGGTCGAACCCGCCTGACAGATTCCGGGGCCGCAGGTGTCCTCTACCGGTTTCGCCGTTCGTCCTCTCACCAAACGCAGATCCCGACCTCGGAGATCACATTAGAGAGGAGAAGCAGATGACTGGCAGCAACGCCGAACAGACGGTCTCGCTGGAGAAGTACATGTCCGTGGCCACCTTCCGCAAGACCGGGGTGGCGGTCGCGACGCCGACCTAGATCGTCCCGCTCGAAGGCGGCCGGGTCGGCCTCTTGACCTCCTCGGCCTCCGGCAAGGCCAAGCGGCTACAGAACAACCCGAGCGTGACACTGCAGCCGAGCGACGTCCGAGGCCGGGTCAAAGCCGGCAGCACGCCGGTGGCCGGCACCGTTGAGCTGGTGACCTCCGGTCCGGACTTCGAGGCGATCACGTCCAAGGTGAAGGGCAAGTACGGCCTGATGGTGCCCATCATCCGGCTGCTGGACAGTGTGCGACACCTGGGCAAGGGCCCCTTTCCCTATGCGGACACCGGCGCGGTGATCACGCTCCAGGGCTGATTCCCGCGGCGACCGTCGCGGGCATCAGCGGTCGGCACCTGGCACGGCCCGCGGGTCAGGGAGTCCCGGGCGGGTTGCCCAACCCGTCCCCGGTCGCGGCCAGCGCCGCCAGGATCTCCTCGATCGCCACGTCCTGGGCCAGCCGGTAGGCCGGGATCCGCGCGGCGTCCTCCAACACCGCTACCACATCGTCGTAGGTGGCCCTGGGCCCCCTCCGCGCCGAGCAGGTGGGGGCCGACCTGGGTGGAGTTCCTGCGCGACGACAAAGGCGCCGATGAGGGTCAGGAACGCGATGTGGCTGGTGACCACCTCGACGAACAGGAAGGTCTCGCGCAGCAGGGGCCACACGTAGCGACGAAACGTGGGGGCGGCGCGTGGGTCCCATCGTCTAAGCCGAACGATCATGCGCCGCTGTTGCGGCTGCTGCGAGTCAGGGTGGCCGGCAGCAGGCTCAACTGGTCCTCGCTCCGATCCCGATATGCGCGTTGCTCATGGGCTCGGTTGACGTAGCGTCGATTCCCCCGGGAAGGCGAGAGACGCTGGCCGCACCCGCAAGCGCAGAACCGCACGAGGTCTCCGGACCGGCCCAACCCGATCGGGCTGCAGAGGGTGCGGATTCTCGAGATCCCCGGCAACCGGATCCGGGTGGCGAACCTGGAGGCACTGGACCGGACGCCGATCGTCGACGTCAAGCCGGTTCTGGATTCGCGCTCCGAACGCTGAACGAGCGCGGCCGGGGCTCCCGGACGGCGGGCGGCGGGTGTCGAGGGTCCACCCGCACGCCAAGCCGTCCTCACGCCCCAGACCGCGCTAGGAGGCGACCGCCGGGCGCAAGCGCACCCGGCGCCCAGGGGTCACGTGACCCGTCGCCTGCCCCGGACGAAGATCCGCAGGACCGCGAGCAGGATGGCGGCGCCGATGAAGGCGACGATGATCTGGCCGAGGATGGTGACCTCGGTGAGGCCGAGCGGGGTCAGCACGTAGGTGGTGATGAGGGCACCAAGCAGGAAGTAGCCGACCAGCGCGCCCACGATTCCGACGATCAGGTCTCCGATGAGACCGTAGCCGTGCCCGCTGACGAGATGCGCCGCGAGGAACCCGGCGATGGCGCCGACCAGGATCACGACCAATAGCTGGTTGACCGAGATCTGCAGAACCAATGGATTGTTCTCCTTCCCTCGATTGCCGCTGCCGTTGCCGTTGCAATCTTCCGGAGGGCCGATCGACCCTCTCCATACCCGTTAAACGGATATTACTACTAACAGGTTACGGTGTACCTCAGACTCCTACACGGCGTCGTCGCGCCGCGCCTGAGCCGGGCACCCGGACGGCGCCTTCCGCAGGCGCCGCCCGACCCGTCGCCACTCCCCGCTCCACCCCTGGGTGGATGCCGAAATCCACCGTTGCGCCGATGTGCCGGAGGGGGTGCGCGAGGGACGATCGAAGGGACGAATGAACACCCACCCAGAGGAGGTCAGACCCGTCATGCCAACCGCAGCGCCCTCGCGATTCGCGACCCTCGCGCTGATCGCCCCCGCCTCCGGCGCTTCGCGCCGCCGGTCCCGGCTGTCGTGATCACACGCTCCGCCCGCGCCATCGTCGGCCACCCCTGGATCGTCGTCGCGGTCTGGGTGGCCGTCATCGCCGCTTCCCTCGTCTTCCTGTTCCCCACCCTGGGGAAGGTCCCCCAGACCGGTCTCGGACTGCCCAGCGGCACCGACTCGGTCCGCGCCCAGAATCTCCTTCAGAAGGACTTCCCGCACGTCTCGGTTCCGGACACGGTCGCCGTGGTCCTGGTCGACAACGGCGGGCTGAAACCGAGGGACCTGACCATCGCCGACCAGGCGGCGACCTGGTTCCGCCAGCAGTCGTTCGCGTCCTCGGTGGCGCCGCCCGTGCCCAGCAAGGACGGCAAGGCGCTCCTCGTCGAGGTCACGCTGGGCAAGAACCAGGACGGCGCGCCCAACGGGGTCACGATCGAGAACCACCTCACCGGCCTCGACCTGCCCTCCGGAGTCCAGGTGACGGCGATCGGCAACCCGATCGTGAACCATGACCTGGCGTCCTCCACCGGCGGTTCGATCGGAAGCGCCAGCGGCTCGTCGGGAGCGGGGCTCATCAACCCCACCCGCCTGGTCTCGCTGGTTCTCGTCCTCATCGTCCTCGCCCTGGTCTACCGCTCCCCTCTGGCCGTGATCACCCCTCTGGTGACGATCGCCGGCGCGCTGCTCGTCGCCCTCGGCGTCTCCGGCTGGGCCGGGCTCCACCTGTCCCTGCCCTTCTCGTCCTTCACCGAGACCTTCATGTTCGCGGCCATGCTCGGCGCCGGCACCAACTACGGCCTGTTCCTGATCTCCCGCTACCGTGAGGAGCTGGGCTCGGGTCTGGCCCCCAAGGAGGCGCTGGAGCTGGCCCTCTCCCGGGTCGCCGAGGCCATCCTCTGCAGCGGGTTCACCGTCGTCGTCTCGATGGCGCTCATGCTCGTCGCCAGCTTCGGCTTCATCCGTGCCCTCTCCCCGATCGCGATCGGGGTCGGCGTCATGCTCATCGCCGGCCTCACCCTGCTGCCCGCGCTGATGCGCATCATGGGTCCGGCGCTGCTCTGGCCGACCCGGCCCAAGGCGGGTTCGGCGCAGGGAGCCACCCGCGGCGTCTGGCGCCACGTCGGCAACGCCGTCACCGGCCACCCGGTCATCATCGGCGGCGTCGTCCTCATCGTCCTGCTGCCCCTGGCCTTCGTCGGATTCACCAGCGGCATCTCCTTCGACTCCCTCGCCTCCTTCCCGCAGAGCAGCATGACGCTGCGCGGGGACGACGCCCTGACCACCCACTTCGCCGCCAAGGGGACCTCGGTCTACCTGGTCGTCCAGGGGCGGGCCGACGACGCGCAGGTGCGACAGGCCGTACTCGGCACCAAGGGCGTCGCCTCGATCTCCGCGTCCCGTCAGTCGGGCGACGTGACCGCCTGGCAGGTCTCGCTCGACGGCGGACCGGAGAGCGCGCAGGCGGTCAACGAGGTGACCGCCGTCGAGAACGCCGCCCGCGGCGCGGCGCCGCAGGCCACGGTTCTCTCCAGTGGCGACGCCACCAACACGCGTGACACCGAGAACGTCCTCGACCACGACCTCCTGCTGGTCATCGTCCTGATCGGGGCGACGGTCCTGGTCATCCTCGGCCTCCTGCTGCGGAGCGTGGTGCAGCCCCTCTACCTGGTCGCCACCACCGCCCTCTCCACCGCCGCCGCGATCGGCATCGTCGCCCTCATCTACCGGGCCCTGGACGTCCCCCTCTTCTGGACGGTGCCCATCTTCGCCCTCGTCTTCCTCGTCTCCCTGGGCCAGGACTTCAACATCCTGCTCGTCTCCCGGATCAAGCACGAGGTCGAGGAGCACGGCCGCCGCGAGGGCATCGCCCGGGCGGTCGGCGCGACCGGCGGTGTGATCTCCTCCTGCGGGCTGGTCATGGTCGTCTCCTTCGCCGTGATCCTCCACCTGCAGTTCTATCTGATCCAGCAGATCGGGGCGGCCGTCGTCGTCGGCCTCCTGCTCGACACCTTCATCGTCCGTCCGATCCTGGTTCCCGCCCTCTCCACCCTGCTCTGGAAGCGCCCCCGCGGGGACGCGGAGCGGGCGATCGCCTAGCCGTGCCCGGCGCCGGGCCTCGGTCGATCCACCCCCCCGCCGGCGGTCCGCGCCACACGGCGTCCCTCTCCGGCCGTGCCCCCGATCCTGGGGGCACGGCCATCCTTCTCCGCTGGCCATGGGACGGTCAGGATCAGTACGACCGAGTGCCTCGCGTCTTCCGCTACGGCATCGCCGCGACCGCGGGCATCTGGTTCGTCCTCGACAACATCGACGGCTTCCCCTACCGCTCGCCGCTGAGCCGGGCGCTCGGCATCTCGACCGGGGTCGTCGTGCTCGGCGCCATCTGCTTCATCTGGGTGCTGCACAGCTCCGGCCTGCTCCGCGCCCGGCTCGCGGTCAACGCCCTGCTCGGGGCGGTGGCGAGCGCTGCCCTGCTCCTGCAGCCGGGCAACGGCATGGGCCAGGTGGCGGCGCTGGCGGCGGTCATCGTCGCCTCCGGCACCGGCCTCCTCGGAGTACCCCTCGCCATCGGCGTCGCCGGCTTCTACGTGGCCGCCATGGCCAGGTCGGTTCACGCCGTCAGCCCCACCCTGACCGCGGGCGTCGGCGGCGGCGCCGTCCTCGGCGTCCTCGCCGCCTACTTCCTTCCCATGTGGTCGCGCTACCTCTGGTCGATCCGGGCCGAGGCGGCGGGGACGCGGGAGCGGCAGCGGCTGGCGAGGGAGATGCACGACGTCCTCGCCCACACGCTGTCCGGGCTCGCCGTGCAGCTGGAGGCGACGCGCCTCCTCGCCGAGCGGCGGTCCGAGGACCCGGCCGTGATCGAGGCGGTCGCCGACACCGCCCGGACGGCCTCCTCGAGGCCCGCCGGGCGGTGTCGGCTCTGCGCGGCGACAGGGTGCCCGGGGTCGGGGAGCTGGATCGCCTGGTGCGCGAGTTCGAGGTCCGCGACGGGATCCCCTGCCGGCTGCAGGTCGAGGGCACCCCGGTCCCGCTCCGGACCGACGCCCAGCTGGCGCTGTACCGCACGACCCAGGAGGCCCTGACCAACGTCCGGAAGCACTCCGACGCGACGTCGGTCGCCGTCCGCCTGGTCTGGGCGCGCCGCTCGGTCGAGCTGACGGTCGAGGACGAGGGCTGGCCGAAGCCGTCCACGGCCTCGGGCGGCTACGGCCTGACCGGGATCCGCGAACGGGCGGAGCTGGTCGGCGGCACGCTGGAGGCCGGCCCCACCGAGGCCGGCTTCAGGGTGCGGCTGCGCGTCTCCGCCTGAGGGTCACCGGAACCACCAGTTGGACCGGTAGATCGAGAGCTCGTTCACCGCCCTCCAGACCCGCGGCTCCCAGATGTTCTGGCCCTTGTAGTAGCGAACGCTGTCGTCCATCAGGTCGTAGACGCGATGGGTGATCCAGGTCGGGTAGTCGGCGTCGAGCTCGGTCAGCTTGGCCGCGTAGTTGGCCGCCTGGCCGACCCAGACCAGGTCGGTGCTGCCCCTGATCTCGGTTCGAGCCGCCATCACGTTGCTGGTGTCGACGCCGACGACCTGGCGGACGCGGTGGGCCTCGTCCGAGTACTTCGCGCGGAGGGTCGGATTGATCACCTTGTCGACGGACCAGTTGATGGCGAGCGCGCACCGGACCGCCATCGTGTTCCGGGCATCGCCGATGAACATCCCGACGATCCGGTCGCCGTCATAGGCGGTGACCTCCCCGCCGCCGTCTCTGATCAGGGTCGAGGCGCAGTAGAGGTAGGCCTTGTAGATCTCGGTGGCGAGGGTCGGATAGCTGGTGTCCACGATCCGGGTCGACCCGGACAGGTCGGCGCAGACGACGGTGGCGTCGAGGCTGACCGCCTCGTTGCCGAGGGACAGCCCGCCGGGATCGGGCAGCCTCCGGCTCGGCCTGACGCTCCAGCCTCCGGAGAAGATGCCCCGGACCTGTTCGACCATATCGGTCTGTGTGTTGATGGCCACCTGACCACCTCCCCTTCCTTTGAACCGCCGTGGTAGCCGTGCACGCGCCGGGGACGGTGCGCGCGGCTGCCGGTACTCGTCCACGTGACGCCGACGAGTTCCGGGCGGCGATCCCTCGCCGCTCGGAGGACGCTCCAGAGGTAGCCACAGCCATGCCGTCCCGAGCCGCCGATTCACCTCATCTTAGTCAGGGTGTTTCACCCTGCCCACTAGACATTCAATGACTACCCCTCTGATCGGCCCACGGCGGCCAGGATCCCTGGCCGGACCCGGGTGTGAGGACCGACCCGCACCCAGGTTGTCCGGGGTTCGGGCCGTCGTCACCAGGTGGGTGGCGAGGATGGTCGCATCCGGGGAGGCGGGCGCCATCGCCGCCGGGACGACGCTCGGGGCGAGGGCCGCGGCCATCGAGGTCGTCCGATCAGTGCCTCCCGCGAGTCTCAGGAGAGGCGGTGGCGGACTCACCAGGCGCAGAGGCCGGAGAGCAGCAGCGCCAGGGCCAGGAAGATCGCCGTCTCCCATAGCTGCGGCGACCAGAACCGGCCGCCGGGCTGATAGGTGACCCGCACGCGGTAGCCGAGCGCGGAGACTCTGGCGAAGCAGGAGGCGCTGACCTGGCCCCGGGCCGATCCCAGGCACCTCTCGATCAGCGTCGTCGGCGCCGACACGCTCCGGCCGGAGGCGCTGACGGTCTGCTCGGAGATGATCCAGGCGCCGGCAGATGCGCTGCTGGTGGAGGCGGTCCGCGCCGCCCACGCCGGCGACGCGTTGATCTCGCCCTCGATCACGGTCCGCTCCTGCAGCGCCTGTCTCCCGAGGGTCCGATCACCACCCGCCGCCCGACGGCTCCGCTGTCCCAGCGCGAGATCGAGGTGGTGAGGTCGATCGCGAGGGGTCGCACCAACCAGGAGATCGCCGCCGGGCTGTTCATCTCGCTGAGCACGGTCAAGAGCCACCTGACGAGCATCCAGAACAAGCTGGGGCTCCGGAATCGCGTCGAGATCGCGGCCTGGGCCTGGGAGAGCCGCCTCATGCGGGCCGTCGAGTGAGGTGGCGGCGACCCGTATCTGTACACTCACCGACGATGACCCACATCGACGATCAGGGCCGTCCGGAGCCACCGGAGGCGGCCGACGAGGCCACCACCCTCCTCGGCTTCCTCGACTACCAGCGGGCCACCCTGGAGTGGAAGTGCTCGGGGCTGGACTCGCCGGGGCTGAACGCGACGGTGGGCGTCTCCTCGATGACCCTCGGCGGGATGCTCAAGCACCTGGCCTTCGTCGAGTCCCACTGGTTCTCCCACCGGCTCCACGGGCGGGAGCGGCAGGCGCTGTGGAACACCGTCGACTGGAAGGCGGATCGCGACTGGGAGTGGCACTCCGCCGCGAACGACACCCCCGAGCAGCTCCACGGCATCTGGCGGGACGCCGTCGACAGCTCCCGCTCGCTCGTCGCCGAGTCGCTCAGGACCGGCGGGCTGGAGCAGATGGCCCGCCGCACCTCGCCGGACGGCCGCACGCCGAGCCTCCGCTGGATCGTGGTCCACATGATCGAGGAGTACGCGCGGCACAACGGCCACGCCGACCTCATCCGCGAGTCCGTGGACGGAGAGACCGGGGAGTAGCGCCGGGCCGGCCTCGCGCCGTCAGTCGCGTCCCGACCAGGTGGCGACGCAGGCCTCATTGCCCTCGGCGTCGGCCAGGACCCACCACTGCGGCGCGTGCTCGTCGGTGACCAGGTGGCCGCCGGCGGCGATGGCGGCGGCGACCCTCGCCTCGCCCTGATCGTGGGGAACCGAGACGTCGACGTGGATGCGGTTGCGCTGCGTGCGCGGCTCCGCCATCCGCTGGAACCAGAGCGAGGGGCCGCGGCCCCTGGGGTCGACGAGGTCCTCGTCGCCGAGCTCCCGGTAGCCGAGCAGGGCCTTCCAGAAGGGCATCACGTCGGCGCCGACGAGGGCGTCGATCGAGACCTGGACCGTCTGGACGGCGCTCGGATCGGCGGTGATGCCGAGCTCCTTCGCCGCCTCCGAGATCTGTTGCGCGAGCTGCACATCCCGATCGCTGAGGCCCTGGACGTCGTGCGTGATCAGGCGCACCGTCACGCCCGGGTACCGGAGATCGACGTCGGGGTGATGGTTGGCCGCGTCGGCCAGTGTCCCGATCGCCTCGACGAGGGCGACGCCCCTGGCGAAGGATCCGGTGCGAAAGTGGGCGCAGGCACCCTCGAAGACGACCCGCCAGTCGTCGACGCCGGCGGCATCGTGGAACTGCTGTGGCGTGATCCGCTCGGTCATAGGCCCAGGGTAGCCGTGCCGGCGGCGGCCGGAACCTCGGATGTCGCAGCCCGGGCCGCTCCGCCCCCCTCAGGCCCCGCCCGTCAGCTGGAAGTGCCAGATGATGAGGACGGGCACGTCCCGGTAGGCCGCCCTGGCCGCCTCCGGACACCACGCGTTCAGGGTGGCCACGTCGGCCGGACTGGCGGGGCCCGGTGGTGGATCGCGGTGCGTCTCCGGCGCCGGGAGCATGCGCGGCTCCTCGCACCGGCGGACCTGGAGGCCGAGGGGAAGGGCGGCCGACACGTACTCGCTGGCGAGGTGCATGTGCTGAGGGAGGAAGGCCGGACCCACGTCGATCCCGGCCCGCGCCAGCGGCGAGCGGATGCCGTCGGGGAAGAGCCCTCGCACGTCGGAGATCACGAGATGGCCGCCGGGACGCAGGACGCGGGCGAGCTCCGCGAAGACCGGGGCGAGCTCGGGGACGTGCGCCAGCGCCAGGGCGCAGACGGCGACGTCGACATGGTCGTCGGGCAGGGGCAGGTGGTGAAGGTCGGCCTCGTGGAACTCGGCGGCGGGAACCTTGGCCCGTGCCCTGGCGAGCATGTCGGCGGAGACGTCGGCGCCGATGACGCGGTGGCCGAGCGAGGCGAGATGCTCCGCGTGCCGTCCCGTGCCGCAGGCGGCGTCGAGCGCGATCCCGGGGGGCAGGCCGTCGAGGACGTCCCAGACGACGGACTGCTCGATGTCGTAGAAGGCGTTGCCCGGCTGGTCGTAGGAGGCCGCCCAGGCGCGGTAGGCGCCGACCACGTCGACGAGCTGGGCCTCGATCGCGTGGCCCACCTCCGACCCGGAATCGAGAAGAGCCCGGACCTCGGCCAGCCGAGCCTCGGTGAACTCGCGATCGTATTCGCCGGCGAACGCGCTCAGCAGGGCCACCCCCTCCAGCCCCACCAGATACGCGAGCGGATTCCAGTAGGCCACGACCGGATGATAGGTGCCCGTCGCACGGCCCACCCCGGCGTCGCGACCCGCTCCGTCCGGCTCCGGAGTCACTGCTACAGTCCAGGTTCGGATGCCGACGACGATCGATCCGGCCGTCACCATCTCCGCGGATCACGCCCGCCGCTTCCTCGCCCGGCGTCAGCTGCTGGCGCCGCCGCGGGCGCTCCCGGCGGAGCCGGTGTCGGTCCTCAGGGTGGTCGACCGCCTCGGCCTGCTCCAGTTCGATCCCATCGCCGTGCCCGGGGCGCGCAGCCACGACATCCTGCTGCACTCCCGGATCGCCGGCTACCGCCGCGGCTGGTGCGAGGAGTGGCTCTATGGCGAGGACCGGCGCCTGATCGAGCTCTACAACAAGAGTCTCAACATCCTGCCCATGAGCGAGTTCGGGCTCCACCGGATCGCCTGGGACCTCTACGCACCGCCCGACGAGAAGAACATCCTTCACGAGCGGGCGGACCTGGCCAGAACCATCCTCGACCGGATCGAGTCGGATGGACCGCTCTCGACGGCCGCGTTCGCCGATCACGCGGAGTCGGTGGCCTGGTGGTGGGCGCCGACGCCGGTGGGCCGCGCGGTCCTGGAGGCGCTCTTCATGTGCGGGCGGCTGGGCATCGCCCGCCGGGACGGCAGCCGGCGCTACTACGACCTCATCGAGCGCGTGGTCCCCGCCGGCCGCCTGGCCGAACGAGCCACCGAGGAGGCGGGGAGGCGCCACCGGCTTCTCAGCCACTTCCGCGCGACGGGGATGGCCTCCCCGACCGAGGGCACGCCGGCCGAGCCGATGTACCGGATCGGCAGGGTCGCCGATCGGAGGCGCTGGACCTCGGAGCTGGTCGAGGAGGGCGTGCTCCTCCCGGTCGCGGTCGAAGGCCTCTCCGGCCTCCGCTACCTGATGGCCGGCGAGCGGCCCCTTCTCGACGAGGTGGCGGATCCGGAGGCCATGCCCTGGCCGGGCGCGAGCCTGATCGCGCCGCTCGACCCCCTGGTCTGGGACCGGGGGCTGCTGCGCGACCTCTGGGGCTTCGAGTGGATGTGGGAGATCTACACTCCCGAGGCCAGGCGCCGCTGGGGCTACTACGTGCTCCCCATCCTCCATGGCGACCGCTTCGCGGGCAGGATCGAGCCCAGGTACGACCGGAGGACGCGGACGCTGCAGATCGTCGGCGTCTCATTCGAGGAGGATTCTCCGGCGGTCGACGATCCGGATCTGGTTCGCGCGCTGGCGGAGGCGTTCGAGGCCTACCGGACCTTCGTCGGCGCCGAGAGAGTGGTCTGGCCGCGGAGCCGGCCGGGGCGGGATCTGAAGGCCGCGATCGCGCGCGTCGCCTGATTCCCGCGGCCACCGGCGGCTCGTAGACGCCGGTGACCATCGGCGGATCCGATACTTCCAGGGGATGGACCAGAGCAGCTCACCGCGGACGGAGGCGGTCAACGCGATCCTGATCCCGCCGGCGCTGGAGCGGTTTCGGGCGCTCACCGGATTCGACGAGTCGCCCGTCGAGGTGCGGTTCGACGGGTGGAGCAAGCTCGCCATCGTCGGTCGGGACCGCGTCTTCCTGTTTCCCAGGAACCATCTCGCCGCCGAGGACGCGGTGAGCGAGGTGGCGGCGCTGCGAGCGCTCGATGCGGCCGGCGTCTCCGTCGCGCCGAGGCTGCTCGGCAGCTGGCACGAGCCCGCGATCTACGCGTATCCGTTCTGGGCGGTGGAGCGTGTCGTGGGTGAGAACTGGGCGGACCTGGAGGACCGCGCCGACGCCGCGCGGTGGCTGACGCTGCTCGACAGCCTGGGGGCGGCCATCGCGACGTGGCATCGGCTCCGGCCGTCGCGGCTTCCGCCGGAGCTGCGCCGGCCGTCCCGTGTGGTTCCCGACCACCTCGCCCGGTTCCTCGAGAGAGACCACCTCGACGACCTCGCCCGGCGCGGCGCCGGGCTTCTCGGAGGCTCGGGAACCGACGTCACCACCTGGATGCGAAGCCTGGCGCGGGTCGTGGAGATGCCCGAGGTGCTGGTGCACGGCGACGTCTGTGAGAACCAGCTCATCGTCGACGGCTCGGCCAGGGTGCGGGCGGTGATCGACTGGGCGGTGCCGGGCATCGGGAATCCTGTCCTCGACTTCAACTTCGGAGAGTGGGGATTCGGGATCTTCCGGTACGAGGATCGCTTCGCCGAGTTCCGGCGCGCGCTGTGGGGAAGCTACGCCAGAGCTCGTGGGTTGACCTCGCCGGATTGGGTCGACGTCCACCTCTGGTTCTCGCTGGCGGATGCCTTCCAGCTCGCCGAGGCCGAGCGGGACGGCACCCTCGACGGCTGGGGAGCGCGGCGCGCGGCGAGCTCTCGCGCGAACCTCGAGGAGGCGACCCGGATGGCCGGCGAACGGTAGCCGGCGCCGGAGGTCCGGCACCCATGCTCGAGGGCCGTCGGCGAGCGATTCACCTCGATGAATGGCGGCCCTCCGGCCGGGGATGTCAGACGCGTTCACCCGCACCGCACATCCTCTTCAGCGAGTGCGGCACCTCGCGAGCGGTTCGGCGGTCTAAGGGATGACGCCGTCAACAGGTGAGAAGAGAGGAGGTCATGTGATGAGTGCACGGTTCCTCGTGCTGTGGGACGCACCCCGCGACCCGGTCGAGTTCGACAGGCACTATCGCGAGGTCCACATCCCGCTCGCGAAGAAGATGCCGGGGCTCCGACGCTACACGCTCAGCCGCAACGTGGTCCCGATCCGCGGCGGGGAGCCTCTCCACGCGATCGGCGAGCTCGATTTCGACGACATGGCCTCCCTCCAGCGGGCGTTCGGATCGCCGGAGGGCCGGGCGACCGCGGCCGACGTGGCCAACCTCGCCGCCGGTGCGACCGTCCGCAGCATGACCTACGAGCTGGAGGAGCTCTGAAGCCATCCCTCGGCGGCGGCTGAGGGCACGCGGCCGGACACCGATCCGGGGGCTACTGGCCGACCCGGCCGTCGATCCGCTCCCGGATCAGGTCCGCGTGCCCCGAGTGGCGTGCGTACTCCTCGATCATGTGGACGAGCACCTCGCGCAGCGCGATCGAGCTGCCGTCGGAGGTCCGGCCGGTCATGCCGAGATCCTCTGCCTCGTTGACGAACCGCTCGGCGAAGGCGACCTCGTCCCGCCATGACCGCCATGCCTGCTCGACCAGCTCCGGGTCGCCGACGGCCCCGTCCCAGTCGCCGTCACGGTTCTCCGGCGTGCAGTAGAGCTTCGGCGCGTCCTGAGCCGCCATCACGCGCCGGAACCAGCTCCGCTCCACCTCGGTCATGTGTCGAATCAGGCCCAGCAGCGACATCGTCGAGGGCGGCACGGAACGGCGGGCCAGCTGCTCGGCGTCCAGACCGGCGCACTTCATCTCGAGTGTGAGGCGGTATGCCCGCAGGTACTCGAGCAATGTCGGCCGCTCCCCGATGAGCTTGACTCCGGTGTCGCGCGGATCGTCGTCCGGATCCACCCACATGTCCGCATAGACCGTGGATGCGGTCCACCGCGAGGTCGTGGGCTCCGGCTGCTCAGAAGTCACGGGTACATGATTGTCGATTCCGATCGCGGGCGCCAGACCCGGCCGAGCCCGTCCCGGTGCCGCTCGGATCCCGATCCGGAGGTGCCTGGACCGCTCCCCCGACCTGCAGGGAAAGTCCCCGGCGGCCCGAACGGGACCGGGCCGCGCATGCCTTACGATGAGCCGGCGCGTACGAAACGGCCGGTGCCGCTCACCGGCTCCTTGGCCAGAGGGAGGAGAAAGGATGATCCAGCCCTACACCGCGGTCGGGCTCG
>DATAXV010000098.1:0-9487 GCA_036272915.1 Candidatus Dormiibacterota bacterium
AGGGTCCGGCGCCGCTCCATGACCAGCGCCTGGATCGCCCGCCACTGGTCCTCGCGGAGCCGGGCCTCCTCGCCGGCCAGCCGGCGCAGGACGGTCTCGGCCCGATCCCGCACCTCGGCCGGGTCGGTGGCCAGCTGCGTCACTCGGCGCCGTCCGCTCCGAAGAGCGCGTTGGCGAACTGGGCGACGTCGAAGGCGGCGAGGTCGCCCGGCTGCTCGCCGACCGTGATCAGCTTGGTCGGCACCCCGAGCTCGTTCTCGATCGGCACCACCGCACCGCCCTTGGCGGTGCCGTCCATCTTGGTCAGGACCAGGCCCGTGATCGGGAGCGCAGCGTTGAAGCCCCTGGCCTGGGCGAGGCCGGCCTGGCCCAGGTTGCCGTCGAGGACGAGCAGGGACTCGTGGGGCGCGCCGGGGATGGCCCGGGCGGCGACGCGGCCGACCTTGCCCAGCTCCTGGAGCAGGTTGTGATGCGTCTGCAGCCGGCCCGCCGTGTCGACGAGGACGACGCGATGGCCACGGCCCTGAGCCATCTTCAACGCGTCGAAGACGACCGCCGCGGCGTCGCCCCCGGGACGTCCGGCGAAGCAGGCGACGCCGGCGCGGTCGGCCCAGGCCTGCATCTGCTCGATGCCCGCCGCCCGGAAGGTGTCGGCGGCGACGATCAGAGGATTGAAGCCGTCGTGCTTGAGGAAGTGCCCGAGCTTGGCCACGGTCGTGGTCTTGCCGGCGCCGTTGACCCCGTAGAGGATCACGCAGGCCGGCGCCGTGTCCAGGGCGAGACCGCGGGAGCGGCCGGACATGGCCGCGGTCAGCTCGTCGACCAGGGCCTGGCGCGCCTGCGCCTCATCCCGCGGTCCCCTCGCCCGGACACCCTGGGTCAGCCGCTCGGCCAGCACCGGTCCGACGTCGCCGGCGATGAGCAGCTCCTCGAGGTCGTCATAGAAGCCCGGAGCCAGGGGCGCGCCGAGCCCTTCGCTGAAGAGCCGCCGGGTGCGGCTCGCGACACGATGCCAGACAGAGGCCACGGTTGCCTATTGTGGCGGAAGCGGCATCTCCCTCCGAGGCGAAAGCGCGTTCGCACCAGCGATCGACAGCGGATCCTGACCAATGCAATCCGGCAGGTGCCGTCCGGAACGTGGGATCCCTCGGGGACACTGGCAAAAGCCCTCCGGATGTCAGGTGGTCGGTGGGCGGGCAAGACGACCGTGGCCGACATCCTCGCCCGCCGCCATGACCTCGTCGCCCACCATCACGACCTTCACGACGCCCGAGCGCACAGCGACCGCCGCATCGCGCGCCGGGCGGAGCGCGGCGATCCGCTGGAAGGGCCAGATCCCGAGCAGGCCTGGGTCCAGAGCACGCCCGAGGAGAGGGTGGCGGGGTTCCCCGAGCGTTTCGAGTGGGCGCTCGACGACCTTCGCGCCCAGGTCTCGGGCCGGCCGGTCAGCGCCGAGGGCTGGGGGCTGCGTCCGGAACTCGTGGCCCTCTGCTGGACTCGCCCCGCCCGATGGTGGTGCTGGTGCCGACCGAGGATTTCCGGCGCCGGCAGCTGAGCATGCTCGCCCGGGCCGGGTCGATGATACGGCGCCTCAGCGACCCCCAGAAGGCGCAGCGCAACCGCGTCGACCGGATCGCTTGGTGGCAGCCGACGCGGTGAGCTCGGCGCGCCGGCTGGGGGTGCGGGTGATCGAGGTCGACGGGTTGATCATGCGGAGGGCGTGGCCGCCCTCGTCGGCGAGCACCGGTCGTCGTTCCTCGATCCCGTGTGATCGCCGGCCCGACTCCGCTGGCCAGACCGACGCCATTGCCTGCGATCCGCGGGTGTGCTACGAATCTGTGGATGAGGATCACAGCATCGACTTCGACATATGAGCAGGAGGAGCCGGCGGGCAGGTAGCGGGCCGGGCGGCGACGGGCCTCCGGTCGACGAGCTCCAAGCTGAGATCGAGGAGATCCTGTTCCTCCAGGATCCGATCGGCATCTCCTATGGGAACCGCTTCGAATACGATCCCGAGGCGGGAACGATCTGGCCCCGACTGAGTACGAGGCTGACCCTCGACGAGGTCCTTGACGTCGTCCACGAGGAGTTCGCGCACTGGTTCGGGCCGGCCGCCGGACCCCGAACGCGGTATGAGAGCGTGGCGCTGGCCATTTGGCAGGCCTGCCGGCGGAGGGCCCCCTTCTAGCCGCCCGTGTGCAGTGGATCCCGCGCGGCTCAGACCAGTGGCCGCCGCGGCCCCGGCCGCCATGTCGGCCGTCGGCAATCGGGCGGGACGGAGATGAACTGGACGCGATGGAGGAGTCCAGAACCTCTGAGGGGTATCCCTTGCCCGACGAATCCGATGCAACAGGAGGAGAACCCGTGGCGGATGACGACTGCAAGCCGGTGAGGGTGTCCAGGCGGGTGGGTGCTCCGGCAGCCAACATTTTCCGGATCCTTGCCGATCCGCGTCGGCATCCCGAGTTCGATGGCTCGGAGATGCTGCGCGGAGCGGTGTCCGGCGCGGTCATCGCCGGCGTCGGCGAGGTGTTCGTGATGCGCATGCACGCGGCGCACCTGGGCGACTACGAGATGAACAACCACGTCGTCGAGTACGAGCCGGACCGGCGCATCGGCTGGGAGCCCGAGTCGGGACGAGGCCATCCTCGCGCCGGGAGTGCGTGGGGGCAGCGCTGGAGCTTCGAGCTCACGCCGGACGGCCCGACCGACACGGTCGTGACCGAGATCTACGACTGCTGCCGCGTGCCCGAGGAGGAGCGGGCGCCCATGGAGGATGGGAGAGTCTGGATCGACACCATGACCAGAACGCTGGAGCGCCTCGACGCACTGTTCGCGGAGTGACGCTGGTCCGCCCGCCCCCGTCGCACGTCCGCAGGTCCTCCGGGGTGGTCCCTACGCGGGGGCCGGTGCAGCGATCGGCAGTCTCCGTCGCCACCGCGGGCACCCTCCGGCCCCGGTGCCTTGGGACGGCACCGCCAGCCGGCGGGCACCCCTCCGGTGCGCCGCGCGATCAGGACCCGGCCGGTAGCTCACGCGGCGTATCCACGGCTCGCTCGGACGGCAGGAGGAATACGCGCCCGCCGCGCACCGACCGATTTGCTTGACACGCCCGTCATGGAGGTCGATGCTCAGGGCAGATCGGCGATGTGCCGGCTCACTACCGACCCGGATTGATGGCCGCGCCTGTTACTACGCCGCGCCTACCGGGCGCGGCCTGACTGGAGAAGGGAACCATGAGCGGCGACACCTTGCTGTGGGTCGGTCTGGCCGTCGTGATCTTCGTCTACGTGCTGGCGCGGAGGCTCGCCGGGCACCCACTCAGCGCGCGCAGGCTCTTCATCCTGCCGGTCGTGGCGGTGGGCCTCGGCCTCATCGAGCTCGTGAACGGGGCACCTGCCCACGTCAAGCCGCTCGACGTCGAGCTTCTGCTCCTGAGCGCGCTCATCTCGATCGGGCTGGGGGCGTGGCGTGGCCTGACGGTCCGGATCTTCGTCCGGGGAGGCTTCCCCTGGCAGCGCTACACGGCCGCCACCGTCCTCCTCTGGATCGTCCAGATCGCGGCCAAGTTCGCCGTCACCTACGGCGGCGAGAAGGGCGGGGCGACGCTCGCGTCCAGCACCTGGGCGCTCATCCTGACGCTGGGCCTGAGCCTGGCCGCCGAGGCCGCCGTCATCGCGCCGCGCGCCCTGGCCACGCACGCGTCATTCTCGCCCCGAGGTCGGTCTCGCCTGATCGACGGGCTGTTCGGCAGTCCCTATCCCGGCAGTGCGCCGATCCCGCCCGACCGGGCCAAGACCAGCGTCTATCCGGTCGCTCCGCCACCCGCCACCGATCCGAGTTACCTGTCGCGACGCGACGCCCGGCGGCAGAGGCGGGCGCAGCGGCGCCAGGGTCGATACCGCTACTGATCCGGGCCGGCCGCTCGCGGAGGGGGCGATTCTCCTAACGCGCGTCGTGGAACACGACGCCGAGCGTGAGTCGCCCGCCGCCGTGTAGCCGGCTGACGCCGTGACGCATCCCCGCCCGATAGAAGCCCCGCGCTCCCCGGACCGGCCTCTGCCTCACCGGGAAGAGCACACCGTCGCCCTGACCCAGCGCCACCACCTCGGCTCGTGACTGTTGCCGGGGGCGCTGTTCGGTGAGCACGAACTCGCCGCCGGTGAAGTCCGAGCCCGGCACGGACAGCAGCACCGCGACCTGGAGCGGGAAGACGTGCTCGCCGTACACGTCCTGGTGCAGATGGTTGTAGTCGCCGGCCTCGTAACGCAGGAGCAGCGGTGTCGGTCTGACCTGACCGGCCCGATGACAGCGGTCGAGGAACTCGTCGAGGTCCTCCGGGTAGCTCTGGCCGTCGTCGAGCTGGCGGCTCCAGGCGTTGGCGATGGCGGCGAGGTGCGGGTACAGCCCGGTACGAAGCCGGGTGACCGGCTCGGGCAGCGGATGTGCGAAGTACCTGTACTCGCCACGGCCGAAGCCGTGCGCGGCCATCACGATCCGGGAGCGGAAGCGCTCGTCGTCGGTGTAGGTCCCGGCCAGCGCCCGGCATTCGCCGGGCGCCAGCAGGGAGGGCAGGACCGCGCAGCCGTGGTCATCCAGCTGCTCGGCCACGCCGCCCCAGTCGAGATCGGCGATCCGGCCGGTGATCGCGGCTGCGGCGCTCATGCCGCGCCCTCGCGGCGAAGCAGCTCCCGCTTCCGCTCCACGCCCCACCGGTAGCCGGAGAGGTTGCCGTCCTTGCGCACCACGCGGTGGCAGGGGATGGCGACGGCGACCGGGTTGTTGGCGCACGCGCCGGCCACGGCCCGCCGGGCGGTGGGGGCGCCGATCCGCTCGGCGATGTCGCCATAGGTCGCGGTCGACCCGGTCGGGATCTCCCGCAGCGCCTGCCAGACGCGCTGCTGGAACGCGGTCCCGCGCACGTCGAGGGGCAGGTCCAGGCCGTGCCCGGGCGCCTCGACGAAGCCGACGACCTGCGCCACCAGCCGCTCGAACTCCCCGTCCCCGCCGATCAGCTCGGCCCTGGCGAACCGGCGCTGAAGCTCCGCGACCAGGACGTCCGGGTCGTCGCCGAGCATGATCGAGCAGATCCCCCGGTCGGTCGATGCGACCAGGATCGAGCCCAGGGAGCACTGTCCCACCGCGAAGCGGATGGCGACGCCGGGCGCGCCGGCCTTGAAGGCGGTCGGGGTCATCCCCAAGAGGTCGTTGGAGTCCGCGTAGAAGCGGCCGCTGGAGTTGAAGCCGGCGCCGTAGACGGCGTCGGTCACGGTCCCGCCCGCGACCAGGCCCCGGCGGACGCGCTCGCCACGCCGGGCGGCGGCGTAGGCACGCGGCGTGACGCCGGTCACCTCCTTGAAGACGCGGTGGAAGTGGAACCGGCTCATCCCGACCGAGGTCGCGAGCTGGTCGAGGCTGGGCTCCTCCTCGGCCTCGTCGATGAGCCGGCAGGCCCGGGCGACCGCGTCCGCCCGCCGTGCCTCCAGCCCGAGCTGGTCCGGGTGGCAGCGCCGGCAGGGCCGGAACCCGGCCGCCTCGGCCTCCTCTCGAGTCGTGTGGAAGGCGATATTCTCGCGGCGGGCCTGACGCGACCCGCAGCTCGGCCGGCAGTAGACGCCGGTGGTCCGCACCGCGTAGTAGAAGGCACCGTCGGCCGCCCTGTCGCGGCTCGTCACCGCGACCCACCGCTGCTCGTCGGTCATCGGGGGCGAGACCCCGTCCGAACTGGCTATGGAATCCATCGTAGTGGTCGTCATGTCAACCATCGTCCCCCTCCCTCCGGCGACCGGCACTCCGGGGGTTGCTCTCGAATTCCTCCCGTTCCTCGCCCTGGTCATCGCCGCACCGATGAGTCGCGGGCGGATCGCGCGTTACACCAGGCGAGCGTCGCCATCCGCAGCTTGGAGGTAACCATGTCGCCACAACCGAGGATCGGACATGTACCCGTCAACGGCCTCGCGATGTACTGGGAATCCCGCGGCGAGGGGGGAACGCCCCTGGTCGTCGTCCACGGCGGCTTCGGCATGGCCAGCATGTTCGGCGACCTGCTCGACGAGTTCGCCCGGGACCGCCGGGTCGTCGCCCTCGAGCTGCAGGGCCACGGCCACACCCGCGACATCGACCGGCCGTTCACCCACGAGGCCTTCGGCGACGACATCGCCGCCGCGATCGAGGGTCTCGGGCTGGGAGAGGTCGACCTGCTCGGCTACAGCGTCGGCGCCGGATCCGTGCTGCGGTGCGCGATCCAGCATCCCGATCTGGTGCGCCGGCTGGCCGTGGCCTGCTTCCCCCACCGCCGGGACGGGTGGTACCCGGAGATCCGCGCCGCCTTCGACCAGATGGGCCGGGCCCAGTTCGAGATGCTGCGGCAGTCGCCGATGTACGCGGCCTGGAGGCAGGTGGCCCCGGATCCCGAGGCGTTCCCCACCCTGATCGACAAGATCGGCGAGCTCAACCGGCGCGACTACGACTGGAGCAAGGAGATCAGGGCGCTCGACATGCCCACGCTCCTCGTCTACGGCGACGCCGACAGCATCCCCCCGGCGGAGGCGGCCGCCTTCCACGCCCTGCTCGGAGGAGGCCGGCGCGACGCCGGTTGGGACAGCTCGCAGATCGGCTCGGCCCGGCTCGCGATCCTGCCCGGCGTCACCCACTACGACGCCTTCGCATCGCCCGATCTGCTCCGCGCCGTGTCCGCCTTCATCGCCTGACCGGAGAGGCGGCCGCCGGTCGATTCGCGGGCAAGCGGCGGAGTGCCGGAAGGGGGGCTCGACCGATTCCCTGGTGGCGATGGAACGCCCTCAGACGGCTCGACTCCGCTTCCGCTTCACCCACCTCGCCTGGGCCAACCTGGGCGCCCAGTCGGCGGAGCAGATCGGCGTCGCCGCCGCCACCCTCTTCGCCGTGCTCGGGCTCGGCGCCGGGGCCGGCGAGATCGGCACGCTCCAGACCGTCCAGACCCTCCCCTACCTCCTTCTCTCGATCCCCGCCGGGGTCCTCGCCGACCGGGTCTCCAAGCGCCGGCTGATGACGGTGGCGAGGCGATCCGCACGCTCTCCCTGGCGGCCATGCTCGCCCTCGTCCTCACCGGCGGCGCCTCCCTCCCCCTGCTCGCGCTGATCGGGTTCGCCGGGGGCTGCGGCACCATCGCCTTCCAGGTGGCGGCCCCCGCCCTCGTCCCCTCCCTGGTGCCGGCCGAGGTCCTGCCTCGGGCCAATGCCCGGGTCGAGCTGGCGCGCACTGTCGCCTTCACCGCCGGCCCCGCCCTGGCCGGCGTCATCGTCGGCCGGACCGGCGCCCCTCCCGCGTTCGGCGTCGCCGCCGCCCTCTCCCTCTGCGCGGTGCTGCTCCTCGGCGGGCTGCCCGAGCCCACCCGGCGGAGCGCGCCGCGGCGCAACCCCCTGAGCGAGATCGGCGAGGGGCTCCGCTTCGTCGCCTGCCACCGCCTGCTCCTGCCCGTCCTCGTCGTCCAGCTCATCTTCAACACCGCCTGGTTCGTGATCCAGGCCGCCTACACCCCCTACGCCGTCCACCACCTGCACCTCGCCGCCGCCGGCGTCGGGGCGACACTCGCCGTCTACGGCGCCGGACTCCTCATCGGCGTCCTGCTCGCCCCTCGCGTCATGCGCTCGCTGCCCTTCGGCGTCGCCATCGGCACCGGACCCGTGTGCGGGCTGGTGGCGGGTCTGATCATGGTCGCGACCATCGCCCTCCCCTCCTTCCTGCTCGCCGGCCTCTCCTTCCTGCTCCTCGGCGTCGGGCCCGCCCTCTGGATCGTGAGCACGACCACGCTGCGTCAGCGCATCACCCCGCCGGGGATGCTGGGCCGCGTCTCGGCGGTCTTCCTGGTCGCCTCCGGCTCGCGGTCGCTGGGCACGGCCCTGGTCGCGCTGGTCGGCAGCCTGCTCGGCGCCGGCCCCTGTCTGGAGATGGCCGCGGCCGGATTCGGGCTGCAGGCGCTGCTGATCCTCCTCTCACCTGCCGTGCGCATGGTCAGCCTGCCCGAGCCGGCGCCGGAGCGGGTGGCGGCCTGATCTGGGGACCGCGCGCGCCCGACGTGTGGCCTTACCCGGTCCTCCCCCAACGACGGTCCCGATCGCTGCTCCCGAAGTCCCGCGTTCACTGTGGAACCGCCGGCGGCTCCAGTGAAGGCTCGGGTCAGCTGTCTCCAGAATCCGGCGCTGTCCCGCGCCGCCCCGCCCAGGTTCCCAGGGTCACGGCGAGACGCCGTGCCTACGCTGGCCGCCATGCCCACCCGCACCTCGTCCAGCTCCTCGCGGGGCTGCGCCTACATCTTCCTCGCGGCGGTCCTGCTCCCGATCCTGCTCGTCTACGGCCTCTACAAGATGTGGCGCTCGAGCTGGCCCCTGCCGGCCAAGGCGGGAGTGACTGCCGGTGCCGGAATCCTCCTGATCATCGTCGTCGCGATCGCGGCGTCCAGCGGATCTCCGGGGACGGGCCCGTCGCCCAGGACATCGGCGGCGAAGGCGACGATCGCCTCCCCCTCGCCAACACCCACGCCGACACCCACCGCAACTCCGACGGCGACACCAACGCCGACGCCGGCCCCCACGGCGGCTCCCAAGCCCGTTTCCACACCCCGGCCGGTCCCGGCCACCCCACGCCCCACGCAGGCGCCACCGCCGCCTCCTGCCCAGACCCCGACGCCCGTGCCGGCCAGCTGTCACCCCCTCAGTGACGAGCAGACCTGTTACGAGCCGGGTGAATTCTGTCGCGACTCCGACCACGGCGTGGTCGGCCTCGCCGGTGACGGGGAGACCATCGTCTGCGAGGACAACGACGGATGGCGCTGGGAGCCCGAATGAGCGCCGCGTCCACGACCGTCGTCGCCGTCCGTGCGTGGGGGGGATGCCGGAGGTCCCAGAGAGGGCCGAGCCCACCACGTCCTCACATCGACCAACGGGACCGGCTCGTCCCTGGCCTCGCCGCGGTGGCCCGGATCCGGATCAGTCCGGACCGCCCTCGATGGCCTCCGCCGCGCCGTCGATGAGACGCTCCAGCGAGCCCCGAGCGAACGGGCTCTGCCAGACCTGGTAGGTGTCGCCGCCGCGCTCGAAGGCGGCCTGGTCGGGCAGATAGCCGAGGTAGGGCCCGTTCACGATGTTGCCGACCAGCACCGGATGCGGGTGGAGCCGGCGCCGGAGCTCCCGCTGGAGCAGCGAATAGGCCTCGTTGGGCCCGGCCAGCAGCAGCGCGTCGCCGAGCCGCCAGAGCCAAACCGTGGCCGACACGCTGTCGCCCTCGATCCGGCTCAGAATCCGCCGCCGGCGACGGAGCCGCTCCTCTCTGACCCGCGGCTCGAGCTCGGCCCACCCCTCGGCGTCGGCCTCCGGGCGCCGGTCCAGCGGCACCCGCCGGAGCAGCGCCCAGGCGGTGCCGTCGACGCCGGCCGCGCGGCGTGCCCAGAGGGCCAGGCTCGCCCCCGACTCGACGGCGCCGGCGAACTCCAGAGCCGTCGCCGGCGGGA
>DATAXV010000099.1:0-42356 GCA_036272915.1 Candidatus Dormiibacterota bacterium
GAGGACGGTCAGGTGAGCGATCCTCCGGTGACCGAGGCTGATCAGGTGGCGGGTCGCGACGTACGCGCTCTCCTCGGTGTCGACGCGGATCGCGGGGATTCGCGGATCCGGGCTCCGGCCCTGCACCACCACCGTCTGCACGCCCTGGGCGCGGAGATGGCGGAGCTCGTCGACCAGCTCGTTCGCATGGTGGGCGACGATGACGCCGTCGACGATCCCACCGCCCAGGAGGCGGACGGCGTGCGCTCTGGTGTCCCGGTCCGGGGCCGGCATCACCGTCACCGCGTAGCCACGCTCCAGGGCGGCCACCTGCCCGCCGCCGACGATGTCCGTGTAGTACGGATTGCCCAGTCTCGGCACGAGCATGGCGAGGATGGTCGTCTTGCGCTGGCGGAGGCTGCGGGCCACGTGATTCGGCGTGTAGCCGAGGTCGGCGGCAATCGTCAGCACCCGCTCCCTGGTCGCCGCGGACACCCGGTGGCCGTCCTGGTAGCGGCCGCTGAGGGCGAGGGAGACGGTTGCCACGGAGACGCCCGCCTTCCGGGCGACGTCCTGGCCGGTTACGCGCCCCAAGGAGGGAGCGGGCTCAGCCGTCGAGGGCTCTGAGGAATTCATTGATGTGGGGTACGACTGCTCCCATTGAAGCACGGACTCACGCGGTCGGCGTTTGACCGCATTAGTTCAAACGATTAAAATTTTCGCTACCGAGGACGGACGGCGCGCGGGCCGGGGCTGAGGCCTGTCCGAGCCCGCTTGAAGAGCGCCGTCACACGCCCCCCGGAGGGTTATGGATAGCGCGGATCCCAGGCGAGGCTCCCTCGGAAGGGCGGCCTGCCTGGGAGTCGCGGATCGAGCGGGACGCGCCCGGGGCCGCTCTATATGTCGAACCCGACGTCTTCCCTCCGCAACCGCTGCAGCTGCATCTCCTGGCTGTGTCCGTCTGCGAACGACTTCTCGATCGTCTGCACGGCCTCGCCGTGGAGCCGCGAGGCCACGGGAAAGGCGACGTCCACGCCCCGCCTGATGGCGGAATGGGCGTAGGCGGCATAGCTGCCCTGCTCGATCAGCTCGACCCGAGCCAGATGCTCAGGGGGCTCGCCACGATCGAGGTCGAGGCGGGAGGTCACGGCGATGTCCATCTTCGTCGCGACGATCTCCGGTGTCTCGCCCTCCTTCAGGGTCCGGGTGGGCCAGAACTCCCACTTGGGTTGCACCAGCCCCTCCGTCTCCAGCCGTGCCGTCAGCCCGCCGAGCTGTGTGCCTATGCTCTGCCACTCCTCCACCTCGCCGGCGGTCCAGTTCTCGCGTTCGCCGGCTGGTCTCCGCGCACGCAGTCCCGTCGCTGGCGCCGCCTCGGTGGCGGCAGGCGCGTTCCGCTCGTCCGGGACGGCGGCGTCGACGAGGGCCCCCGTCGCGGGCGCCCACGTGGCGGCAGGGAGGGGCTGGGGGTGCGGTTCCGCCCTGGCATGCGCATCCGCGATCGTGGCCTCTCTCAGGCCCTCCACCGCCGCCTCCGCGGCTTTGTCGGCCAGATACCGACTTCCCGTTCGTCCCCAAATGCCGTCGTGAATATCCGGGCCGAACGTACGTACGTTCTGGCCGAGGGCCTGGGCTCCGTACCCCGCCATGTGGTCGTGGAACTGACCGAACATCCAGTCTCTGACGTCGGAGGACAGCTGCCGAGGCCCGGAGTGGGCCGGATACGGGCCACCCCCGCGCGCCGAAATCCCGCTGCTGATATAGCGGCCCTGCAGGGCGACAGCGTTTATCAGCGCGGAATCGAGGTAGAGGCCGACGTCGCCGTTGTACAGGGCGGAGGGGTCGGCCAGCGCCGGTACCTCCCCTGGCAGGCCCAGATGGCGGGCGATCACCACGTCGCCTTCGATGGCAAGGTCTCGGCGCAGTTCCTGGTCCCCGCCGCGGGCCACATCGGGTGCTGCCGCGTAGCCCCACCGCAGGTGATTCACGCTCGGGTAAAGGTCGCGGGCCAGGCTTATCGGGTCGACTTGCGGTATCTCGAACCACTGCGTGGGATCGTCCATCATGATTGCCGTCACCCATGGTCCCCTGGCGATGCGGACCAGGCGCGGACAATGTCGACGGTGTCCTGGCCGCCGCCTCCGGTCAGCCTCCGCGGATCGATCCGTTCTCCGGGTCCGTGCGCAGCAGCCCGCTGCGCAGATCCTCTGCCCGCTGGCGAAGGCTCGCCGCCTGCGAGGACAGCCTGCCCGCCTCCTCGAAAAGGGGGCGCACCTCACGGATGCGGAGAGCTGTCCGCGGTCCTGCCGACTGGGCGACCTCGAGGAGTATCTCGCGGAGCTCGGCCGCGGCCCTGTACCTCGCCGACTCGAGCTGATCGCGCTCCGCGGACGGACGCTGCATTCGGCGCTGGGCCAGCCGGCCGTCGGCGTCGCGCATCTCCTCGACGAGTCGATCCGCTCGCTCGAAGCGGAGCCACAGCTCGTCGGGCGCCGACCAGTAGTGGCGGCGCGGCACCAGCATCGCGCCGGCGTCGGCGAGCCTGTCCTCGGCCTCTCGCTCCAGAGAGGCGGCCTCCGCCTCGAGTTGGCGAGAGGCCTTGCTGGTGCCGTCGTGAAGCGCCGCGTCGAGGCTTCGGCGCAGCCGCGAGACGTCGGCCATCGTCGTCCGCCGATGGCGATCCCGATCGGGCGGCGTCGGGTCCGAACCCTGTGGGCCCTGGTCGGACGGACGGAAGACCGGTTCGATTGTTCCCATGGTCAGCACCTCCGGTGGCCGGCCGCCCCTGAGGGCGCCGGCAGCGCTGGTCATGCCTTCGGCGTTGGCGTTGGCGCTGGAGTCGGACTCGTCGTCGGTGTCGGCTTGGGCGTTGGCGTCGGCGTTGGGGTAGGCGTGGATACGGGAGCTGGTGTCGGCGTCGGCTTCGGGCGTGCGGTCGGCGTGGCCTCGATGCCGCTGCTCACCGGCGGCGGCGTCGCCGTGCTCAGCGGCGACGGGCCGAGGAGCGAGGCGCGTGCCGGCGTCGGGGAGGGGATCCCGGTGGGGGTCGGACCCTCCCACGGCTGCTCGGTCGAGGTCCATGTCTTGGCCGATCCGTTGGCCGCCGGGTCACCCCCGCCGACGGTGGTCGGGCTGTGCTGCCGGTAGCTGGTCAGAAGCGACGCCGCCGAGGCTCCCGCCGTCGCCAGCAGCGCTCCCAGTACGACGTACAGGGCGAACGCGGCGACGTAGCGCCAGCGGCTGCGCGAACGAAAGGCAGCACCATCGCCGGCGACCTCATCGGGCGCCGCGGCATCCGCCAGCCGCTCGCCGGGCACGTAGTAACGGCGCGGGATCGGCTGCGGAAGATTGTCTGCCTGCTCCGGCGGGGAATCGAGCATGGCCTCTCTCTCCGTTTCCTCTCTCCGACGGCGGACACGAGGTCAGCCGTCAAGCGACCAGTCTAGCGATGACGGCGGTCGCTCTGCAGAGACGGCGAAGGCGCGAGCCGGGACCGATGTCCCGCGCTCTCGGGACGGGATCGGGACCGGGTCAGGTCCGCTTGATCACGTCCCGCTCCAGCGCCGCCACCGCCTGGCGCACGGGCCCGTGCAGCGGAAGCTCGGTCTGGCGGAGCGCGTGCTCGAGCTGCCGGAGCATCGAGTAGAGGTTCTTCATCGCCTTGATCGCGTCGCCGATGTCGACGTGGGGGAGGAGCGGGATCCGGTCCATCGGCTCCCCCGAGGCCCACCGGTAGGCGAAGTCGATGTGGTCGTTGGAGAGTGGCCGCAGGTTGGCCTCGTTCTGGTCCTGCTCGAGCTGGGCGAAGTGGCGCCAGAGGCCGTGGATCTGGCGCGCCGACTGCGCCACCGCCGTGGTCGGGTACCGGCGGTGGCCGCGGGGACCGCGGTCGCGTGAGCGGTCCTCAGCGGTGAGCATGATCAGCACCGCGCAGAGCTCCTCCGGCCGGAGGTGGTCGAACCAGCCCTGCCAGGTCGCCTCGATCACGATCAGAGCGTTCTCCCCGTAGACGCGGGCGGCGAACATGCCCTTCTCGGTCGGCTTGTCCCCGGCGACGAAGCCGGTGTCGGCCAGGATCCGGCACAGCCGGCGGAGCTTCCGTGCGTAGCCCTGGCTCTGCTCGGCCATCGCCGCCTCGCCGTCGCGCAGCTCCCGCTCCAGCGTCCGCAGCTCCCCGTAGACGGCGAGGTGCTCGCCGAAGCGGGGGCAGCGCACCAGGTCGAGGCGGTGCTGGCGGTCGAGCAGGTCGTGCCGCTCCTCCTCGAGCATCCGGAGCTGGCGGCCGACCAGGCCGCCGGGGCGGGATCGGGAGCGGCCGCCGCTGCGGCCGCGGCGCGGCGCCGGACCGACCTCGCGGCGGAGCCGGCGGAGCTCGAGGCGGAGGGCGCGCAGGCGGTCCTCGGTCTGGAAGTAGGCGGCGACGTCCTCCATGCTGCACCGGTCGCAGTCCCAGGTCCCGCGGAGGTCCTCGATCCGCTGGCGCACGTTGCCCAGCCGCGCCTCGGTGCGGTCCCCGGCCCGGCGCCGCTGGAACTGGCCGAAGGAGCGGGCGATGAGCTCGTCCGCCTGCTCCGGCGTGTAGAGGCGGAGCAGGTTGAGGGCCATGTTGTAGTTGGGCAGGAACTTGGACTCGACGATCGGCCCCTCGCCCATCGCCACTTCGTAGATGGTGCCGACGTCGACGTCCGACTCCTTGAGGATCACGCCGTGGCCGCGAACGTCGATCCCGCGCCGGCCGGCCCGCCCCATCAGCTGGGTCAGCTCGCCGGTGGTCAGCGTGTTGAAGTCGACCCCGTCGAACTTGGTGAAGCTGGAGACGACGACCGCCTTGGCCGGCATGTTGATCCCCAGCGACAGCGTCTCGGTGGCGAAGACGACCTTGGTCAGGCCGTCCGTGAAGAGCTCCTCGACCAGCTCCTTGTGATAGGGGAGGAGTCCGGCGTGGTGGACCGCCATTCCGCGGCGGAGCATGTTGCCGTCGACCATGCGTCGGAAGAGGCCGGCCTCGCCGTCGTCGCTGAGCCGCCGGAGCCGCTCCTCGACCATCACGTCGATCCGCTGCTTCTCCGCCTCGGTGGTCAGGTCGATGTGGTGGTAGGAGCAGCGCTGCAGCGCCTCGCGGCAGCCTCGCCGGGAGAAGATGAAGTAGATCGTGGGCAGCATCTCCAGCCGCTCCAGCTCCTCGATGACGTGGAGCATGTCGTTGGCCGGTAGGTGGCGGAAGCCGCGCACCAGGTGCGAAGCCTCCTCGTCGCTCAGCCCCCGCTGCCAGGTCCGCTGGTCGATGCTGCCGTCGTCCCCGAAGAGCCGGGAGAAGCGGTTCTGGATGGCCAGCCACAGCGTGAGCTCGACCGGCCGCTCCTCGTGGTAGACGGTGGCGATCGGCCCGCGGTTCTCCGACATCCACTGAGCCAGCTCGTGGTAGTTGCCGATGGTGGCCGAGAGGCCCACGAGGCGGATGTGGCTGGGAGCCTGGATGATGACCTCCTCCCAGACCGAGCCGCGGGGCTCGTCGTCGATGTAGTGCACCTCGTCGAGGACGACATAGCTGACGCCGTCGAGCCGGGGCAGATCCTCGTAGATGACGTTGCGCAGGATCTCGGTGGTCATGACCACGATCGGAGCGCCGTCGTTGATGGTGTTCTCGCCGGTGACCAGCCCGACCTGGTCGCGGCCGTACAGGCGGGAGAAGTCGCGGAACTTCTGGTTGCTGAGCGCCTTCAGCGGCGTCGTGTAGATGACCTGCTGCCGGTCGCGGAGCGCGCGGAAGTTGCAGTAGTCGGCGATGACCGTCTTGCCGCTCGAGGTGGGGGCGCAGACGAGGACGCCGCGGTTCTTCTCCAGCTTCTCGATCGCCTCGCGCTGGAACGGGTCGAGAGGCCAAGGCAGCGTGTCCTGGAACTCGTCCAGGGCTGCGGACGATATCGTTGCCATGCTTTCGGCCCCCGGATGCTACGCGGCGGAAAAGATGTCAGACGTTGAGCCGGAAAGCCCCATTGCTGTACAGTACCTGCCCCGACACCCAACCGCCCGCGGGCGAGCAGAGGAATCGGGCCAGCCGGGCCGCGTCCTCGGGGAGCCCGACCCTGCCCAGCGGCGTCTTCCGCTTCGCGTCCTCGTAGATCTCGGGCGTCATCCAGCCGGTGTCGTTCGGCCCCGGGTTGATGCAGTTGGCGCTGATCCCGCGAGGCCCGAGCTCGTGGGCGGCCGCCAGCACGACCCGGTCAAGCGCCGCCTTGCTGGTCCCGTAGGCGAGGTTCTCGGGGGTGAAGTGGTCGCTGGTGAGGGCGATGATCCGGCCCTCCGGGCTTTGGAGCTGAGCCGCGAAGAGCTGGATCATGAGCATCGCCGCCCTGACGTTGGTGGCGAAGTGCAGGTCGAGCTCCTCGGCGGTGGTGTCGAGCAGGCCCTTGGCGACGCAGCGGGTGTGGACGAGCAGGAGTGCGTCGAAGGCCCCCAGCTCTGCCGAGAGCGCGTCGAACGTTCTCGCCGGGGCGCCGGCGTCGGCGAGGTCGTCGCGGTGGAGGGCGACGCGCACCGCCAGCTCCTCCTTCAGGTGCGAGGGATCCTCGTCGTACCAGTGCAGGCCGAGGTCCCAGCCGTCGGCGGCCAGGGCCCTGGCCGCAGCGGCGGCGATGCCGTTGGGCCGGCCGACCCCGGTAAGAAGTGCTGCTGGCATCAGGTGAGCGTAGCGGTTCAGCCCCGGCTCCTACGCGACCTGACCCAGGTCAGACGTTGAGCCGGAAAGCCCCATTGCTGTACAGCACCTGCCCCGACACCCAACCGCCCGCGGGCGAGCAGAGGAACCGTGCCAGCCGGGCCGCGTCCTCGGGGAGCCCGACCCTGCCCAGCGGCGTCTTCCGCTTCGCGTCCTCGTAGATCTCGGGCGTCATCCAGCCGGTGTCGTTGGGGCCCGGGTGGATGCAGTTGGCGCTGATCCCGCGAGGCCCGAGCTCGTTGGCCGCGGCCAGCACGACCCGGTCGAGCGCCGCCTTGCTGGTCCCGTAGGCGAGGTTCCTGGGGGTGAAGTGATCGCTGGTGAGGGCCGATGATCCGGCCCTCCGGGCCATGGAACTGGGCCGCGAAGAGCTGGATCATGAGCATCGCCGCCCTGACGTTGGTGGCGAAGTGCAGGTCGAGCTCCTCGGCGGTGGTGTCGAGCAGGCCCCTGGCGACGCAGCGGGTGTGGACGAGCAGGAGTGCGTCGAAGGCCCCCAGCTCTGCCGAGAGCGCGTCGAACGTTCTCGCCGGGGCGCCGGCGCCGGCGAGGTCGTCGCGGTGGAGGGCGACGCGCACCGCCAGCTCCTCCTTCAGGTGCGAGGGATCCTCGTCGTACCAGTGCAGGCCGAGGTCCCAGCCGTCGGCGCCCAGGGCCCTGGCGGTGGCGGCGGCGATGCCGTTGGGCCGGCCGACTCCGGTGAGAAGGGCTGCGGGCATGCGCAGAGCGTATCCGTCCGGCCACTCGACGCGCCGCCGGGCCCGGCCGCCCAGCGTGACCGGGGCCAGCGTTTGATAGCGTCATTCTCGTGACCGCGACGACACCCCTGGAGGGGGTCCGGATCTTCGATCTGACGCATGCCCTGGCCGGGCCCTACTGCACGCTCGTCCTCGGCGATCTGGGGGCCGACGTGATCAAGGTGGAGCCGCCGACGGGCGATCTGGCCCGGCGGTGGGGGCCGCCCTTCCTGGAGGGAGAGGCGACCTACTTCCTGTCCGTCAACCGGAACAAGCGCAGCGTCGCCCTGGACCTGAAGCGCGAGGCTGCCCGGGAGGCGGCACGGCGGCTGGCCCTGGCCTGCGACGTCGTCGTCGAGAACTACCGCCCCGGCACCGCCTCCTCCTTCGGCCTCGGCCCGGAGCGGCTGCGGTCGCTGCGGCCGGACCTGATCTACGCGTCGATCAGCGGGTTCGGCCAGACCCATCCCGACCTCGCCGGCTACGACCACATCGCTCAGGGCACCAGCGGCATCATGAGCGTGACCGGTCCGGCGGGCGGCGACCCCACCCGGGTCGGCGTGTCCATCGGGGACATGGCGGCGGGCATGTTCACCGCCCAGGCGATCCTGGCCGCGCTCCTGGCCAGAGGGCGCACCGGCGAGGGCCAGACGATCGACGTCGGCCTCCACGACTCGCTCCTGGCGCTGCTCGGCTTCCACGCCCAGGCCTACTTCGCCACCGGCCAGGTGCCCCGCCCTCAGGGCAACCAGCACCACGTCCTCGCCCCCTACGGCACCTTCGCCACCGCCGACGGCCACCTCAACCTCGCCGTCGGCTCGGACGCCCAGTTCGCGTCGTTCTGCCGGGCGCTGGGTGCGCCGGAGCTGGTCGAGGACGAGCGCTTCCGGACCAACGCCGACCGCCACCTCCGCCGCGACGAGCTGACGGCCGAGATCGAGCGCCGCATGGGCGAGCGGCCGACCGCGGCGTGGCTGGCGGCGATGCGGGAGCACGGGGTGCCGGCGGGGCCGATCAACGACGTGGCCGGGGCCTTCGCCGACGACGTCACCGTCGCCCGCGGGTCCCGGATCAAGGTCGACCATCCGGTAGGCGAGATCGACCAGGTCGTCGCCCCCTGGCGGCTGGACGGCCAGCCCGCCCCGATCCGGCGGCCGCCGCCCTTGCTCGGGCAGCACACCGAGGAGGTCCTGGTCGAGGTCGCGGGTCTCACCCCGGACGAGATCGCGGCCCTTCGATCCTGAGGCCGGTCTTCGGCGCGCGGCCCGAGAGATAGAGTGGGCCCGTGCGTTCAGAGGCTGACCAGCTCCGTCGAGACGTCGCTGACCATGGCCTCGGTGGCATCGTTCTCGATGAAGTCGAGCACGTGGTGCAGGACCTCGTCGGCGTGGCGGCGGTCCGCGCTGACGCAGGCCACGGCCAGCTCGCTGAGCTGCCAGCGGTCGCCGTGGCCGACCTCGGCGGCGGCGACCTGGAAGCGGTTGCGCACGCGGCGCAGGAGGCCCCGGGTCACCTGCCTCTTGTCCTTCAGCGAGGCGCTGGCGGGGATGTGAAGGGTGACCCGGAGGACGCCGACGACGGGGGAAGTGGCCATGAGCGAGGGGCCTCGTGAGAGGTGTGGGAAACGGCTCACATGATCGCAGAGGCGCGGGCGGTATGTCCCGCCGCTCCCTGCTGCGCGGGGCCGGCCTCTCCCTGCTCGCTCTGATCCCGGCCCCGGTCCTCGAGGCCTGCGCCGGGACCCGTCCCAAGCCCCGCCCGACACCCTCGCTCCGCGCCGCCAACGTGGCCGTCGAGGCGATCGCCTCCCCGGTGCGCACCTTCAACCCCGTGCTCGCCGCCGACGGTCCCAGCGAGGCGGCGGCGGCGATGCTCTTCGACAGCCTCTACACGCCGGACTATGACGGCTCGCCGCGGCCGCTCCTGGCCAGCGCCGCTCCCGAGGTCGCGGCCGACGGCACCCACGTGACGGTGCGCCTGCGCGACGCCCGGTGGAGCGACGGCGAGCCGATCACGTCGGCCGATGTCGCCTTCACCTACGGACTGCTCTCGCTGCCGGCCATGGCCTCGCTTCCCTCGCCCCTCCGGCCGCAGGTCGCTCCCCACCTGACCCAGGTCTCGGCGCCCGACCCGCAGACCGCGGTCTTCCAGCTGACCCAGCCCTACGGCCCGTTCCTGACCACCCAGCTCGACATCGGTCTGCTCCCCCAGCACGTGTACGGCGGTCTCTCCGCCGAGGCCATCGCCACCTCCTCCCTCAACCTGGCGCCGAAGGTCGTGAGCGGCCCCTTCGGCGGCGTCGTCTCCGGCGCCGGCGGGAGCGTCTCGCTCAGCCCCAACGCCGGCTATCACGGTGGCCGGCCGAAGGTGGCCAGCTACGTGCTGACCGTCGTCCCCGACGCGGCGGACCGCTGGCGGATGCTCCGCGAGGGCTCGATCGACATCGCCTACGACCTCGACCCGCAGACGGTGGCCGGGGCGCAGGGCGGGGCCCACCACCTCCGCATCTCCACCTTCCCCTCGCTCAGCTACGTGACCTACATGTACAACCTGGATCCGGCCAAGAGCCAGATCTTCCAGGACGCGCGCGTCCGGCAGGCGCTGTACCGCGCGCTCGACCGGCCGACCATGGCCAGGGCGATCTACCTCGGGCTGGCCACCGTCGCCGGCGCCGTCGAGCATCCTGCTTCCTGGGTCTACCTGGCCGACGACCCCGCCTACGACTACGACCCGGGCCAGGCCGAGCAGCTGCTGGGGGAGGCCGGCTTCCACCTCGGCGCCGACGGCATCCGCGCCAACGGCGACGTCAAGCTCCAGTTCCAGATGCTGACCAGCCAGGAGGACCCGGCCCTGGAGAAGGTGCTGGTCGCGATGCAGCAGGGCTGGAAGGACATCGGCATCGACGCCATCCCCATCGACGTGTCCACCGCCGAGGTCCTCGACCCCGAGCTGCAGACGGAGCGGACCTTCGAGGTCGCGCTGACCACGGGCAGGCTCGCGCTCGATCCCGACGAGCAGGGCCTCTGGAGCCAGACCGCGTCGGCGCCGGGCGGGCTCAACGCCATGGACTACCGCAACCCCGACCTGGACGGGATCCTGAGCGTCGCGCTCGCCACGATGGACCCGGTTCAGCGGCGGCGGCTCTACCAGGACATGCAGCGGACACTGGCGACTGACGTCCCGGCGCCGTTCCTGCTCTTCATCGACGAGGCCGTGGTCACCAGCACCAGGGTGCATGGCTTCACCCCCAACGCCTTCGCCGACAGGTTCGCCGGAAGGCGCCGATTCATCTCGCTGGTACAGTGCTCGCCACCCCGATGACGGCGTCGCAGCACTTGCATGAGGTGAGGGATCCACGCATCGTCCTCCCCATGGGGGCGGCGAGGGAATGCGGTGGACGGCGTGTCCTTCCACGTCGACGCGGGCGAGTTGCTGGGCTCATCCGGCCCGGACGGCCCAAGGGCACGCGCAGAGCCCCCAGGACACGTCATCCAGCACTCAAGAAGGCCGGTTGACACGATCGCGAACGTAGCTCACCGGCACTCACCGAACACCTGTCGGGGGCGCACATCTCGGCGCCGGCAGATCATTCGGACGGATCGATTGACACCCCCTTACGACCAGGCTACCCTTGTTTCGGTACCAAAATAAAGTCGGAGGATCGGGTAATCGAGGAACAGGTTGCTGCTGCTTCCGAGGGGTAATGTTGAAGGAATTGCGAGGATGAAATTCAGTCTGCTGACGCACTTGATTGCCCACTCGTGGGATCTTCCCAAACTCATTGAGACGGCCCAAGGGCTCGGGTTCGCCGGCCTCGAGTTTCGGGTGGAAGAGGCGGGAGGCCACGGGGTCGAGCTGGAGCGGACCCAGGCGGAGAGGCGGCAGATCAGAGAGCGGGTTGAAGATGCGTACTTGGAAATAGTTGCGCTGGGGACTGGGGCGCGCCTTGACTCACCCGACGAGGCGCGGAGGCGCGAAGCCATGGACCATGTGAAGAGATATGTGGACCTTGCGACAGATCTCGGATGTACCCGCATAAGAGTCTTCGGTAATGACATTCCCGAAGGGGTGTGCAGGCAGGACTGCACAGCCTATGTAGGCGAGGGCCTCCGTTCGATTGCGGAATACTCCGACCCTGGGGGTGTGGACATTCTCCTAGAGATGCACGGACAGTTCAATTACTGGGGTTTCGCCCTCGAGGCGGTGATGGCCGCAGATCACCCTCGCGTAGGGATCCTGTACAACTGTGATCTCAAGGACATGGTGGGAGGCTCGGTCAGTGCCACCTATGGCCGGGTCGCGAAGTGGGTCAGGCACATACACATGCATGACCTCGCATCCGGCTACCCGTACCTCGAATTGTTTCAACTCCTGCAACGGTCCGGGTATGACGGATATCTGTCTCCGGAACTCTCGACGAAGAGCCCGACCCCCGATCAATACCTGGCCCTCTACGCTACGCTCTCCAAAGCTTGGGCGGCTTGCGCTTCCCACACCTCACCCTCTTCGTATGTGTGAGATGACGCGGAAGTGATGCGTTTAGGTAGCGGTCGCCGGCGCGTCACATCAACACGTTGAATACGCCGCGGGGGAGGCCGATGCACGACCCGAACTTGAGTCAGTCAAGGCGGAGATCGTGGCCATATCAGGAGAACCACCGGGCGCCCGCTCGTCACGGGCGCGGAGGGCCGGTGCGCGGGACCTTCCCCACCCTCGACAGAGTCCCCACGAGCGCTCTCACCCTGACCATCCCGGCGTTGACGTCAGCGGCCCACATGGCTTGCGTCGTCCCAGGTCCGACCAAGCCGGCCACGGTGCGCAGGTTGCTGCGTGGCGCCGTCGAACCGGCCTGTCCGGCGTCGGCGCTCCGGTTACACCCGGGACGCAGTCCTCTACATGGACAGGGAGGCGTATCAAGGCGCCGCACAGGAGAGGTGAGACCGTGAATGAGGGCCCGCTCTCGGGACTTCGCGTGCTGGATCTCACTACGGTTCTGGCCGGCCCTTACTGCACGCTGCTCCTGGCCGACGCGGGAGCCGAGGTGATCAAGGTGGAGCGTCCCGGGACGGGTGACGCCACCAGGTCCTGGGGACCGCCTTTCCTCGACCAGGCCGGCGGCGTCTCGGCCTACTTCGCGTCGATAAACCGCGGGAAGCGCAGCGTGGCGATCGACATCCAGGCGGAGCCAGGTCGTCGCATGGTCGCGGGGCTGGTGAAAGCAGCGGATGTCGTGATCGACAACTTTCGTCCTGGAGTGATGAAGCGCCTGCACCTGGACCACGACACCCTGAAGGCGATCAGTCCGTCGGTTGTCAGCTGCTCAATCACCGGGTACGGCGCATCCAGCAGGTACGCGGACCGGCCGGGGGCCGAGGTGATCGTGGAAGGCATGTCGGGAATGATGTCGATCACCGGCACTCCCGACGGCGGCCCGGTGCGGCTGGGGAGTGCCATGATCGACATCGCGACGGGCCTGACCGCCGCGGGCCGGATTCTGGCAAGCCTGTACCGCCGCTCGACGACAGGGGTCGGCGCGCGGATCGAATGCTCGCTCTACGAGACCGCACTGTCCGCATTGGGCACCACGATCACGACCTACACCGCATCCGGTAACGCCCCGCAGAAGTTGGGAACCCATCACGCGGGCATCTGTCCGTACGGTGCGTTCCGCACGTCGGACGGGTATGCCCTTATGGGCGTGTTCAACGACGAGAGGTGGCCCACCTTCTGTCATGTCCTTGGGCTTTCCAGTCTGGCCACCGATGATCGGCTGTGCACCAACGCGGGGAGGCTTCGGCAGAGAAGTTACGTGCATTCTTCAATCGAACAGATGACGAGTCCGAAGCGGACGGCGGACATAGTCGGCGCGCTGGAGGGAGCGGGACTGATGGCGGCGCCGGTTCGATCGGTGCCCGAGATGTGGCGTGATCCGGACACCGCCGAACTGGGCCTCTTCGTCGAACTCCAGCAATACCGGGGCGTCTTCTCGCCACTCCTGGACAGAGCCGCACGCGGAGACGAAGGGTGTGCACGGGTGCCGACGCTGGGCGAAGATACAGCGGCCGTTCTCGCTCGTGATTGCGGCATGAGCGATCCGGAAGTGGCCCGCTGGAGGGGTGCTGGTGTCATCGGATAGCCGGGTTCCGGTCCTCCGGACCGTGTCGCGAGTACGTGCGGACGGCACTGGCAGCCGTCTGAGCTGCCAACTCTCAGGCCGTGTTCAGAGGCCCAATGCCACGCCGCCCAGGCGGGGATCCGATCCTCCTGTCATGACCCCGAACTCCTCGAAGGCGATCAATTGACAGCGGCCGCCCTCGACTCGTAGCCAGGGGCCCGAGTCGACGACCTCGTGACCGCGGGACCTCATCTCCTCGATGACCTCGCCACCGAAAGGCGACTCGATGCGCACCTCGAAGGGCGCCCCGATACGTGCCGGGTCGGTCCCTGGCACCAGGTGCCATCGCGGGGCCCCCACCGCCTGCTGGACATCCATGCCCAGGTCGACGAGGTTGGAGATCACCTGCGCGTTCCACTGCACCTGCATGTTGCCGCCTGGGGTGTTACCGACCACCCACGGCTCACGTCCCCTGGTCAGAAGGTAGCAGTTGAGCGTGTGCATCGGTCGCTTCCCGCCGGCGAGCCGGTTCGGACTGTCCGGTTCCAGCGAGAATCCACGACCACGGTTGTTCAGTAGGATCCCGGTCTTGCCCGCCACAACCCCGCTTCCCCAGCCCGAGAACAGACTGTGTATGTAGGAAACCGCGTTGCGGTAGCCGTCGGCGTGAGACCTTCGACCAGCGCGACGGCGACGGTCGCGTCGAACGCGTTGCCTCCCTCCAGGAGAACTCGAGCTCCGGCGGCCGCGGCTTCGCTCGAGGCGGAACAGATCATGCCCTGACGGCCATATCGCATCGTGCCGGGAAGCGTGGGGTTCACGTTCATGGCAGGGCGGTCCGGATGGCGTCGACGGTCAGCTGCTCTGCCGACGGTGCCAGTGGAGAGGGCATTCCGAATAAACGGAACGCCCCGGTGGCTTCGTAGCCGCCCTCCATGAGCTGCGCCGCGGTGGGCAGGTAGCCCCACAAGGCATCGGAATAGCCGACCGGAAGCACCTTCCCTCTGCTCAGCTCTCTGATCTTGAACCCGTATGCCACCACCGGCTCGGCGTTCAAGGCCAGGAGTCCCAATCCCTGAGCGAGGGTGAGCCGGGCGAGTTCCAGCTCTACGTGTCCCGACTTCCATTCCAGGTTGGCGAGCAGGTATCGCGCCCACTTGCCGGTCTGGTCGTTCCGCTCGGCCAGGTCAGCCAGCTCATCGGATTCCGGCAGCCGGGCATAGGGGAGGTCGACCAGCTCGCGGCGACCCTCGATCTGTACTTCGCCGAGTGGGGTCTGCTCGCCCCCAACCGCCGCCCTGATCGCGCTCGCGAACTCCGCGGCCAGGCGGTCGACGTCTTCCTGGGTACCGCGGTAGAAGTTGCCGTCCTTGGTCAGGGCCGGGCGGATGTCGCCGGTGCATCCCTGGATGAACGCCCCGATACTGCCTTCGCCCCACTCGGTCTCCAGTTGGTCCAGCGCGGTGCCCGGGTAGTCGGGGGAGATTCGCGTCTCGTCGGACGTGGTCGGGTGACAGGTGTAATGGACCAGGAAGGCCGGCGGGCGATCACTCCCACGGCGGAAGCTGGCGACCGTCACCACCGGATCGATCGGCCCCACCGGGTTCGGGGCCATGACGATCTGTCCGTCCCGTTCAAGGCGGCGGTGGATGCCGATTCGACACTCCGAGTGTCCGAGGGACGCCGTGGCCGGTGCCAGGTCCGCCGCGGCGCGGGTCGCGACGTCCACCGTGCGCTTCGCGAGCTCCGCCAAGTAGGGCTGGTCGGACGGGGGCTCCAGTGACACGAGCGAGCTGACCTGGGGGCCGCAGTGGGTGTGCGTGGCATGGAGCAGCAGCAGCTCCGGCTTGACACCGATCGCCTGCTCGATCTGCGGCCGAAGCGAGGCGACCAGATCGCCGCTCCAGCCGAGCAGATCGGCGGACACTACGGCGGCGCGCACCCCCTCCCGCTCGAAGACCAGCGCCCGCACCTTGATCGGGCGCGCCACGTCCACGAAGGGCTTCAGGCGATGCCCGAAGCCCGCCAGCGGCATCGGGTTGGCAGGCGTTATGTCAGCGGCAGCGGCGCCCACGAGCAGCATTGACATTGACCCTCCCCTTCCTACGCGGGCGTCAGCGACCGGCTCACCCGCTCCAGCGTCATCAACCTATCCGTTATCCGGGCGCTCATGACACCACCCTTCTGATGGCGTCGAGGGTCAGTTGCTCCGCCTCGGGGACCAGGGGGGAGGGAAGCCCGCCCTTGATCGCCCCGGTTCCTTCGTAGCCACCCTCCACAAGCTGCGCCGCGGTCGGTAGGTAGCCAAATTGGCCGTTCGAATAGCCGACCGGAAGGACCACCCCTCCCTTCAGCTCCCGGACCGCGAACCCGTACGCAACCACCGGCTCCGCGTTCAGGGCGAGCAGCTCCAGGCCCTGACAGATCGTCAACCGCGACACGTCCAGCTGCACGTGGCCGGACCGCCATCCCGGATTGTCGAGCAGATAACGTGCCCACCTGCTGTCGCGGTCACCCTGCGCGACATGGTCCTCCAGCTCGCTCTGCTCCGGGAGCGGGCAGAACGGGAGCTCGACCACCTCACGGCAACCCTCGATCGGCCCCTCCGCGAGCGGGACCTGCTCGCCCGCGAGCGCTTCTCGCACCGCGGTCGCAAGCTCACCGGCCAGCCTGTCGATGTCGTCCTGCGTCCCCCGGAAGAAGCGTCCGTCCTTCACCAGCGCCGGGCGGATGTCGCCGCAGTGCCCCTGCAGGAACGCCGCCACGCTCCCCTCACCCAGCTCCGGCTCCAGCAGGTCCATCGCGGTGCCCGGAAAGTCCGGCGAGACCCGCTTCTGGTCGGAGGTGGTCGGGTGGCAGGTGAAGTGCACGAGCACGAGCGGCGGACGGTCATTTGCGCGGTCGAAGCGGGCCACGGTAACGACGGGATCAGTCGGTCCCTCCGGATTGGGGGCCATGGTCACCTCACCACCTTCCTTCAGACGGCGATTGATGCTGAATCCAGCCTTCCCATGCGAGAGGCTCATCCCCGTCGCGTGTGCCAGGTCCGCTGCGGCCCGACGCGCGGCATCCACCGTGCGCTCCTCCAGCTCCGCGAGGTAGTCCTTGTCGGGGGCGGGCCTTATGGGCACTCGATCGGCGATCTGGGGACCACAGTGCGTGTGCGTGGCATGGAGCAGGAGCAGCTCCGGCGCAACGCCGATCGCCTCTTGTACCCGCCTCCTCAGCGAGTCCACGAGCTCGGCACTCCAGCCCACGTGGTCGGCGGACACCACCGCGGCGCGCACCCCCTCCCGCTCGAAGACCAGCGCCCGGACCTTGATCGGGTGCGCCACGTCCTCATAGGGCTCGGGACGGTGCCCGAAGCCTGCCAGAGGCATGGGCCGGCTTGGGGTTATGTCGATGGACGCGGCGCCCACGAGCAGCATGTGATCTCGCTCCCTCCTACCTCTGCGCCAGGGATCGGCTGACCTTCTCGAGCGCCCGCAGGATGTCCAGCGTGTCCTCTCGTTCGCCGAGCAGAACCGGCTGCGGCAGCGAAAGGGTATCCTGCACTGCCGCCTCGGCGACGGGGCAGGCCGGAGCCGGCACGTCGCCGTCCGGACATCGGGCCGCCACGTCCTCTAGCAGCGCTTCGCTCCGGTGGAGGGCGGTGTCGTACCCCGCGCCACACGGGATGCCTTCCGCCTTGAGCGCGGCGACAAAGCGCTCTTTTCCCAGCTGCCGGAGCCGCCCGCCGAGGCGGAATCCGAATCCTCCGGAACCTTCACTCGTGATCCGGGGGTCGCGCTTGAGCGGACTGATGTCGGGAATCGTAGTGGCTCCATCCTCAAGAATCGCGAGGTTCCGAGCCCGACGCTCCAGCTGGTAACGCAGGCGGCCGAGCTGCACGCGGAGCAATGCGCCCTGGAATTCCGTCATTCGGAAGTTCCAGCCGACCAGGGGGTGTTCGTACTACCCGCCCTGGCGCCTCCGGCCCACGTTGCGGGTCGACCAGGCGGCCTCCGAAAGGTCGTCCGAGTCGGTCAGGACCGTGCCGCCCTCGCCGGCGGTCAGGGACTTGCTGCTCTGAAAGCTCATCGCGCCCATGTCGCCGAGCGATCCGACCCCGCGCCCCCGCCAGGCGGTGCCGACCGCCTGGGCCGCGTCCTCGACTACGCGCAGACCGTGCTCCTGGGCGATGGCTCCGATCGCGTCCATGTCACAGCAACGACCGGAGAGGTGAACCGGCATGATCGCCCTGGTCCGGGAACTCAGCGCGGGCTTCACCCGCTCAGGATCGATAAGGAGCGAGTCGGGGAGCACGTCCACGAACACCGGGACGCCCCCCGTCAGCAGCACCGAGGTGGCACTCGCGATGAAAGTGTAGGACGGGACGAGCACCTCGTCCCCCGGGCCGATGCCGCAAGCGCGCAGCGCGACGGTGAGTGCCACCGTTCCGTTGGTGACGGCCACCGCATGGCGCGCACCTTGGAAGGTCGCGAACTCTCGCTCGAACTGATTCACCTCGTCCCCGGTGGTGCTCCCCCAGTCCCCGGAGCGCACGACCCCGTCAACTGCCTCCCGCTCCGCGTCGCCATGAACGGGCCACTCGGGAAACGGCCGCGTGCGGACGGGTGCGCCCCCGTCAATCGCGAGCCGCTCGAGACCATGCGAGACGTTCCCCGGTGTCACCGGTTGCTCGGCGTCCATAGTGCCCACCCTCCTGGCTTGAACCGGTGCAATCCACCCCATGACGCACGCGACCCGCCGTCACGGGCGGCCACCCCCACCTATCGCCAGCGGCTCTCTCATGAACTTAATTCGGACTCCGATAAATATACTGACCTCAGCGCAACGTGTCAAGGCGGCGCATTCCGTCGACGACGTCTCGAACGCTGTCAGCACCTCCTGGCCGACCTGCGCGGGCTCGGCGTCTACCGCCGCGGTTCGCTGCTGCAGCGCTCCTTCACCTGCGGCAGGGACTACTGCCGCTGCCACGCACCCGAGCCCCGCCTTCACGGCCGCTACTGGCAAGTGGACGCGCAAGGTCGGCGGCAAGACCCAGACCACGTGCGGGCTAGCCCCGGAACAGCTCGAGCTCCTCCAGCGCTGGATCGAGAACGCCCATCATCTGGACCACCTGCTGGCCGGACTCGACCGCTTCTCCATCCACGTCACCGACCGCATCCTCGCTGCCGCTCCCTCCAACTCAGGCATTCCGGAAGAGGCGCTCGAACGCCACTGCCCCCGCGCCCGCGAGGGCGGCCATGTCTCGAAAGGTAGACGGGACGATCTTCACCGCCCCGCTCGAGGCTCGCACACCGTGTTGTCGCACAACCTGGCGGACCCGTGGAAGCAGGATGTCCTCAGCGGCCAGCAGGTCTCCTCCAAGCACGACGACCGGAGGGTTGAGAAGGGTGATCAAGGTGACCAGCCCGGCGGCCAGCCAGTCCGCGACCTCGAGGATCGCCGTGCGAGCGATCGCGTCACCTGCCGCTGCGGCGGCTGAGATGCCAGCAACCGAGACGCGCCGGCCGCCGGATGGAGCGCGGCCCGCACCCTGCTCATGAATCAGTCGCCGGTACAGCGCCACCAACGCGCCTGCGCTGGCCCGGGTCTCCAGGCATCCGTGCCTCCCACACCGGCAGCGCAGGCCGTCAGCCTCAACGGTGAGATGACCGAATTCGCCCGCCGCTCCGCTGGCGCCATGGACGAACGTCCCATTGACGCGCAGAGCGGCTCCCACCCCGGAGCCCAGTGTGACGAACACAACCGGGTCGCCGACCAGGGAGCCCCACCACTCCTCCGCCAGCAGAGCCGCGTTGGTGTTGCGCTCCACCACCACGGGAAGGCCGAGGCCCACCTCGAAGATGGCCCTGAGGTCGACGTCCCGCCAGGCCAGAGTCGAGGCGCGGCGAACCACCCCGCTCGCGCTGTTGATGATGCCCGGCGCCGCGATACCGACACTGACCACCCCCGGGCGCCCGGTCCACCGCCGCGCCGCTTCGACCACGGGAGCGATCTCCACCCGCCGACCGAGCCGCCGGAACGGAATACGCTCCACGTCCAGGAGGGCTCCATTGAGGTTGACCAGGCAGAGCTGTGCCTCCGCCTCGCCCAGGTCGACCGCCAGCACCATCGGACGCTCGGAGTTCAGAGCCAGGTGCTCTGGGCGCCGGCCCCCGGTGGACTTGGCATACCCGGCGACAACCACCAAACCGGCGGCGATCAACTCACCGATCGCGACACTGACGGTGGCCTGTCCCAGCCCCAGCACCCTCACCAGGTCGGTCTGCGACAGCCCTGGCTGCCATCGCAGGGTGTGCAGGATCTGCTCGCGGCTTCCCAGGGGGCGCCCCGCCCGCCCGCGCCCGCTTCCGCCTTCGGGCGGGGCCTCGCTCTCCGCGATGCCGCTGGCGCCGTTGCTCGCCTTCATCACCCGTACTGTATGGGACACCGTGGCGCCGGGCCGCGGAACCCGATGCCCTGAAGCTTGACCAAACCAGGTCTTGCCGCTACCGTTGATCCATCGTGATCCGAACTAAGTCGTTTGATTGTGCCTGAGGTGGATCAGAAGGGGGTTCGCGCGGGCTGCCGGAGGCGTCGCCCAAGGCGTCCACCGTTGTGTTGGAGGGGGTGCACCTGGGATCCGGTGGGTGCATCCGTCTGCGGATCGACGGCGAGAGGATAGCGGCCGTCGAGTCGCTGGGAGCGGTGTCGAACGGCCACCGCCACGGGCCCTGGATCGCGCCTGGGCTGGTCGATCTTCAGGTCAACGGGGGCGGGGGAAATGACTTCAGCGGGCCTGAAGTCACGATCGAGGGGGTGGAGGCGGTGGTCCGGATGCTCTGGCAGCACGGCGTGACGTCGTTTCTGCCGACCGTCGTCACCAATCCCGTCGAGCGCATGTCGAAGTCGATCCGGTGTCTCGCCGTGGCGGCCGAGGGGCGCGGGCTGGAGAGCGCCAGCATCGCCGGAATCCATCTGGAGGGGCCGTTCATCTCCCCCCATGAAGGACCGCGTGGCGCTCACGTCGCGGAGCATGTACGGCCCCCGGATTGGAGTCAATTCCAGCGCTGGCAGGACCTGGCCGGAGGGCGAATCCGGCTCGTGACGCTGTCACCGGAATGGCCGGGAGCGTGCGAATTCATTGAGAGATGCACGGCTTCCGGAGTTCTGGTGGCCATCGGTCACACCGCGGCGACGACGGAGCAGATTCGAAGCGCGGTCGCAGCCGGAGCGCGGCTCTCGACCCACTTCGGCAATGGCGCTCATTCGATCCTCCCGCGACACCCGAACTATCTCTGGGACCAGCTGGCAAACGATGAGCTGTGGGCGTCGGTGATCGCGGACGGCCACCATCTGCCCACCCCGGTCCTCAAGGTGACGCTGCGCGCCAAGCCTGAGCGGGTGGTTCTGGTCAGCGATCTTGCGTCCATGGAGTCCTTGCCCCCCGGCGACTATCACACGGCGACCGGCCGGCACATCCGGATGACGGAGGACGGGCGCTTGGTCCTGGCTGACAACCCCACCCTGCTGGCGGGGGCGACTCGACAGCTCCTGCACGGCATCGTCCATCTGGCTGAGACGGGTCTCACCAGCCTGGCCGGCGCCTGGGAGATGGGCTCGACACGGCCGGCGGCTCTGCTCGAGCATCCCGCGGCGCATGGTCTTCGGCCTGGCGCGCCCGCCGATGTGGTCACCTTCCGGTGGCGGGACAACGACATCGAGTTGTTGTCTGTCCACAAACGGGGTGAGGCGGTGCTCGGTGAGGGTCCGTGATGGAGATCGGAGTCGGCATCGTCGGCTACGGTGATATCGCCAGGCTGCATCGGTGGCCGTCCGCATCATGTCGATGCCCTATGTCGAGGCGGCGCGCGCGGTCGGCTGCTCCCGACCGCGCTTGATCCTCACCCACCTCGTGCGAGGTCTCCTTCCGCAACTGCTTCTGATCACCACTATCTACGCGTCCGGCGCCGTGCTGGCCGAGGCATCACTCGGGTATCTGGGCCTCGGCATCGCGCCTCCGGAGCCCAGCTGGGGGAACATGCTCAGCGACGCCCGCTCGTACATGACGCTGGCCATCTTCCCCGGCCTCGGGATCACGATGATGGTCCTTGGCTTCAGCTTCGTGGGTGACGGGCTCCGCGACCTGTTGGATCCGCACACGCGATGAGAGCAGGACCCTTGGCGCCGGGCGAGGTTCTTGACGCTGACCCGGGGCAGGATGAGGTGAGTGGCCGGAGAGGCGCGGGTGGCCCGTGCTCCCAGCCTTGTCCTTGCCGTTGCATGGCCGGCGCTACCGGCCCAGGAGCCGACTCCCGTTTCCCCTCCGTTCCCTTCCCACCGGCCATGGGGTTTTCCTCCACCCGATTCTCGGTGGTACAGTGCTCGCCACCCCGATGACGGCGTCGCAGCATTTGCTTGAGGTGAGGGATCTACACACCGTCTTCCCCATGGAGGACGGCGAGGTGAATGCGGTGGACGGCGTGTCCTTCCACATCGACGCCGGCGAGACGCTGGGCATCGTCGGCGAGTCCGGTTCGGGCAAGTCGGTGACCGCCCTGAGCCTGATGCGGCTGCTGCAGCGCCCTGGCCGCATCGCCGGCGGCAGCGTGCTCTTCAAGGGCCGCGAGTTGACCAGCCTGAGCGAGGCGAAGATGGAGCGGGTGCGGGGTGCCGAGATGGCCATGATCTTCCAGGACCCGATGACCTCGCTCAACCCCGTCTACCGCACCGGCTGGCAGGTGGGCGAGCCGCTCCGGCTGCACGGCAGGCAGAGTCGCGCCGGCTCGATCCTGGAGGCGGTCAAGATGTTCACCCGCGTCGGCATCCCCGAGCCCGAGAGCCGCGCGCGGATGTACCCGCACGAGTTCTCCGGCGGGATGCGGCAGCGGGCGATGATCGCCATGGGACTCACCACCGGTCCCTCGCTGCTGATCGCCGACGAGCCGACGACCGCCCTCGACGTCACCATCCAGGCCCAGATCCTGGAGGTCCTGAAGGAGGTCAACGCCGAGTTCGGGACGGCGACCATCCTCATCACCCACAACCTGGGCGTCGTCGCCGGCATGTGCGACCGGGTGATGGTGATGTACGCCGGGCGCGTCGTCGAGGAGGGGGAGACCCAGGAGGTCTTCGCCCATCCCACCCACCCCTACACCTGGTCCCTGCTCCGTTCCCTGCCCCGGCTCGACGCCGAGGAGAAGCAGCCGCTGCGCGCGATCGACGGCCAGCCGCCGGACCTGTCCCGGCTCCCCCACGGCTGCGCCTTCCATCCGCGCTGTCCCTTCCGGGAGCAGCGCTGCGAGGAGGAGCGGCCGGAGCTGGAGACCACGCTCGGCACCCAGCGGGCGGCCTGCTGGGTCACCCAGGCCGGGACCGCCCTGCCCCAGGAGGCGCGAGCGTGAGCGAGCAGCCGATCCTCGAGCTGCAGGGGGTCAAGAAGTACTTCCCGGTCAGAGCCGGTGTGCTGCAGCGGGTGGTCGGCCAGGTCCGGGCGGTGGACGGCGTCGACCTCACCATCCAGCCCGGTGAGACCGTGGGGCTGGTCGGCGAGTCGGGGTGTGGCAAGAGCACGTTAGGCCGCACCGTGCTGCGCCTGGTCGAGCCGACGGCGGGCCGGGTCCTGTTCCAGGGTCAGGACCTGACGCAGCTGTCGCGGGGCGAGCTGCGCCGGAAGCGCCGCGACATGGCGATGATCTTCCAGGACCCCTACGCCTCACTCGACCCCCGGCAGTCGGTCTCCGACATCATCGGCGAGCCGCTCGACATCCATCACCTTGCCGGCAGCCGGACCGAGCGCGAGCGGCGCATCGACGAGCTGCTGGAGGTGGTCGGGCTCAATCCGAGAGCTCACCGCAACCGCTACCCGCACGAGTTCTCGGGCGGCCAGCGGCAGCGCATCGGCATCGCCAGGGCGCTCGCCGTCAACCCGTCGCTGGTGGTCTGCGACGAGCCCATCTCCGCGCTCGACGTGTCGATCCAGGCCCAGATCGTGAACCTCCTGGAGCGGCTCCAGGAGCGGTTCCGCCTGACCTACCTCTTCATCGCCCACGACCTCTCCGTGGTCCGGCACATCTCCGACCGGGTTGCGGTCATGTACCTGGGCAAGGTGGTCGAGGTGGCCCCGGCCAAGGACCTGTACCGGAACCCGATCCACCCCTACACGGCCTCGCTGCTCTCGGCGATCCCGATCCCCGACCCCGAGGTCGAGCGCAAGCGGACGAGGATCATCCTCCGCGGCGACGTGCCCTCCCCGGTCAACCCGCCGTCGGGCTGCCGCTTCCGGACGCGCTGCTTCAACGCCCAGGCCAAATGCGCGGAGCTGGAGCCCGCGCTGGACGAGGCGGGGGAGGGTGACCACCGGGCGGCCTGCTTCTATCCCGTCACCGAGGGAGAGCTATCCTCGACGGTGTGAACCTCGAACACGCCCTCGAACTCGCCCGCGCCGGTCGGGAGCAGGCGGAGCAGGAATTCTTCGAAGAACTGCGGATCCCCAGCGTGAGCGCGCTGCCCGAGCACCGGGAGGACGTGCGGCGGAACTGCGAGTGGCTGGCCCAGCGCTTCCGGGACCTGGGCTGTGAGGTATCGATCACCGACACCGTCGAGGGCGGGCACCCCGTGCTCCGTGCCGACTGGCGGGGAGCCGGGGAGGGCGCCCGCACGGTCACCTTCTACGGCCACTACGACGTGCAGCCGCCGGATCCGCTGGAGATGTGGGAGACGCCTCCATTCGAGCCGGTGGTCCGCGACGGGTTCGTCTACGCCAGGGGCTGCTCCGACAACAAGGGCAACCACATGGCGGTGCTCAACGCCGCGCGCCATGCCATCGCCTCCGGGCTCCGCGTCAATCTCCGCTTCCTGATCGAGGGCGAGGAGGAGATCTCGGGCCGGTCGCTGCCCGTCTACCTTCGGCAGCGCGTCGGCCAGCTCGACTCCGATGTGACCCTGATCTGGGACGGCGGTTTCTCGCCCGACGGGAAGCCGGAGCAGTGCACCGGGCTGCGTGGGATCATCTACGTCGAGCTGGTCGCCGTGGGTCCTGGCGTCGACCTCCACTCCGGCATCTTCGGGGGCGTCGCCCCCAACCCCTGCAACACGCTGGCCCGCATCCTGGGCGAGCTCAAGGGCCGCGACGGCGTGATCACCATCCCCGGCTACTACGACGACGTGCAGGCGCCGAGCGAGGAGGAGAGTGGCGCCTGGGACCGCTCCGAGGCGTTCGGGAAGGTCCTGCGCGACGAGATGGAGGCGTCGGCGATCGAGGGGGAGGCGGCCTACACACCGGTGGAGCGGATCTGGGCCCGGCCCACGCTCGACGTCAACGGCTTCATCGGCGGCTTCACCGGCGAGGGCAGCAAGACGGTGATCCCATCCCGGGCGATGGCCAAGGTCTCGATGCGGCTGGTGCCGGACCAGGACCCCGATCGCATCGTCGAGAGCCTGAAGGCCTACGTCGAGGAGTTGAGCACCCCCGGCGTCACGGTGACCGTCAATGAGCTGGGCACGGCCCCGCCGGTGCTGCTCGACTGGCACGGCAAGGGCGCCACGGCGCTGTCCGACTCCTACGAGGCCGGGTTCGGGCAGCCGGCATTCCCGGTGCGGAGTGGGGGCTCGATTCCGGTCACCATCGACTTCCAGGAGATGGTGGGCGGCGAGATCGTGTGCGGCGGCATCGCCCAGGCCGGGGCCGGCGCGCACTCGCCCAACGAGCACTTCTCGCTCGACCACTTCCACCGCGGCATCGAGACGCTGATCCACTTCCTGTCGAAGGTGGAGTGACGTTTCCGGGATCCTTCGGCGCTCGACCGTGAGCGCGATCGATGCGGGGCGAAGGGTGAATGTCCGCCCCGCATCCGTCTGGGGTGTCTAGGCTGGTGGGCATGACGGAGGTGAAGCCCGATCTCTTCGGGCTCGACTCGTCGAGTGAGGGGGCGAATCTTGCCAGAGAACTCGCCGTCGTCGGGTCCGAATTGGACGGCAAGGGCCTCAGGCCGTTGCTGCGGGTCTCGGCGATCCAGCGGGCGGCGCAGGTGATCTGGGGTCTGATGAGCGCGCGCACCCCGACGGTCAGAGCCGCCAACGAGACCGAACAAGAGGAGCTCCGGCGCCGAGGGCTCGCCGGCCAGATGGAGGACGCGCCGAACGGCCGGCGATTCCGGTTCGATAGCGCCCGGCCGCTCCCCGTCGTGCTCAACTCGCCGATTCAGGCCAGGGCGTACGAGCACCTGTCGCCGAACACCATGACCTTGACCAATCGTGACGACGCCTGCGCGGCGCTCGCCGACGCGTGGGTCGACGCGTACGCCGCCGAGTCCGCCGTCATTGAGAGATCCTCTGCCGACACCGTCCCCGAGCCCTCCGAACCCCACGCCCTCTGACGGCAGTCCCGGTGGTTAAGCAAGCTGGGTCCGGCACGCCTTCGGCGGAGCTGATCGCCGATGCCTTCGGGATGGGAAGCGCGACCGGGCCCCTGGTTCCCCGGCACTCGAGCCAGGAGAACTGGCGGCTGGACACGAGCTCGGGTCCGATACTCGTCAAGCGCTTCTGGTCCGGAGAGGATCCTTCCTGGCGCCCCGACCTGGAGCTGGCCATGGAGTTCGAGGGGATGGCGCTCGACGCCGGCATCGACATGCCGCAGCCGATCCGGCCACGCCACCCGGCATTCGGCGCCGCCGCCCGTATCGAGGGCCACGGCGTCTTCCGTGCCTATCCGTTCCTCGAGCACCGCCCGCTCGAGCCCGGCGACGACGTCTCGTCCTGGCTGGGAACGACCCTGGCTCGCGTCCACGGTTTGCACCGGCTCGCGAAGACGCCCCTGCCGAACTGGTGGTACGGGCAGCTGCCGCCGGTTCCTCCCGAACGATGGGGGCAATGGTTGGAGGAGGGCCGAGCTCAGGGAAGAGCATGGGTGGACTCGCTGGACCGGCGGCTGTCGCTCGTTCTCGACATCTCGCGGCGCGTGCTCGAGACCTTCGCCACCTGCGGCCCACACGTCCTGACCCATCGCGACGTCGAACCCTGGAACGTGCTCGTCACCGGGTCCGGACCGGTGCTGGTTGACTGGGACACGTCGGGACCGGACAGCGCACCGCTCGAGGCCGCCTACGTGATCACCACATTCGCCCGGCGCGGCCGCGATCGTCCAGATCCCGATGAGGTCAGCAGGACGCTCGATGCGTACTCGGCGGCTGGTGGGGAGATCCCATCCCGCCCGGACATCCTCGCCCGCCACCTCGGCGGTGAGTTGGCCAGTCTCTCCGACTGGATCGAGGCCACGCTTGGCCGCGAGCGTTACCGTCCCCTGGATCCGGAGGAGACGGACGCGCGGGTGATACGCAACCTCGACCGGTTGCCTGCCCTGGCCGAGGAGGCGTGGAGCTCGGCGGCCCTGTTCGGTCCTCGCTGATCACTCAATTTGGTGCACCGTCCGCGGCGGGTCCGCCGCCCGTCGACATCGTGGGCTGATGCTCCGCCCCGAACGCCCGCCCGATCCCATGGTTCAATCGGACATGGCGGTCCTCGCGTTCGAGATAGGCCCCGTCCTCGGCCGGCTGGAAGAGGTGGACGCGAGCTTGGCCGCCGATTGCCAGATCGCGTGGAACGCGCCGTTCCGACTCGATCACATCCCCCCACGCTGGCGGGGCTCCGAACGAGACCTCTGAGGGCATCCAGATTGGCGGTACGGATCCCGGGTCCGGTCGGTCGCTTGGATCCTCTTCGAGATCAAGCAGGGCGACCCTTCTCGATGGTCCGAGCAGCACCGCAAGCCCACCCGCCTACCGGCGACTCGTAGCGAGGGTGCGAAGATGGTTTCTGTGGTGCGGCGAATCACTCATCGCGAGTTGAGCGAGCAGAGCAAGAACCAACTCGATCAAGGGGAGGCTTCTCCGTCACGCGCAACCTCGCCGCGGGACGGCTCGTGCCGCTGCCGACGCCGGATGGTCTCGGCCGAGGATGCGCTTCTGGCCTTCCGCGGTGCTCCCAACCTCGATCCCCGGCGCTTCCGCCAGGATGTCGAGGCCTGGCTCGATCACGGCCTGCTCCCACCTGGCTGAGTCAGCGGTGAGGCCGCACTACCCGCCGGGGGCGCCCTCGAGCTGAAGCCTGGGCACCCCAGGGGGATCGAACCCGAAGACCTGCCCGTAGAAGGAGAGCTCGGCCTCGAGCGCCGCGATCTTGGTCTCCCGCCGCCGGAAGCCGTGCTGCTCGCCCTCGAAGAGGAGATAGGCGTGGGGAATGCCCTTGCGGACCAGGGCATCCCGGAACATCTCCGACTGGGATGGGGGCACCACCCTGTCCTCGCTTCCCTGGAGCAGCAGGACCGGGCAGGAGAGCGCGTCGACGTTGTTCAGCGGCGCTCGCTGGCGGTACAGGTCCAGCGCCTCCGGCAGTGGTCCGACGAGCCCGTCGATGTAGCGCGACTCGAAGTCGTGCGTGGTCTCGACGAAGCGCTCCAGCTCGGCCACGCCGAAGTAGGAGACGCCCGCGCTGAAGACCCGGCTGCGCGTCAAGGCGGCGAGCGTCGTCCATCCGCCGGCGCTGCCGCCGCGGATGGCCAGGCGGGGCCCGTCGGCGAGGCCCTGGTCGGCAAGCGCCCGCGCCGAGCTGGCGGCGTCCTCGACGTCGACCACACCCCACTGGCCGCGGAGCCGCTCGCGGTACTCCCTCCCGTAGCCGGTCGAGCCCCCGTAGTTGACGTCGACGATGCCGAAGCCTCGGCTCGTGAAGTAGGCGACGTCGAGGCTCAGCGTGGCGTGCGACTGGCCGGTCGGTCCCCCGTGGACGACCACGATGTAGGGCGGCAACTCGTCGGCGGGCGCCTCCACGTCGGGGTTGGCCGGCGGGTAGACCCAGGCGTGGACGTCGCGGCCGGCGGTGCCGGCCACCGTCATCGCCTCCGGATGGGGCAGGTAGGCGAGGTCGGGCATGCGGTCGACGGCGACGAGGACATGGCGATGCTCGCCGGAGACCAGATCGACGAGCAGGATCCCCGGGGCGTGGGTGGGGGAGGCGGCGACCGTGAGCAGCGACGTTCCCTGGATGCTGAGGCCGTCATAGCTGGTGTAGGGGAGGTCGAGCTCGCGGAGGTCGCCGGACTCGGGGTCGAGCAGGCCCAGGCCCTCGGCGTCGGTCCCGTGGAGCACGGCCAGCCGGCCGTCGTCGAGCGCGGCGTACCAGGCGCTGCCCAGGCTCCAGAGGGGCCCGGCGAACTCCTCCTCGCGCGGGCAGAGGGCGCGCAGGTCGCCGGACTCCAGATCGAGGCGGTAGAGGTTCCACCACCCTGATCGGTCGCTGATCAGGTGGAGGTCGCCGTCCACCGTCCACTCCGGCTGGAGCACCGACTCCCGCTCGCCGCCGAGGACGGTCCGCGCCGGACCGACGGCCCCGTCCGAGCCGATGTCGGCGACGCGGAGCTCGGTGCCGTCCCAGGGCATGCGGGGATGGTCCCAGGCGACCCAGGCCAGCCGGCGCCCGTCGGGCGAGGGCCGCGGGTAGGCGAGGAAGTCGCTGCCGCCGACCAGCTCGCGGACGCCGGCGCCATCGACGCGGACGCCGACCAGGTGGCGGACCACCGTGCCCTCATGGTGCGCCTCGCGCACCCACCAGACCTCATCGCCACCGGGGCCGAGCACGGGGTCGGCGTAGCGCAGGGCCGCCGGTTCATCGGGCTCCGGAGTGATGGCGACGGGCGTCCCGCCGGGGCTGACGCGGTAGAGCCGCTGGTCGGCGAAGTTGGCGAAGACGAGCGCCGTGGCGCCCTCGAACGTGACCGTTAGCCAGGACGTCCCGCCGTACTCGTGGACCCGGCTGCGCGCGTTCCAGGGCGGCGGGATGACGTCGTGCACGCGACCCTCGGCGTCCTGGCGGACGACCGCCTGCCTACCCTGCTCCTCGGGCCGGCCCTCGGTCCACCAGACGTCGCCGTCGACGAACTGCGCGCCTCGGAATCTCCGGCCCCCGGCGACGACGTCGGCGGCGCTGATGGGTGATGGCCAGGCCCCGTAGGGCGTCGTCGGGCGTGCACACATGCCTTGCATCCTGACAGGCGCGGCTCAAGGCCGTCCCCCTCCCGGCGGGAGCCGGAGCATTACCATCCCCCCACATGACTCACCACCTCCTGGGCGGGCGCGCCTGATGCCGCCGGCCGAACTCAACGACCTGGCACGGGACATCGCCCGAGTGGCCTGGCTGGAGGGCGACTTCGTCCTCCGCTCCGGACGGCGCTCCCGCCACTACCTGGACAAGTACCTCTTCGAGACCCAGCCGGCCATCCTCCGCCGGGTGGGCGCCGCGCTGGCGGGGATGATCCCGCCGGAGACGCAGCGGCTGGCCGCCCCCGAGCTCGGCGCGGTGCTGCTCGGAGCCGCGGTGTCGCTGGAGCTGGACCTGCCCCTGATCCTGGTCCGCTCCAAGCAGAAGGAGTACGGGACGGCCAAGGCGCTGGAGGGCGCCCTGGAGCGGGGCGAGAGGGTGACCGTCATCGAGGACGTGCTGACCACCGGCGGCGCGGCCATCGACGCCATCGAGAAGCTGAGGGCGGCCGGTGGCGAGGTCATCAAGCTGGTCGGCGTCCTCGACCGGGAGGAGGGTGCGGCCGAGAACCTGGAGCGGACCGGCGTGCCCTACCAGGCGCTCCTCCGCCGCGGCGACCTGCCCGCCGCCGGAAGCGCCTGACGGTGAGGATCAGGGGCGCCACCGTCTACACGCCGCAGGGCCCGGTCGAGGCCGACGTTCGGGTCGACATGGGGACGATCATCGCCGTCGGGGACGAGGCCTCCACCGGGGAGGATCCGGAGGAGATCGACGGCGGCGGGCTCTGGCTGCTGCCGGGGGCGGTCGACGCCCATGTCCACAGCCGCGACCCGGGCCTTCCCGAGAAGGAGGACTTCCGCTCGCTAACGGCGGCGGCGGCGGCGGGTGGGGTGACCACCGTGGTCGACATGCCGAACACGATCCCGGCCGTGGACACCGACGAGGTGTTCTGGGAGAAGGCGGCCGACGTGGCCCAGCGTGCGTCCGTCGACTTCGCGCTCTGGGGGGTGGTTCGCTCGAGCGCGGCCGAGGCCGATCTGCGCGGGCTGGCCGTCGCCGGAGCGGTGGGGATCAAGGCCTACCTCGGGTACGCGCTGCGCCGGGAGAACCGGCAGATCACCTACACCCTCGATCTCGGCGATCCCGGCCTCGAGGCGCCCCCCGATTACGGCACGCTCGCCCGCTGCGCGCCGCTCCTGGCCGAGCTCGGGCTGCCGCTGGCCGTGCACGCCGAGGACCCCGGCATCCTGCGCGAGTTCGCCCGGCCGGCGGACAGCTACGCGGAGGTGCTGGCTTCCCGTCCGGCCCTGGCCGAGGCCGTGGCGGTGGCGGCGCTCGACCGGATCGCGCGCGCCACCGGCTGCACGGTGCACATCGTCCACCTGTCCAGCCGCGCCGGTCTTGACGCGGCCTGGCAGGCGCTCGCGGCGTCCTCGCCGATGATCCTGGAGACCTGCAGCCAGTACCTCTGGTGCACCGACGAGGATGTGGAGCGGATCGGACCGTGGGGCAAGATGTACCCGCCGATCCGGACTGCCGACGACCGGGACGCACTTCGCGAGGGCCTTCGCGAGGGCGTCATCGACCGCGTGGCAACGGACCACGCCCCCCATGAGGACGCGGAGAAATCAGGCCGGTCCTGGGGGGAGGCCGCCGCCGGAAGCCCCGGGGTGCAGACGCTCTACATCAGCTGTCTGGAGCTCGCCCGCCGGTGGGGCGACCCCGCTCTGGCCGTTCGCTGGGTCGCCGAGGCGCCGGCCCGGTCCCTCCGCATCTGGCCACGCAAGGGCGGCATCCAGGTCGGGGCCGATGCCGATCTGGTGCTGGTCGACCCTCGTGCCGAGACCAGGATGGAGCCGAGGATGATGCGCTCGCGGCAGGTCCATGGCCTGTTCGAGGGGCAGACATTCCCCTTCCGCGTCCGGGCCGTCTGGTCGCGGGGCAGGCTGGTCGCCCGCGACGGGGAGCCGCTGCCGGCCTCGGGTCACGGCAGGCTCGTCCGCCCCGCCTGACCGCACCGGGAATTCGCCAGAAAAACCCCCGCCGTCCGTCTGCTGTCGTCCTAAAATAAACCGACAGTCGGTTTGTGATGAGAAAGAGATGGCACGAGTAGTCGATCCAGCCGCCCACGCGATGCGAAGAGACGCGTTCGTCGACGCCGCCATGCGTCTGATCCAGACCAAGGGCTACGAGCAGACGAGCCTTCAGGACGTGCTCGATCAGGCCGAGGCGTCCCGCGGCGCCTTCTATCACTACTTCGACTCCAAGTCGGGCCTGCTCGACGCGGTCATCCAGCGGATGGTCGACACCGTGGCGGCGAACCTGGAGCCGCTGGTCGCCGACCCCGACATCCCGGCGATCCGGAAGCTGCAGCTGTTCTTCGCCGGGATCGTCGAGTGGAAGGAGGAGCGCCGGGGATTCCTCGCGGCGCTGCTCGACGTCTGGCTCTCGGACGAGAACGCGATCGTCCGCGAGCACCTGCGGCTGCGGGTCGCCGAGCGCCTCACCCCGCTGCTCACCGAGATCCTTGCTCAGGGCGAGTTCGAGGGCACGTTCTCGGCGGGCCCGGCCGACGAGACGGCGAGGGTGCTCATCTCGGTCATCGTGGCGGTCAACGAGACCGCCACAAGACTCTTCCTGGCCACGCGCGACGGCACCGCCACCTACGAGGACGCGGTTCGGACCGTGACCGCCTACGCCGAGGCGATGGAACGGATCCTCGGCATCCCGACCGGCTCCTGGCCGGTGCCCGACGAGGCGAGCCTTCGCTTCTGGTTCGCCAATTGAGGAGTAGCCATGACCGCCGTCATCGAGACTGAGAAACTCACCAAGTCCTACGGGAGCCACCGCGGCATCAACGACGTGGACCTGGTGGTGGAGGAGGGGGAGGTCTTCGGCTTCCTCGGTCCCAACGGGGCCGGGAAGACGACCACGATCCGCCTGACCCTCGACCTGATCCGTCCGACCAGCGGCAAGGCGCGCGTGTTCGGTCTGGACTCCACCCGCGACGCCGTCGCCATCCACCGTCGCATCGGCTACCTCCCCGGGGAGTTCGCCCTCTACGACCGGCTCACCGGGGGCCAGACCCTGCAGTACTTCGCCAACCTGCGTGGCGGGGTCGACCGCGCCTACCAGCACAGCCTCATCGAGCGCTTCGACCTCGACCCGAGCCGCCGCTTCCGCGAGTACTCCAAGGGCAACAAGCAGAAGGTGGGCCTGATCGCCGCCCTTCAGCACCGGCCCGAGCTGCTCATCCTCGACGAGCCGACGTCCGGCCTCGACCCGCTCGGTCAGCAGACCTTCTTCACCGTGATCGGGGAGGCGGCGGCCGAGGGCCACACCGTCTTCCTCTCCAGCCATGTGCTCTCCGAGGCGGAGAAGACCTGCGACCGCGTCGCCATCATCCGCGAGGGGAAGCTGGTCCGGGTCGACCGGGTCGACGCGCTTCGCGACCTCGCCGTGCACGAGGTGGAGCTCCGCTTCACCGAGCCGGTGCCGGCCGAGACCTTCGAGCGCCTCGAGGGCGTGAGCCACGTGGTCGTCGAGGACCACACCCTGCGGATGCACGTCAACGGACCGATCGCGCCGGTCGTGAAGGCGGCCGCCGCCTTCCAGCTGGCCGACTTCGTCAGCCGGGAGCCCAGCCTGGAGGAGACCTTCCTTGCCGAGTACGGCAAGCAGCCGGTGGGGGTGAGTGGAGATGGCCGCTGAGCTCGATCATTCGACGGTCCGCGCGCCGCGGCCCAGGGTCTCGCCGCTCCGCCGCGTCTACGGCCTGGGAAGCCTCTACGGCAAGAGCCTTCGCGACTCCAGGCTCTCCCTCATCATCGTCAATGCACTGATCGGCGGGCTGATGCTCGTCGCCGGCGCCGGGGTGGGCACGGTGTACGGGACGCCCAACTCCCGTCAGGGCCTGGCCAGGCTGGCCAACGAGCTCACCCACAGCTCGCCGATACTCTCCGGCCTGATCGGCAACCCGGTCAACGTCGGCACCGTCGGCGGCTATGTGAACTGGAAATACGGGCCCGTCTTCATCTTCGTGGCCTGCATCTGGTCGATCCTCGCCCTCTCCGGCATGCTCGCCGGGGAGGCGCGCCGCGGCAGCCTCGACCTGCTCGCGACGACCCCCCTCGGCCGGCGGCGGATCGCCGTGGAGAAGCTCGCCGCGCACCTGACCGCGATGACCGTCATGGTCGTGATCGCGACCCTCGCCGCCTGGCTTATGGGCGTCGCCTTCGGCACGCTCCCCGGCGACAAGATCCCGTTCGCCGGCGCGCTCGACTACGGACTCTGGCTCGGCCTCGTCGCGCTGGCGTCCGGCTCGATCGCGTTCGTGCTCTCGCCCTTTCTGGGCCGCACCGGGTCGGCCGGCGTCGCCGGCTTCATCTTCGTCGCCGGGTACCTCCTCAACGGCTACAAGGCGGCGATACCCGCGCTCGGCGGGGTCGCCCACGCCACCTGGTTCGACTGGACGGCGAACAACATCCCCCTCGCCGCCCGGTACGACTGGCCCTCCCTGATCCCGGTCGCGCTGCTGATCGCGATCCTGCTCACCCTCGGCGTGGAGGCGTTTGTGCGCCGCGACCTCGGGGCGACGACCTCGCTGCAGCTCCCGCTCCTGCCCGGCGTCCTCGTCGGCCTGGCGGGCCCGATCCGCCGCTCCCTCGGCGACCGGGTCCCGAGCGCGATCGCCTGGGGTCTGGGCATCGGCTTCTTCGGCCTGGTGATGGCCGCCTCCAGCCGCTCGGCGGCAACCGCCCTGAACGGCCTCTCGCCGGACACGCTGAAGATCTTCCGCACCATCCTGCCCGCCTACAACCTGACCACCGCGGGAGGCTTCCTTCAGCTCGTCTTCGTCGAGATCGGCTACATCCTCGTCGGCTTCGCGGCGGCGATGCTGGTCTCGGGCTGGGCCTCCGACGAGACCTCCGGACGCCTGGAGATGCTGCTCTCGACGCCTCTCGCCCGCTGGCGGTGGGCGCTGACCGCCGCCGCCGGGGTGCTCCTCGCCATCGCCGTGATGACGGTCTTGCTCGCCGCCGGGGTGGCGATCGGAGCGCAGAGCGCGGGGAGCGACGTGGGCACGCCGATGGCGGGCAGCATCGAGCTCGGCCTCTACGCCGCCGCCGTGGCCGGTTTCGGCTTCGCCGCGGGCGGACTCCTCCGCACCTCGATCGCCGGCGAGGTGGCGGCCCTCGTCGTCATCCTGACCTTCCTCATCGGCCTGGTCGCCCCCGCCCTGAAGCTGCCCGACTGGGTGCAGCAGCTGGCGCTGACCCAACACCTGGGTCAGCCCATGGTCGGCAACTGGGACACGGCCGGGATCGTCGCCTGCGTCGTCATCGCCCTCGGCGGAGCGGCGATCGGCGCGTTCGGCATGACGCGCAGAGACATTCGACACTGACCCCCCGTGGTCGAGCGGGGTGCTCCCGATCATTCCGGGGGCACCCCGTTCCGGCCGTGCCGGTGCCGCTATCCTGGCTGCCCGTGAAGCGGTTCCTTCTCCTCCTGCCCCTCGGTCTTCTGCTCGTCTCCTGCCAGGCCGGCGCGGTCGGGGCGGGAACGTCGCCGACCCCGGCGGCCGTCCCGTCGGGCTCCGCCCACTCCCTCTCCCTACACGGCGTCGACGGTGTCGACCTGCGGGTGCCCGCCGAGCTCTACCTCGCGTCGGGGGCGACCGAGCGGCTGACGACGTCGGCGGCGCCGGCCGTGCTGGCGAAGCTCCGGGCCACGGTCCAGGGGTCGGTGCTCCGGCTCAGCCTCGCCAACGGGGCCAGCATCTCCACCAACCAGCCCATCGTCTACCACCTCACCCTGCCCCGCGTGAGCAGCATCGCGGTGGAGGGAGCGGGGCTGCTGCAGGCGGCGTCGCCGGCCGGCGGCCACGTCCGTCTGCAGCTCGACGGAGCCGCCCGGGCTGACATCCAGAACCTCCGCGCGAGTGACCTCACGGCACAGCTGACCGGTGCCTCCAGCGTCAGCCTGACCGGCTCGACGTCGACCGAGGAGGTCCAGATGAGCGGTGCCGGCGACTACCGCGCGGACACGCTGGACGCCGAGCAGGTCAACATCAGCCTGAGCGGTGCCGGCGCCTGCCGCGTCCGCGCCGACCGCTCGCTGGACGTCACCATCAACGGCCTGGGCAAGGTCACCTACGCCGGCCATCCGGCGTCGGTCCAGCGGCACGTGAGCGGCCTCGGCTCGATCACCGCGGAGTGAGCCCGGCGCGGGTCAGGCCAGACCGCGCTCCCCGACCGATCGCTCGATGCAGAACTCGTTGCCCTCGGGGTCGGCGAGCACGACCCAGCCGGTGCCGTCGGCCTCTCGGAAGTCGGCCAGCATCCGGGCGCCGGTGGCGAGCGCCCTGCCCACCGCCTCGTCACGCGTGCCCTCCAGAGGCATGACGTCGATGTGGACCCGGTTCTTGGCCGTCTTGCCCTCGGGGACGCGAATGAAGAGCAGGCCCGGGTGGGTGTCGACCGGCGGCGAGAGCTGGACCTCCCCGTCCTGCTCGGAACCCTCCAGCGAGAAGCCGGTGACCCCCTGCCAGAAGCGGGCCAGGGCGTGAGGGTCGGCGGCGTCGAAGGTGACGTTGTGGATCGGCGAGCGCGCGGTCATCGCTCCACAGCGTACGGGCGCACTCGGACGCCCCCGGTCCTGATTCCGGTCAGCCCGCCCTGACCGGCCGGAAGACGGGGCTGGTCCGCATCTCCGTCTCGAGGTTGGTCACGCTCCCGTGGCCGGGGTAGATGGCGGTCCCCATCGGCAGCCGGGCCAGCCTCGTCCCGATCGACATCAGCTGGCGGCGGACATCGGTCTCCGGCGTCTGCTTGCCGATCCCGCCGGCGAGGAGGGTGTCGCCGGTGAAGAGGTGGTTGCCGACCAGGAAGCAGAGGCTGCCGGGCGTGTGCCCCGGCGTGTAGATGACCTGGAGGGAGAAGGCCCCGAAGGGGAGCGTGTCCTCGTCGGTCACGTAGCGGTCGGCGGAGCGGAGGTAGGCCTTGGCGTCGGCGACGTGCATCGCTGTCGATGCCCCCGTGGCCTCCTTGAGCGCCTCCTTGCCGGCCACGTGGCCGGTGTGGCCGTGGGTGGCGACGATCCAGCGGAGGCTCACGCCCTTGAGCTGGCCGATGATCTTCTCGGCCGGCTCGACCGCGTCGATGACGACCGCCTCATGGGTGCCGGGGCAGGTCACCAGGTAGCCGTTGACGTCGCGCTCTCCACGTATCTTGACGATGCTCAGACGTGCCACGTGCTTGTATTACCCCATGCACCTCGCCGCAATCCTGTTCGGCGTCTTCCTGATTCTGCTCATGCTGGTCTGGACCCTGGCCTACGTCCTGCGCCGGGCCAGGTGGCACTGAGCCCGGGGATCAGGCCCGCATATTCCTCAGCTTGGCGCGGATCTCGTCGAAGCGCTCGTGCTTGAACAGGGGGACCTTGCCACGCGCCCGCTCCGGGTACTTCGCCGTCTGGATCGCCTCCAGCAGAAGCTCGACCTCCTCGGCGGTGAGGTGCAGCGTGTGCTGCGCCTTCTCCTCGGCGGGCTGGGCGTGCACGATCTCAGTGATCGTGTCGCGGGTCTCGGTGATCTGCGGCTTGGTCGGCCGGAACAGCTCCTCCGAACCCTCGAGTGTGACGCGCTTGAACTTCCCCATAGCGATCAGTGGTGGTTCAGCACGGCGGCTGCAAGCTGTCGGTAGGCCTTCGCACCATCTGACTGTCCAGCGTACTGGAGGATCGACGCCGACGCCAGCGGTGACTCCGCGAAACGGATCGAATCCTTGATCGCGAAGTCGTAGACAAGGGGTCCGAAATGGGTCTTCACCAGGTCCAGGACCTCCTTCGAGTGAAGGGTCCGGGACTTGAAGATGGTGGGCAGGATCCCGATCACACGCAGGCGCGGGTTGAGCTTCGCGCGCACCCTGTCGACGCTGCGCTGCAGCTGCTGCATGCCCTTCATGCCGAAGTACTCACACTGCAGCGGGATGATCACCTCGTCGGAGGCGACGAAGGCGTTGATGGTGATCAGGCTGAGAGACGGGGGACAGTCGATGATGATGAAGTCGTAGCGGTTGCGGGCCAGCTCGAGCTTCTCCTTGAGGATGCTCTCCCGGCCGATCTCGTTGAGCAGCTGTGTCTCCGCACCTGAGAGCTCGATGTTGCTCGGCAGGTAGTGGAGCCCGATGGCCTCGTTCTCGAGGACCACGTCATTGACCGAGCACTCAGGGTTGACGAGCAGGTCGTAGATCGTGTGCTCGAGGTCGTCAGGCGCCTTCACTCCCATGTTGATGGTCAGGTGTGCCTGGGCGTCGAGATCCACGAGCAGTACGCGCCGGTCCTCCTCTGCGAGTGCCGCGCCGAGATTAACGGCGGTCGTCGTCTTTCCCACGCCGCCTTTCTGGTTTGCAATCGCGATCGTTCGGGCCACGGGATCCGGGTTGGAGTCTACCTTAGAGACTCGATCGATCACGGGTAGCGTTGCCACGCGTCCGACTGTACGGGGAGACCGTAGAATTCCGTCGGTGCTGGTCATCCCGTTCGCGGCTGGACTTGTGGGTCTCGTCTTCTCCCTCTTTGTGCTGCGGCAGTGGTGGTGGAGGCGCAAGCCTTATCAATTCGCCTGGGGAGTGGCCCTGGCCATGTTCGCCCTCGCCGCGGTGACAGAGGGGATGGCCGGCACAGTCGGCTGGTCGGACGCCTCCTATCGCCTGTACTACCTCTTCGGCGGCCTGCTTGACGTGCTCTGGCTGGGCGCCGGGTCGGTGCTGATCCTGCTCCGCCAGCGGGGCGCGGCCGCCGTCCTCCTCGTCGTCGGCGTCGTCTCCGCGGTCGCCATCGTCGGCATCGCCGCCGCCCCGGTGCACGGCGCGCTGCTGCATCAGGCGGTGCCGCCGCGCGGCGCCATCGACGGCATCGGTCCGATCCTGGCCCCGATCACCAACAGCCTGGGCAGCCTCGCCCTGATCGGGGGGGCCGCCTGGTCGGCGTGGACCGCCCGGCGCCACGGCGCCGCCCGGAATCGGGTCGGTGGTCTGGTCCTGATCGCGGGCGGCGCCTTCGTCGCCGCCGCGGCGCACGGGCTGGGCGGCGAGGTGGCGGGGATCCGGGTGCTGGCCCCGATTGGCGAACTGGTCGCGATCGCCGTCATGTTCTGCGGTTACCTGGTACTGGAGAGCCCGCTCCGAGTCGGTCAGCGCAGAGCAGCAGAAGGCCGCACTTGATCTTCGACATCCTCATCGTCATCGCGGTCGTCGCGGCCGTGGCCATCGGCTTCCGCCGAGGCATGATCCAGCCCATCCTCTTCGAGATCGGCTTCGTCCTTGTCCTCTGGATCGGCTTCTCCCACTGGAACGGCATCACCAAGCTGTTCGCGCGCCTGCACCTGCCCGGCATCGTCGCCGCCCTGGTGCTCGTGATCCTGGCCGGGCTGGTCGCCTATGGCGTCGGGCGGGCCGGGGGGATCGTTCACCGCATGCCCCTGGTCCAGGGCTGGGACGGGCTTCTCGGGGTCTTCGTCCACGGGCTGATCGCCATCCTCGCCTGCTACTTCGTGCTCTCGACGATGGTCGCGATGGGCAAGGCCCTGGGCCCGTCCGTTGACGGCTCGAGCCTCGACGCCGCCCAGGTCAGGACCATGCGCTACTACCTGCTCGGAAATCCCATCCTCGCCCGCGTGGTCAGCAAGAGCGACCTCAGGCAGGCCGTCGCCGCGGCCAAGCAGCCGGGAGGGGCGCAGATCTCGCAGTTCACGTCCCTGCACCGTCTGCAGTCGCTCTACGGCAACGTGCTGGAGTCGCAGCTGGCGGACTCCCACCTCGCTCCGGTGGTCTTCGCCATCGGCGACCATGTGCCCTTCGTCGGTCACTTCGGCCCCTCCGACCTGCCCAGCCGGGCCGCGCCCAGCCCGTCGCCCTCGGTGTCCCCGTCGGCCTCGCCGACGGCGGCCGCCTGAGCCGCGTTCGATGACGATGGAGCTGAGTGGGCTCGCCCGATGGGCGGGGCTGGAGCAGGTCACGCAGGATCGCGCCGAGGTGGTCGTCGCCGGCATCCCGTACGACGGCTCCGCCGTGTACCGGAAGGGCGCCGCCCTGGCCCCGGACGCGATCCGGGTCCTCTCCGCCTCACTGCCGCCGGTGGACGAGCGAGGCCGCTCGCTGACCGGCCTCCATCTGCACGACCTCGGTGACCTGCGGATGGCGGACGGCGTCGAGGCGGGCTGGGCCCGTGTCGCCGACCGGCTCGCCGCCGTGCCCGCCGGCGCCGCCCTCAGCGTGCTCGGTGGGGATCACTGCGCGGCCATCCCGGTGCTGGCCGCGCAGGCCCGCAGGCATCCCGACCTGGCCCTGCTCTGGGTCGACGCCCACCCCGATCTCTGCGACAGTTCGCGGGGCGGCCGGTGGACCTGCGGCTGCGCCCTGCGGCGCGGGCTCGAGGTCTCCGGTATCGACCCCGCCGCGGTGGTCCTGGTCGGAGTCAGGGACTTCGACCCGGAGGAGATCGACTTCATCCGGGAGCGAGGCGTGACCATGGTCACCGCCGCCGACCTCGACGACCAGCCGCAGGAATCGCTGGACCGGATCCGCGAGGCGCTGGCCGGGCGCTCGGTGCAGGTGTCCTTCGACATCGACGCCCTCGACCCCGCCCACGCCCCCGGCACCGAGATCGCGGTGGCCGGCGGCATGAGCACCCGGCAGGCGCTGAGGCTGATCCGGCAGATCGCACAGGGAACGTCCCTGGTCGGCTTCGACGTGTTCGAGGTGGCGCCTCCCCTGGATCACGCCGACGTGACCGTGCTCGCCGCCCTCAAGCTGCTGCTGGAGACCTGGCCCCTCCTCGAGGCCTGATACCTCACCTCTCCGGACGGTCGATACCGGGGGCGCGGCCCGAGCTCGACAGCGCCCGACACTCCCGCCGGAGGTGATCAGTGGTGAGCGATCAGAAGGATCGCGGTGGCGACGACCATGATCAGGCCGACGAGGATGAGGAGGCCGGCGCATCCGAACTGGAAGACCATGTAGATCGGCCCGCCCAGTGCCTGGTACGTGGGGGCGTTGTCGTGTTTCATCTGCCGGCGCCGGAGCCCGCCGAAGACCAGCCCGATACCGAGGACGATGGCGAGGATGCCCATGACCAGGCCGGCCAGGGCCGTGCTATTCATTCGACCAGTCTGACGGCTGACGCCGCCGATGCGAGGTGGGTGAACCTGGCCGCCCGCCAGGTCGCGCCGCCTGCTGCGACGATGTGCGGATGGAGCGTCCTCGCGTCCGGACCTTCGTCGCCGTCGAGTTGCCCGATCCCCAGCGGCGCCGGCTCGCCGAGTACCTGCGCGACTGCTCGGCCCGGATCTCCGGCTTCCGATGGACTCCGGAGGACAACCTGCACCTCACCCTGCGCTTCTTGGGCGGCCTTGAGCCGCCGACCTTCGAGCGGCTCCGTCAGCGGCTGGAGGCGGTCCGCCATCCGTCCTTCGACCTCGGGCTGAGCCGGCTCGGCACGTTCGGCAGCGGTCGCCGGGCCAGGGTGCTGTGGCTGGGCGTGGGGGAGGGCGGTGAGGCGCTTCAGACGCTCGCCGGCGCCGTGGACGAGGCTTGTGGGGTCATCGGGCTATCCCCGCCCGACCATCCCTTCACGGCCCATCTGACGCTCGCCAGAGCCCGGGAGCGCGGTGGCTCTCCGCTGCCTTCGCTCGACCCGCCGGAGCTGCCTGCATGGCGGGTGGAGCGGTTCGTCCTGTTCGAGAGCCGCCTCGGACGCCCCGCGTCGACCTACCTGCCGAGAGCCCGGTACCGGCTCGGATCATCGGGCGGGTCAGGCTACACCGGGTAAGCTGCCGTCGAACGGGTTTTTGGACGTTGTCTGGAGCACCCCCAAACGTTTACCTTTCTGAGGTTCCCCCCGAGAGAGTGCCCCCAAGCGCCTCCTCAGATGCTCCCTCCCCAGCGCTCGGCCAACGAGTTTTCCACGTTTTCCACAGGCTTGCGCACAGGTCCGCGTTTGGTCGGGGTATTTTCCGCCCTACAAACCGTAGCCTGGCCACGCGGTTTGGGGTGCCGGACGGCCTCGAGGCGCGCGTCCTCCGGAACCTGCTTCTCGCTTCAGGGCGATGAGTTTCAAGCTCCGGCAGGGTCCGGAGCTTATGAAGAACGGTCGTGCTGAAGGAGGAAGCAACCAATGGCTCTGCCCGAGATCGTTTCGAAGGAGGGGTGGCTGGGGGCGCGCAAGGACCTGCTGGTCCGAGAGAAGGCGCTGACCCGGGCGCGCGACGAGCTGAGCGCCGACCGGCGACGGCTCCCCATGGTCCGGGTCGAGAAGGAGTACGTGTTCGAGGGGCCCGAGGGCAAGGTCTCGCTCCTCGACATGTTCGCCGGGAGACGGCAGCTCATCATCCAGCACTTCATGTTCGATCCCAGCTGGGAAGACGGCTGCTCGAGCTGCTCGGCCGGCGCCGACGAGATGTCCGAGGGTATGCTGCGGCACCTCGGCGCGCGCGAGACGACCTTCGCCCTCATCTCCAGGGCGCCCCTGGCCAAGCTCGACGCCTACAAGGCGAAGAAGGGCTGGAACCTCGCCTGGTACTCCTCGTACGGGAGCGACTTCAACTACGACTTCCAGGTGACCATGGACAGCTCCCTCGCTCCCGTCGAGTACAACTACCGAACCCTGGCCGAGCACGAGGAGGCGGGCACCGCCTACTACTTCGGAGAGGAGCCCAGCGAGCAGCCGGGCGTGAGCTGCTTCCTGCGCGAGGGTGACGCCGTCTTCCACACCTACTCCACCTTCGGCC